>NZ_AP017372.2:1500000-1647500 GCF_002356555.2 Halorhodospira halochloris
GCTGGCCCAGGGGCTGGCTCTTCACCCCAAGATCGCACCAGCGTTGCGCTACCCGCCGGGTGAGCCGTTCTCCTAGCAGGGTCTTCAATTCCATCTTCGGGCGCTGCTGGCGCACGCTACGGATATGATCGCCTAGATTCACATCCGGGAACAGATCAATCTCCACCGACTGCCCCGGCTCCCAGTAGGACGACACCTGCAACACCGCCGGGCCACTCAGCCCTCGATGGGTAAACAGCAGATTCTCCCGAAAGCTCTTGCCATTTACATTCGCCGTGGCGTCCAGGGCGATACCGCTCAGGCCTTCCAGGCGCTTGAGGGCCTTCTTGCCCAGCGTGAGAGGCACCAGGCCTGGACGCGTAGAGCGCACAGGAATATCCAGAGACTGAGCCAAATCAAAACCAAACCCGCTGGCCCCAATAGACGGAACAGAGTAACCCCCGGTGGCTATGACCAGGGCATCGGCCTGTACGGTCCCCGTGGGGGTATCCACCTGATGCGGCGGGCCGACGCGGACATCCTTGATAGGGGCGCGGGTGCGGATCTCCACATTCGCCCTCTCGCATTCCGCCAAGAGCATGTTGAGGATATCCTTAGCGGAGCGGTCGCAGAAGAGTTGCCCGTGATCTCGTTCGTGATAGGGAATGCCGTAACGTTCCACCAGGGCGATGAAGTCCCAAGGCGTGAAACGGCTCAGGGCTGATTTGGCAAAGTGCGGGTTGGCGCAGATGAAATCCTCGGCCGTGCAGTGCAGGTTAGTGAAGTTGCAGCGCCCGCCGCCGGACATGAGGATCTTCTTACCGGGCTTGTTGGCATGATCCAGTACCAGTATGCGATGACCCCCGCCCTGTTGCCCAGCCACCCCGGCACACATGAGGCCTGCGGCACCGGCGCCGATGATTATGATGTCGTAGTAATGGGGGTCGATGGTCTGCATATTAATAACGAATACCTTCACACTCAAAGCCGGCTATCTGTCGCTGCAAGTTATGCACAAGGCTCAATGCTTGCAATTTGGACGAATAATCAGCCTATGATAATGCGCAAGTTCCACTTTGTGGTCTGGATGCCAGCCATAAGCCACTGATTTTAATGTTCCTACTGCCTGCCTGAACAAAAACTGACCAGTTCCGCCAAATGCCCGTTATGATTAGGTAGATAGAAACTCTCCACAGAGTTTTCCACAGCTTTTGTGGACAACTGCAGAGGCAGAGATACGCTGGCACCAAACAAAGTGTATCAGGCTGCTAGCGACCTAAAACGATGAGCAAAAGGCAACATCCTATGCTCGCAGCATGCGGCAGCGATGGTCGCGATGAATCCTTCATTGAGGGGTGAACAGCTTGCAGCGCGCCACAGAAGGCACAGTTAAACCAGCAGATCACCGGGGCCGACCTGCAGCGCGGCACGGATATCAGCAGGTATGGTGGTCTGGCCCTTAGCGGTAATCTTGGCGACGACGATCATCGGCATGCTCCCCTTACTGTAAGGTTCCTTTAATTCTAAGCTGCCGTAGTAGCCTTAGCCAGAAGTTCGTCCAGATCATGGATACAAAAGCGAGTTAAACTTAGGCTCGAAATATCAACGTTCTCTCCCGGAATCCCGTCAATTAGCGGCAGCATTTGCTGAAACAGAACAAGATGTCCGTTGCCGTTGAATTACAACACATGTTGATGTAGACCATGCAGTTCTGGATCAGGTGCAGCGCGAGCATACTGATCTCGTGACCCTCACGACGGTTACTCATCATCTGGCATAATCAAGATCCTGGATTTCCTTTTTTATGATGTCATGTGTCGTTGTCATGCTTAACCTCGGATCTGTTGGGTTCCTCTAAAAACCTCCCCGGCGCCATTATCTGCCCCGGTGTGGAGGACGCCGTGAATCCATCCCTGGAGGCTTCATGGCGCCATCCCTGGCGCCAAGACCTCCACACCGAGGCAAATAATGGCGCCGGGGAGGTTTTTAGAGGTTCCCTTAGCAGAAATGGGCCGATGCTTACCGTTCGGATCGGCTGCTGAGCCCCTGCAGGATTCACAGCGCTCGTGTGTTACGCGCCATCTTCAGGCGGCCGCATCCAGACCGGAAACAATCTGGACAGTGGATGCCCGGCTTCCGTAATCAAGATAGCGGCTGGTGACACAACTTTTGGGTCTACCCCCAGGTAAGCGGCGATTGGCGAGTAGCCGTAAAAGCCAGCGTAGGTCTGTGAGACGCCCCCCTTACGCGTGTTCGAGTTGTCCATGGTGAAGACATCGATATCCAGCGCCACATGGCCAGTGTCCGGCTCCTAAATCGGCGCCTGGAGCCGGCTAGCAGATCAACGTTTCGATCAACTGCGCCAAGAACGCGACACAGCCCACCAAGAGACCACTACCCTTCGCCAAGAAAGGATGCCGAAATCCGCACAATGGCGGCCGAGCATGAACAGACCCGCCTTGGCCTGGAGCAACGCCTTAGCGAGAGTCAGCAGGCCTTGGAGAACCTGCAAGCTCAGGTAGAGCGCGAGCGCAAATACTGGAAGGGACAAGAACTGCAGTACATAAAACGCTTCAACGAAATCAGCAACGAACGTGACAACTACCAGCAGCGCGCCGAGAAGCTCGAAGATCAGCTCAAGCAGGAAACGAAAATGCTGCAAAGAAAGCTAGACAGCGCCCATCAGGAGCGTAGCGTAGTAAACATCGCTCAGCGTGCCCGCCAGAGCCGCATTGTGTCGTCGAATGAGCCCGTGACAAACCGTTCTCCGTCTGGACTAAACTCGACTGAGTTTACAAGGCCCAGCGGGATGGCCCCAATACCAGAACTGGGAGACTCCAGGCGCGTCTCGACTTGCGAAGACGTGTTGAACTCGGCTGTCATAACCGGTAGCTTTTACACCTATGGTACGATGTCTCTTTTAGTTACTTTATTGTTTAACGCGCTGATTATGAAGGACATAAGGCACTACGCCAACCTCTTCGGTCTTTTTTCTTGCATTAGCCTGGAGTCATTCCCTGCAACTTTCAGTCTACCCAAACAAAAAGTATGACCTTTAGCGGCTAAAGAGGATAAAACATGAAACAAAAAACGACGATCTTAGTGGCAGCGTTGTGCATAACTGGTTGCGCGTCTATGCAGGATGATGAGTTTTCTAGTGAGGAGGTCGGTGAAGCCGAACACCTAGCTTATAATGTCGTCCCTGAAGAAGAAGAAAAAACAAAAGAGGTTGAAGATGTTGAAGTTTCTGTAAAAGCAGAGGGCGGACGCTTCGAGCCCAGTCAACGCTATAAGATAGAGGTAATTGAATATGATCAGCCATTTTTGGACAGCATAGGAGCTTCTATGAATGGTGGATCTGAAGACTACTATAGAGCAGAGTATCGCGCCGTGCCTCTAAATGTGACCTACGGGTCTTCGCATATTAGGGCAATATTTGAAATCAAAAACAACTCTGAAACAGTGATACGGCAAGACGACATTGGTTATGCCGTTTTTGTCGATGATGAACATATCGAATATGGCGAAGAGTCCACGGAGGATCTGCAACCCGAGGGTGGAAAATATGGATTTCTAATTGAAACTACAATTGATGATTTTGAGGGTGCTGAAAAAATACGCGTTGTTTTCTATGACGTAGTCGTAGCAGTGGATGAAAGAGGGCAGCCAAAGCGCCTTCAAAATTTCGACGTTAACTTTGAAGTGAGATCCTGGCAAGTGACCATGCAAGAAAATAACTTTTATGCAACTAAGACCGTTACCGATTCTGAGTTGCGTCGTTTAGATGGTACCGAGGTTAATGAGTCCGACGTCGAGGATAGATTTTTTCCAGGAGCCCTTGATTAGGATAGGTGCCAATTGCTGACCTTCTCGCAGATAAAGCCAATACCCAGAGGAGACGTACTTTTATTTGCCCGGATATCGGCCCCTTTCTGGTCAGTGTTGGTGGCACTAGAGGCCTGTCAAGGAAAGGGCGATTATCTCAAGCATGGTTTGGTATTTTTTGCTTTTTGCCTGAATCGGTTGTGCCTCCGGCACCCTCTTCTCGAAAACTTCGGGGTGGCCGTGTAAAAGAGTTGCGGCCCGTGGAATTCAGCTGAACCCCCCGAAGCAATCCCAAACATTTGAGTTTCCGCATCTAACATATAAGCATAATGAAACCCTTGAAGAGCATGTAAAACTGTTCTTCAGAAAGAGATTCTGGGAACTATTTTCAGTATTCCTGTTTCGGCATCGATGGCGCGCACGGTACCATCGGCGCCTGCGCTGTAGACGGTATCACCCTCCACCGCGACACCGAAGAACGAGCGGTCATGCCCATCGAAGACCCATTTCTGTAAGCCGGTATAAACATCGATGGCGCGCACGGTGTCATCATCGCCGGCGCTGTAGACGGTACTGCCCTCCACCGCGACACTGTAAACATCATCGTCATGCCCATCGAAGACCCACTGCTCCTCGCCGGTCTCAGCATCGAGGGCGCGCACGGTTTCATCACGGACATCGCCAGCGCTATAGACGGTATCGCCTTCCACCGCGACGTCGTGGACCCACCGGTCATGCCCATCGAAAGCCCACTGCTCCTCGCCGGTCTCGGCATCGATGGCGCGGACGGTCTCATCGGAGCTGGCGCTGTAGACGGTATCGCCCTCCACCGCGACGCCGCGGACCCTATCGGTATGCCCCTCAAAGACCCACGGCTCGCCATCGACCATGAAGGGTTCACCGGTTTCGGCATCGATGGCGCGGACGGTCTCATCGGAGCTGGCGCTGTAGACGGTATCGCCCTCCACCGCGACGCTCCTGACCGTGCTGGTATGCCCCTCAAAGACCCACGGCTCGCCATCGACCATGAAGGGTTCACCGGTTTCGGCATCGATGGCGCGCACGGTATCATCGCCGGAGGCGCTGTAGACGGTATCGCCCTCTACCGCAACATCCCGGACACGGGCCGCCGTGCCCTCATGCCCCTCAAATACCCATTTCTGTAAGCCGGTATGAACATCGATGGCGCGCACGTTGTTATGCTGGCAGGCGCCGTAGACGGTATCGCCCTCCACCGCGACGTTGTAGAACCGGCCGGGCCCCTCGAAGACCCACTTCCAATCACCAGTTAAGGCCCAGATCCATCCCTCATCATCTCCCGCGGCGAAGAGAGCATCATCCGTCACAGCGATGTCAGCTATCCATGTTGCTCCTGACTCAGTATATTCTGCATGTTCCGCATAGCCCCATAAATACTCCCCGGTTTTAGCATCAATAGCTTGTATTTCTCCGTTACTTCCTCCTATATACGCGGTTCCATTATTTGTTTCGACCGCTCGAATTGATGCACCATACCCGGCATACTTCCATTTTTCCTCGGCTGTATTAGCATCAACGGCGCGGACGGTCTCATCGGCGCTGGCGCTGTAGACGGTACCACCCTCCACAGAGACGCTATAAACATCATCGTCATGCCCCTCAAAGACCCACGGCTCGCCATCGACCATGAAGGGTTCACCGGTTTCGGCATCGATGGCGCGGATAGTGTTATCGGTACTCCCCACGTAGACGGTGTCCCCTTGTGCTGCAACGCTCCTGATGCGGCCGGTTTCGGGTTCGTAAACCCAGGCGTCATCACCCGTTCTTACTGCCGTGCCCGAAGAAGCATCTATGGCACGGACCGTTTCTCGGCAGGCGCTATAAACGGTGTCATCGATAACAGCTATATCTCGCAAGATACCATCGGTATGGCTTTCGTGTTTGGATCCGTCCCCTGATTTAATATCTATGGCATAGATGTTGTCATTTTTATCGATACTGTATACGGTGTCTTGCTTGACTGTTACTCCTGTTACCTCTGCGTCGTGTCCATCAAACACCCACCCTCTTTCACTGCCTGTAATGTCATTTGCATGGACATCCTGGTCACTGAAGCTATACGCAACACCATCCTCTAGCACATCATCCTGAAAGTCATCGGGTATTCCTCCGAAAACCCAAGCTTCTTCTCCTGTTTCTGCATCGATCGCCCGTATAGTTTGATCATGACCCGCAGTAAATACAAGGTCACTTGTTGCTGCGACAGCTGCGATCTGGGTCCCATCCTCATGTCCCCGAAAAACCCACTTACCAGCTCCTGTTTTGGTATCGATTGCGCGAACGGTACCATCATCACCGGAAGTATAGACCCTATCACCCTTGACTGTAACACCATAAACAGTTGATTTATGTGCCCATTCGGCACTCCATTTTGCGCTTGGCACTGCGCTAGCATAAAGGTGTGAGTTAAACGAGAGCATCAAAAAAGCAGCTAAACATATTGCCTTGTTTCTCATAACCCCCCCTGAACCCGGATAATTCAAGAAAAAAAGACCGAAGAGGTTGGCGTAATGCCTTAAGTGCTTCATAATCAGCGCGTTAAACAATAAAGTAACTAAAAGAGACATCGTACCATAGGTGTAAAAGCTACCGGTTATGACAGCCGAGTTCAACACGTCTTCGCAAGTCGAGACGCGCCTGGAGTCTCCCAGTTCTGATGTTGGGCCATCCTCCAGTGGAGCTTTACGGCCAGGGCCCGGGCGCGGCGCATCGAAGAAATGGCGCTGGTCTTCCAGAAGGTCCGGGTGACGGCACTCGGGATCAGGCGCACTCCCTAATATTGTCCAGAGAAGATGAGGGGTGTCGGAGGGGCAAGACGTGGACCTTCTTTTTGATGCAGGACACTAGAGCACTGTCAGGGTAAGAGCGGTTATCTCACGCATGGCTTAGTATTTTTGCTTTTTGCCTGAATCGGTTGTGCCTCCGGCACCCTCTTCTCGAAAACTTCGGGGTGGCCGTGTAAAAGAGTTGCGGCCCGTGGAATTCAGCTGAACCCCCCGAAGCAATCCCAAACATTTGAGTTTCCGCATCTAACATATAAGCATAATGAAACCCTTGAAGAGCATGTAAAACTGTTCTTCAGAACGAGATTCTGGGAACTATTTTCAGTATTCCTGTTTCGGCATCGATGGCGCGCACGGTACCATCGGCGCTTGCGCTGTAGACGGTATCACCCTCCACCGCGACACTGGAAACATCATCGTCATGCCCCTCGAATACCCATCTCTGTAAACCGGTATAAACATCGATGGCGCGCACGGTGTCATCATCGCCGGCGCTATAGACGATATCGCCCTCCACCACGACGTGGCGCATGCCCCGGCTGTCATGCCCATCGAAAACCCACTCCCGGCTGTCATGCCCATCGAAAACCCTCTCCTGGTCGCCGGTCTCAGCATCGATGGCGCGCACGGTGCCATCCCAGCTGGCGCTATAGACAGTATCGCCCTCCACCGCGACGTCGTAGACCCGGCTGTCATGCCCCTCGAAGACCCACTGCTCCTCGCCGGTCTCAGCATCGATGGCGCGCACATTTTTATCTGGGCCTAGAGATGGCGCCACGCTGGCGCTGTAGACGGTATCGCCCTCCACCGCGACACCGTAGACCCGGCGCTCATGCCCATCGAAAACCCACTGCTCCTCGCCGGTCTCAGCATCGATGGCGCGCACGGTGTCATCATCGCCGCCACTGTAGACGGTGCTCCCCTCAACCGCGACGCCGCGGACACTATCGGTATGCCCCTCGAAGACCCACTGCTCCTCGCCGGTCTCAGCATCGATGGCGCGCACGGTGTCATCATCGCCGCCACTGTAGACGGTATTCCCCTCAACCGCGACAGCCCAGACGCCGCTGCGCGAGCGGTCATGCCCCTCAAAGACCCATTTCTGTAAGCCGGTATAAACATCGATGGCGCGGAGAGTGTTATCGGCGCTGGCGCTGTAGACGGTATCGCCCTCCACCGCGACGCCGCGGACCCTATCGGTATGCCCCTCGAAGACCCACTCCCAATCACCAGTTAAGGCCCAGATCCATCCGTCGTCATCTCCCGCGGCGAAGAGAGCATCATCCGTCACAGCGATGTCAGTTATCCATGTTACTCCTGACTCAGTATATTCTGCATGTTCCGCGTAGCCCCATAAATACTCCCCGGTTTTAGCATCAATAGCTTGTATTTCTCCGTTACTTCCTCCTATATACGCGGTTCCATTGTTTGTTTCGACCGCCCGAATTGATGCACCATACCCGGCATATTTCCATTTTTCCTCGGCTGTATTAGCATCAACGGCACGGACGGTCTCATCGGAGCTGGCGCTGTAGACGGTATCACCCTCCACTGTGATGTCCCGGACAGCCCCGAAATGCTCCTCGAAGACCCACTGCTCGGCTCCTGTCTCGGCATCGATGGCGCGGAGAGTGTTATCGGTACTCCCCACGTAGACGGTGTCCCCCTGTGCTGCAACGCTCCTGATGCGGCCGGTTTCGGGTTCGTAAACCCATGCGTCATCACCCGTTCTTACTGCCGTGCCCGAAGAAGCATCTATGGCACGGACCGTTTCTCGGCAGGCGCTATAAACGGTGTCATCGATAACAGCTATATCTCGCAAGATACCATCGGTATGGCTTTCGTGTTTGGATCCGTCCCCTGATTTAATATCTATGGCATAGATGTTGTCATTTTTATCGATACTGTATACGGTGTCTTGCTTGACTGTTACTCCTGTTACCTCTGCGTCGTGTCCATCAAACACCCACCCTCTTTCACTGCCTGTAATGTCATTTGCATGGACATCCTGGTCACTGAAGCTATACGCAACACCATCCTCTAGCACATCATCCTGAAAGTCATCGGGTATTCCTCCGAAAACCCAAGCTTCTTCTCCTGTTTCTGCATCGATCACCCGTATAGTCTGATCATGACCCGCAGTAAATACAAGGTCACTTGTTGCTGCGACAGCTGCGATCTGGGTCCCATCCTCATGTCCCCGAAAAACCCACTTTTCAGCTCCTGTTTTGGTATCGATTGCGCGAACGGTACCATCATCACCGGAAGTATAGACCCTATCACCCTTGACTGTAACACTATAAACAGTTGATTTATGTGCCCATTCGGCACTCCATTTTGCGCTTGGTACTGCGCTAGCATAAAGGTGTGAGTTAAACGAGAGCATCAAAAAAGCAGCTAAACAAATTGCCTTGTTTCTCATAACCCCCCCTGAACCCGGATAATTCAAGAAAAAAAGACCGAAGAGGTTGGCGTAGTGCCTTAAGTGCTTCATAATCAGCGCGTTAAACAATAAAGTAACTAAAAGAGACATCGTACCATAGGTGTAAAAGCTACCGGTTATGACAGCCGAGTTCAACACGTCTTCGCAAGTCGAGACGCGCCTGGAGTCTCCCAGTTCTGATGTTGGGCCATCCCGCTGCCCCTCTTCGCCCGCGCGAAATCTCCATAGCCCACGGTTCGCGCTGCAATCCCAAAGAGTTCCTTGGTGAGCCGGGCCTCCAGGGTCAGCAGATCGGAATTGGTGTTGACCGTGTCCACCGCGTTGCGGTTTGCATCTATGAGATGGGTCAGGTTCTCACCCGCGACCTCGAACCCGGAATCCAGCAGGGCACGGTTCTCCAGCCAGTTCGTCCGGATTCGCTCCAAGCGAGCCTTCTGGAAACGCCGAGCGCAGGCTCATGCATAATGGCACGGCTTGCTCTCAATGTTTAGCCAGAACGGATTAGCTCTGTATTTGTAGTAGAGTCGACTGCGGTGGGGGTGTCGGACATAATAGATCCCCTTAGATGATGCCAACGCCCCAGTGTCACGCAATACCTGCAAAGCCGCGCCTTCGAGGCCATGCAATTGCTTCTCACTGACTCTATACAAGCCGCTAAACCGCCGTGGCTGATTACCGATGTCAAGTTCCAAAGGCCATGGCTCCAAAATTCCAGCCTCGTCCAAACTACGACAAGCCCTATCAGTTAGCGCCCGGTTGCGCGCTACCTGGCCAAGAAAATCAATAACCTTCTGCAACTGCGGTGTAGGCTTATCATCTGCCGTAAACAGCGGCTGACCGATATAGGCGTCCGCCTGTAATGCCGCGGATGCCTCATCCACGGCCACTACGTGCTTATCTTGCGCAGTTTCTACCAAGTAGAACGGATAGGCTCCCAGGTAGGCAGGAACATAACCCCCCCGCCAACGTCCGCGCGAATCGACAAAGGCTGAACGGCCAGATTCCACCCCTAGCAAAGCCTGTAAAATCGGGCCTGATTTCTGATAAGTGATCACCAGAGGAAAAGCACCTACCGCACGGGGCAATTCCCGACTGGTAACAGGAACGAGGTGATTCTCTGCGGCGTGGAAATAGCCTCGGGCCCGCTGCCAATAAGTATCGCGGAGCCTGTTTGATGATAACGGCTTTAATGATGATTTTTGAGTCATGCTTGCAGCGAAGGTTTTGTTTTTTGATCGCCGTTTAGGCTACGAATTCAATCTTAACGACCGATACCCCCCAAGTCTCGTAGCCAATCGCTGACCACTGAGACTTCGGAGTAACTAACTTGCCACAAGCTTATTGTGATTCGCCCAATTCACCTTGCAGCGCACGGGCGTAAGCCTGGCGTGCGGTGCGGGTAATCGCCAGCTGGCGGTTAAGCCGCTCGATCTCCTGATCTGCCACACGCAGGTTGATTAGCTGCTGACGGGCGTTTTCACTCATCTCATCAATCTTGTACTCGGTACCATCTATGGTGACAGTACGCTGCTGCGTCTCTTCTTCAGCCATCGTTTCCTCCTAGTTGAATGTCCGGTCTAACTCTGTGGCTCACGATTGTAACGGCTGTTGATTATAGTTCCTGATAAGGTGGCAGTACATCACTCATCAAAGGCTGCAAGATCAATTACCGCTGCCGCTTGAACTGCATACTCTACGAAGAGCTTCTCACAGGCGCGATGGTTCTGGCGCATAACCAATTCCGACTTGACTTGCAGGCCCGACGGCGCATTTACTCGCTCACGCTGGGACAACTGATCCCGCGTTATTCATGAGAAGCCGAGTTTAACCCTTAGAAGAGATGTTGCTTGAACAGGCTGAACAAGAGAGATTTGCCCCCAAAACCACTGACACAAAAGCGCCATTCCAGACTACCCTTAGGTACACCGGATTCACGATCGTTCAACTCTTCACTCCTCCGACTCCTTCGACCGGGAGCCTTTGCTCGAGTACTTCAACTTCCTAATTTCTTCCTGGGTCAGCGCGGGAGGGTCCCCGAGCCTGATATTTCTATTCAGTTCGACCATCAGAGCCACGATATCCTCTTTATCTGCCTGACTCCTACCTGACTTAATCGCCGTCATCAGGCTCTCCATTGGTAGCGAGAGAACCAACCCGCCCTCATCGAGCTGGACCTGGACACCAAGGCGGCGGAAAACCGCCAGCAATGCTTCCAGTGTGCTTGTCCTAACCTTGTCGACATCTCTAAGCGTCTCGACCCTATTGATGGTTGGTCGCGAAACCTGCGAAGCCTTGGCTAGGTCCGATTGGCTCATATTGAAAAGCGCGCGGAGAGTCCGAAGCACCACCGAAACCTGTTCAGCGTAACTTGGCAGATGCTCTTGACCTTTTCTGTCCTTGTGATTCATGATGAATATCATTACTTGCTTATGAATTTTGATGAACCATTTTAGCACCTCATGAAACACATTATGCCACCAATCGGGCTCGTTACAAACATGCTCACGGGGCTTACCGCGATTGAGGAAGCGTCGTCATCACCATGAGTTGACCCAACAGCAGACATGAAGAGCTTGCCACCACTCAAAATGATGCGTGAACGGAGCCGCAAAGATACGCCACACGCAAAGCGCGAGATGAAGTGCTCAAGGCTCTGTGCAAACAGAACGAGCATCGTATGGAGTTTGTGCCGGAGGATGAAATGCTATTAACTGACAGAGAAATCAGACAGCTCACCGGGCGGAAGCGGTTCGCCGCACAGTGCCGCGCCCTTGGCAGGATGGGACTGCCACATGATAGAGACCCGGATGGCCGTCCGCTAGTATTGCGGGAGGTAGTTATGGAAAGATTAGGTGGAGAGAAGCCATCGCAAGAGTGGGAGCCTGGAAGATGCTGAGCTTGAAGCCCTGCGCAGGGTGGCTAATGTAAGAATCAAGGCAATCATTGATATCGCTTACCTGACTGCTCTACGCAAAGGCGATCTGCTTAACCTGCGCTTATCGGATCTGTACGACGATTGGATTCAATGCCGAGTCGGCAAGACAGGTCAGGAGGTCAGGATTGGTTGGAGTGACGCGTTGCGAGAAGCTGTTAGCCGAGCTCGTAAATTGGCGCGCCGGGGAGGATTCGAACCCCCAACCTTCTGATCCGTAGTCAGAGCCTTAAACAGCCCTTAAACTTCTGATAAAACACAGGTTATGCCTTTCTGATATCTACAAAAGAAAC
Source organism: Halorhodospira halochloris (assembly GCF_002356555.2). Classification (NCBI taxonomy): domain Bacteria; kingdom Pseudomonadati; phylum Pseudomonadota; class Gammaproteobacteria; order Chromatiales; family Ectothiorhodospiraceae; genus Halorhodospira; species Halorhodospira halochloris. Next base: position 1,512,295 of record NZ_AP017372.2, read on the forward strand.
ACTCAAAACCCTACGTAAGCCTTTGATAAATAGGAGCCTGGTTGCATTTTTGTAGACAAGTTATCACGCTTCATGCTCGTATAGCTTATCCATGATCAAGTTTGCGGCCTGTGCTAAGGAGCCAAAGCAATGTCTTAAGCGCACAGCACGATCAGTAGTCTAGGAAGGTTTCACTTTCTTTGCGGTTTTGTTTATTAGGGCCACAGTAGCCGGAGCTATATATCTCCAATCCGGGCTCTGAGCGTCGTGTGCCACCTCTTCTGCGCCAGGCTCCCCTATTTGCCAGAGAGTTACCGCACCCCAGCACGTGTTGACCAGCGACCACCTTGGCCGGATAATTCAACTACTCAATCAATGAGAGTGTCCAGAATCTGCTCAGCAGGACGGGATGAGACAGGCTAATTCACCCCACCGCCACCTCTAATTGGGCTCTGAGGTGGTAACTTGCTTGAAGAGACGACGGAATGAAGGCTGTTCCCGGATACATTCTCGTCCCGCAAGTACGGTAGTATAGTAGGCATGACGATCCCGAACTGGAACCATCAGGGGGTCCTCCCCCCTTACGTAGGGAGTCAGACTGGTTCCGATGGCCGCTCTCCCTATCCGACGACACTTGTCGAAGTGTTAGAGCACTTTGGCACTTCCCCTGAGCGATGCAAAGTCCTTCGTGGGTTTCTCGACTATCGGCAGGAGCTGTACAGCATCGGGGTTAAGCAGGGATTCCAGTGGGTGAACGGAAGCTTCGCGGAGAATGTGGAGATTCTCGAGGAGCGCCCCCCAGAGGACGTGGACGTAGTGACTTTTTTTGCGGTGCCTTCGGGAGAGAGCCAGCAAACGCTCTTGGAAAAAAACGCGGACGTATTCCGTCCAGCCTCAGTAAAACGGCGGCATGGTGTCGATGGTTATCCAGTTCCTTGGGATGGCGGCGACTGGCAGAGGCTAGTGAAGCATGCGAGCTATTGGTACAGCCTTTGGTCTCATCGGCGTAACCACCTCTGGAAAGGATTCGTTCAGATCCCGTTGGAGCCTTCTGAAGAAGTCCCACGAGCGGTTTTGGATAACATCACGTCGGCTATCGGGGAGAATAAATAATGACGCGCCCTTCTGAACATGAGCAACTCTCTGCCGAGAAGGCGCAGCTCGAAAGTTTCCTCGCTGATGTTCCGCAGGAGAGTGCAATCGAGCGGATAGCACTAGAGGATCGCTTGGAAAGTGTTCGCGTTCGGCTCGAGGAGCTCGCCACCAATAGTAGCGAGGCAGCCCGGGTGAGTCTGACCTTCTCAGGCAAGCCCGTGCTGAACTCCGAGGGTATTTTGGCCGATTTCAGTGCAGCGGCTTTGCAGAAATTCGAACAGATGGTGGCAACGGTGGGTGCTTATCTACGCACAGGCGAACTTAGGTCCTCGGGGCCATTGCCAGCACGGCAAGAACACCGCCTTATGATCACAGGGACCACCGTGGGATCTTTTGGCTTTCATCTAGAAGAGAGGAGCGAACCTGAACAGCCGGAGATGGGGTTAGAAGATAGCTCGGTCCGAAAGGCTTTGGACCGAGTAACTCGTGTGATAGAAGGAGCTCTAGAGTCCGAAGAGGCACTAGCTGAGGAGGTCTCCGATCTTGATTCTCGCTCAGTGCGAAGTCTGCATGAATTTATGAACACAGTCGCAAGTCGTGATGCCTGGTTCCGGCTGGAGGCCGTCGGTCGTCGCGTGGAATTCCCCGACATGGAGCATCTAAGCCGTACTGTGGAGTGGCTTCAAGAGGACAATATCCATGAAGAAGAAGCGGAGCTGCGGGGCACTCTCGAAGGTTATTTGCCACACACGCGCACCTTCGAGCTTGCAGAAGACGAACTAGGCCTCGTGAAGGGTAAAATAGCTCCAGCGATTGACGATCCTCATGATTTACAGCCCTACCTGAAGAAGCGGGTTACTTTGAGCGTGCGGAAAACAGCTCTTGGAGGCGGTAAGCCCCGATTTGCTCTTGTATCCCCTCCCAGTTCGCCGGACGAGGATGCCGACGTGTAAACTAGCCGTCGTAGCCTTCTCTAGCTGAGCCAACGCTGCTCGGCATCTTCCACGCGGAGGCGGGTTTCCAGCGTGTATAGCTGGATGTCGAGCATGTCGAGCGGCTTGGCTTCCTCGCAGGGCGTACTTGGCGGCTTTGATCAGCGGATTTTTGGGTTCAAGTCCGAGTTGTTGCTATGGCTATTCATTGCGTTGGCTTCCTTCTCCCCACTTCATTGCACCCAGCCAGAGGAGCTTGCCTAATGCGGGTGCTGCTGTGGAACAAATGAAAACATACGCCGCAGGACTCCACCCAAACCAGTAGCAGATAAAGCCGGTCACGATGCTTACCACGGATAGCACGAACGCAGAGCTAAGAATAACTGGGACAAGAGAACTCCTGGGCGGACCTATTAAGAAGGCTGTCATAGCGACGACGAATAAAGAAAGGAGCAATGAGCGTACGAGAAGATCTATCAAGCTTTCGCCTTCAAACCACGGCAAGCCAATCGTATCAACTATAACTAGATTGCTAGACATAAGCGCAACGGCAAATACCCCGAGACTGCCCCCAAAACGCTCAGATAGATCACGAAGCGTATCTGGTGATATCAAACCCGACCTCCACTGTCATACCAGTTTATTCAAAAGACGCGATCTTTGCGCGTATTTTACTGATGCCGTATAACGTCATCCATAATCCCGTATTAGGACGCGATAGCATCATTTTACCTATGAAGCCCGTACTTCGATCCACGAACGTCAAACGCCGGCCAGGTACCTTCGAGGATATCAACAGATGAAGCCGCTATACTCACGCTCTCTATTGATCCCGACTTATAAACTACCGTGTTGTTTTGGTCTGTCACGATTTCTGCTACTATTATCTGATTCGCGTCACAAACAATCGCTAAATTCGGATTGTGGGTTACTATTATAACTTGCCGATGCTCTGCGGCAGATTTGATAGCACTCACAACCCGGATAATTCACGACAGGTAGGAAATAAAGGTTGGTGCGGCGCTTTATTTCCTTCATAATCAGAGCTGTACGAACACGGAAAACAAAAGGAAACGCCGCACCATGGGTGAAACGATACCTCTCTTCGAACCATCTTTCAATAAGTCTCTGCGGGTCGAGACTCGACCGGAACGCCTTAGCTCTGAGGCGGGAGTAATGCTCCAGCGCGAGGCTTTTGAGCGTACTGGAATCATCTCCTGGATGAGCGCACGACTAGAGGATTCCCGTGATCAAAGTCGTGTAAAGCATTCACTTAGCGAGCTGCTGCGCGATAGCTTAACCATGATGGGCCAAGGCTGGGATGACCAGCGTGATGCCAGCACCTTGGGCAACGATCCTATGCTCGCAGCATGCGGCAGCGATGGTCGTGGCGAATCCGTCATTGATCGGGGCCTTGCTTCGCAGCCAACTATCTCTCGGCTGTTAGACATGCTGGCGCACGAACATAACCTAGATGTGCTCAATAAGGCGCTTCTCAAGCTAGTCGAGCAGCGGATACGCTCCCGTAACAAAGGGCGCCGCGCGCGAACCATGACGATTGATGTCGATGGTGTCCCATTGCAGGCTCATGGTCAGCAGCCGGGCAGCGCTTTCAGCGGGCACACCGGACAACGTCAACATTACCCGCTGTTCGCTCTGTGTGCAGAGACCGGAGATATGATTGGAGTGCTGTTGCGCCCAGGTAATGCAGGCCCGGCGAGCGAGGCGGCGGCTTTGGTCCCGCGGCTAGTCGAGTACTTGCGCACTCATGTGGCTGAGCAAGTTCGGGTGCGACTGGATGCGGGGTTTGCCGACGCTAACACCCTCGCGGCTTTGGATGCGCACAAGATTGAGTTTATCGCCCGATTGCCTAGGAACCAGGCCCTTGAGCGCCACTTCGAACCACACCGCTACCGGTGTGGCCGCCCTTCAAAAAGAGAGCGTGAGTGGACTAGGGAGATCAGCTATCAAGCAGGCACCTGGGATCATCCCCGGCGTGTAGTCATGGTTATTCGAGAACGCCCTGGGGAACTATTCCGCGATGCTTTCTATCTGGTCACCAACGTTTGCGGCAGTCAGCGCTTTGTACGCAGCCACTATCAGCGGCGCGGCAAAGCAGAGGCACATTTTGGCGAGTTTAAAGATGTGGTTGGCGAGTCGCTTCCTTGCACCTGCCGGGGCAAGGCGACAGAACAACAGGTGTTAGCCCGCAGCCAGGCGCTTCTAGGGCTTAGAGCATTGGCTTACCAGCTGCTTCACATTCTACGCGAGAGCATGGAGCGTGCTACAGGTGATGGCTGGACCTTACGCCGACTGCGAGAACAAGTGCTCAAAAGCGCGGTTCGGGTGCTGCGTCATGCTCGCAAGTTGCAAGTCATTTTAGAGCGCCGCTGTGCTAAGCACTGGCGCGCTTTGCTGCGACGTCTGCCCAAAGAGTACCCAGCTCCCGGATAGATTTGATCCTTGAGCTTAAAATCAACTAGGCTCAAGCCGCTGGAAGCAACCCGGCGGGGGGTCGCTGTGTCTATAAAGCGCATTTTCGGCTCTTAGTAACCACTAGAGAGGGTCAAATCACGAGCAGTATAGCCACTTTACAGCCAAATATTGCTCGGGTTGCGGCTATTTTCTGTTCAGTGTTGATATATACCTACTCTTGTAGGGGGTAAACTCGGCTTCTCATGAATAACGCGGGTTTTATGTCAGATATCCTCCCCATACACTTGCAACTCTACTCCGTACCAATGACCATAGCAAATCCAACTGAGAGGGTGCGACAAGACGCGACACTTCCGCTAAGATTCTGAAAGGCAATGCGCCTTAGAGATTCAGTCACTCACCTCGAGCATCTCTTCGCTCACCCTGACTGTTCGAGTGGAGGCGCCGGTCACACGACGCCCCCTCACGGATCCCAGCGGGCGGATTTCCCGCACTGGGCTCCTCAGGTGAATCTCATGAGGCCATTGCCACCGCGGCTCGTTTCTTCGTCTTGGCTCCCCCTAGGAGCAGCACCATGGCGCGGCACTCGGAAGTTCATCAGTTTGGTGTATAACTTATCGATTAGCGAAAGTGCCGCTTTCAAAAGTTTCGCTACACCGCTTCTTCGAGGCGCTGCATCTTCGGCTTCGGCACCTCCAGGTGCCTGATACAGCTATAAATCCCCCATTGAACACACTATACTATTGAAGCAAGTTAGCGAAAGCCCTACGCACGTACCACTACGGGCTGTGCACCCAATCTGAACCGTTGTCCGTTCAAAATCAAAGCCATATATGACGCGAGCAATTTGTTCAGCAAATGAACTGATGAACTTCCGGGCACTATGCGCCTCAGCCATGTGCTCGGTGAACCCCCGGCGGGCGCGTGTTCTCCTTGATCCGCACCACCTGCCCCACGCCGGCGCCCGGCTGTGCCCCGCCGTCAGGGCCCATACGTGGAACGCATTTATGATTCAGGACACTAGGGCTAGCTGACAAGAGTGCGAGGGCCAATAACCGTTCTGCATGAATTTGACGGGTTGGGGGAGGGTGATGTTAGCTTTTACACTCGGGGGTACTTATCAAGCGTTGCCTGTCAAGCGCGATAGCGATGGTATTGGGAAAAGAACTACGCATGCCGGCCCCCTAGCCCCCTAGGCAATAGAGGAGATGACAAATGACTGATCCCCCCCCCGCGCGCCACTAGCAAGCAGCGCATCAGTGCGGGCCTCCAGCCGCTCGACGAGATCTTGGATGCGGTCTCCTGCCCAGCGCGTCTTCCACATCCGAGGCGGCCCCCGGCTGCGGCAAGACAACGCTGGGCCTGCATTTCCTGACCGCCGAGACGGACGCCAGCGCCGTCCACACCCGGAACTCCTCAAAAAGCAAAACCTTTTAAATCCGAAAAAATTTCAGAAGAGGAAACTTATGAAGTTATTACCCCCTATTGCTCTTGCCATAATTGTCTTCATTCAAGGTTGCGGTGGTTCAAATTCAGAGGAATATGACTCAAAATTGATTTACAATTTTGTTGCTTCCTGCTCTCAGCAAGGACAGGCTTCCGTTGAGCAGTGTGGTTGTATGATGGACGAAATCAGAAAAAATGTTTCACAGGATAAATTCATGGAGTACGAAACAAACATGCTTTCTGGGGGCAAGATCCCAGATGAATTTAATAAAATCATCAGCAGCGCTAGGTCAGTTTGTAGGTGACCATCGCAGCAGCTGCTCCCGCTCTGTAGCGTTTCCAAGGGCTCTTGCTAGCGACATAGCGGGAGCAGCTGGTGGTGTGGGGCTGGTCTTTCTACACAACTCCGCTGGCGTCAGGGCGGAGCACGGCCTGAGCGCACGATTTTGAGCGTCAGGCAGAACGTGTGGGTGATGTCATCGAGCTTATCAGCGTCTACCTTAAGGACTCGGCCGAAAAACTAGAGGATATCCATAGCAGTTTCTGGGTCTACCGCCTCTCGGAATATAATGAGAAGGTCGAGAATGTGCGCGAGTGAACGATTTGATAAAGGAGAAAAACCATGGGTGCTGTAGCAACCGCAACCGTCGTTGTAGCTGCGCTGATCATCATCGCCGCCTGGGTGTGGTTCAATTATCACCTCCAGCAAGCATTCGAGCAAATCAGCGCGAATAGCCGTCATTTTTCGCCAGGTCTCGTTTGGCTCAACCTAATCCCGTTTTTCAACATCGCCTGGACGGCCGTTTTGGTGGTGATGCTCGATCGCGGCTATCGAAAAGAGTATCCCAGTCAGGCCCATGAGGTCCTCGGTCACATCATCTGTCAAGACCTGACTGGTCATATACCAGCTTACGAAATAACTCGGGGTGCTCCTCGTACCACCGCTTGAGCTTTTGGACGGGGGTGATGTGCCCGAGTGCGCGCTGGGGAATGTGGTGATTGTAGAGCCGGCGATCGTGCCAGAGCATCGAGTCGAGATCGGCGGCCGAGTCGAAGTGGGTCGTGCGCAGGATCTCGTTGACCCGGCCGTTGAAGCGCTCCACCAGCCCGTTGGTCTGGGGGCGGCGCGGCGGCGTGAGGCGGTGCTCGATGTCGTAGCGGGCGCACAGCGCGTCGAGGACATGGCCCAGGTCTTCCAGAAGGTCCGAGCGCCGCCGCTCGGGGTCAGGCGACCCCCCTGATCACGTCCAGACGAGTTGTGGGGAGTCGCCAGAGCATGGGTGGGCATTTACAAAACCCCTCTACGACATATACGTTTACCTTGTGTGCCCTCCCCCCAGGCCATACTAAATACCGGTGCAGGATTAATCCCGGATTATCTTGATTGATAGCCTTAGTAACCGTTAAAGGAGCACCCTAAGTCATGACAGCCAATCAGCTTGTAGTCCGGACAACCGTCATCAGCTGCTTCCTTTTTATTGGTGGATGTGGCCAACAACTCCCAACGTGTGATAGCAATGATACAATTGAAATAATTACGGACCTTATAAGTGAGGATGTGGCCTCTGGCAGAGCTGGAGTAGGTCCCACGGATGTTAACGTTCGAATAGATGATATCGAGCTGATAGATGACGGCGAAACGCGCCGCCGTTGCGAAGTCACATATCTAGCTTCAAATATTCCCATAGAGGAGGTTGACGAGTCACACAGCAGGATCATGACCTATGATATTTATCAGGAAGGTGATGATAATATTTGGGAAGTTGTTGATATCAGTTATGAAAGGTTCAAGTAAAAAGCAGAACCAGAATAACAAGTCACCACAAATGCCATCACGGTGCTGTGACGAGCGTGGCGACCCCCGTGATCACGTCCAGGCGAGTTGTGGGGAGTCGCCAGGCTTGTTCTGGCCAAACGATTCCTAACACCAATTTTAACCAACCGTACCTTCTCTCATCTCTGCCAAGCCAGGCCTACCGATCCCTTATGGCTACGACTCCACCACCTCATACGCCGCCATCTGCACAAACATCCGCGTCGCTATCTCAAACGCCTGCCCCTCATCAATACAATTTAGGCATATCGACAACAAAAAATAATCCAGCTGGATGACTAGCTCTGGCGGCCCCTTGGGGGGTCACCAGAGCGTCTGCCAATTACAAACCACCCCTTTCAGCTAGACTGGTATAGCCTTCGGCGGAGACGATGATGTGATCAATAAGCCTGACATCGATAAGCTCGAGTGCCTGACGAAGCCTCTCAGTGATCCTCTCATCCGCAACCGAGGGCTCCAGATGGCCGCTCGGGTGATTGTGGACTAGGATTACGGCAGCAGCTTGACGTCTTAGGGCCTCTTTGAGCACTTCGCGTGGATGTATTGTGGCCCCGTCAATAGTGCCCCGGAAAAGCTCCTCAACACCCAATATGCGGTGCTTGGTATCGAGATATACAACGCCGAAGACCTCATGATCTTTACCAAGAAGCTGGGTTTGCAGGGCCTGGTAAGCGGAACTCGGACAGCTCAGAGATCGACCCTTAGCCAGTCTACGACGGGCAATTCTCTGCGCTATCTCGAGAAGCTCATCGCCTGTCACTGGCTCAGATACAACGTAAGTGCCGCTCTTCTCCCCGGTTTGGAGCTTGGCGTGGATCATAGCAAGTTTCTCCTTTGCGTAGTGCCACATCACGGGCAAAGGCACACATCGGCCCTTACAGGGCTAAGTGCCTGCCCGGCCATTGGCGGTTAGGATTAAGGTGTAGCGAAGGTAGGAGGGACTTAGTGGCTAAGCAGTTGCCCCGTTACATCGAAGAGCGAGTTCTTTAATTCACTTAGCTGATCGATGCGTATAGCTTGCGGGAAAAGGTGATCGACGCGGTGCTGGATACCGATTCCGATCATCTCAAGCTGTGCCGATTGGGCACGGCTGATCATCGACAGTGTGCTATCCGTATCGTTCGGCTCACCGTCGGTTAGAACCAGAACCACCTTACGAGGCTCAGAACGTGCGAGCAGATCTGCCGCTGCAAACCACAGCGCCCCTGTCATCGGAGTGCTGCCACGCGCCTTTTGCACGAAGGCTCCAGTTCTAGTGCTTACCCTGTCATCGTGGGCAAGCACTTGAGTGACATAGCTGCTTTGCCCCCTTAGTCCTGGGAATACCGAGACCGCCCTAGAGACACCGTTTATAGACTCTAGCGCCAGGGCTAGAGACATAGCCGCATCTAGGGCCAAGCGATCCGGCCCACCCTGCATCGAGAGCGAGAGATCGATGAGAAGATGCAGTGCGGTGTTAGGGGCAGGTTGCGCTCTGCTTGTCCTGAATATCCGGCTATCCGCAACACCCGCCCGGTGCAGATGTTTCGCACTTAAACGCCGGCCAGAGCGTGCGGTACGTGAACGGGTCAATCGTTGAGACTGAACCAGCCCTTGCAGCTGCGCATTTAGGTGCGCTGAATGGACCTTGACCCGCTCCAAGGCCTCCTTGCCTAGCTCTGCATCGCCCTGATAGGACTGCACTGTTGGCAGCAGCTGAGTGTCATCGCTAGAGTGGCTTTGCAGGATGTTGCCAACCGCCTCGAATAGATCCTCCGGCAGAGCATCCTTATCGGCTTGCAGTGCTGCCTGTGCGGCTTGAGCTGCCAGACTTGAGTCTTGCTCTGAAGAGCAACCTTGCTGCGATGTCGAGCCTTGCTGTAACGTGCTGTCGGCCGGCTGCTCATGATGACCCTCATCACCAGAGTCGGCATCAGTAGCGGCACTAGCTTCGGCATCAGCACCCTCATCTGCAGACGCACCGGCGCAATCCTCACCACTTGCCAGCTGCCCCTCTTGGGAGTCATCCTTCCCTGATGCCTGATCATCCGCTGCGTGATCATCGGCGGGTTGATTATCAGGCTGATCAGCCGCGTTAGCTTGCTCAGGTGATTGTCCCTGTGAGAGAGACTCAAGCAGGGAGATAATCCGCTGCGCTAAAGCCATCGTCTCGGCTGTACAGGTGAGTCCCGGAATCTCGGCTAGAAGCCCGTGTAACTGCCTCACGAACTGCTGACCGAATACCTGTGAGAGCACCTCTTCTGATTGCTGAGAGTGCATCTGCAATGCGCTTTGCCGACGATAGTGATAACGGCCAATCAACAGTACCGCGTTTCCAAGCACCTGCCCCGGTGGATCTTGATCACTGGGAGGTTGCATCCGACCTGCTTCAATCAAATGCTCCAGCACCGCATCGAGGGTCTTCCTCGTCCCTGGATAAGTGGTAATCATCGCCGCCTCAATGCGGATATCCTCGATCACTCCCTCCAGAAGCTTCCCTAAGGGCTGGGGATGACGCGCCTGAGTGAAGTCGGTGAAGCGCACATGACCGGCTTCATGGGCCAAGAACCCATAAGCCAACGTCCTGCTCTGCGCCTCTTCGGATAGACCCGGGATGTTAATGCTCTGCCCGTCAGTGAACGCATTCTGACCGCCAACCCGAACCTTGACGCCAAACTTACGCCCATAGGCGGCAGCCACTATCGGTAGAGCATCGTTGAGTGTACTAAGTCGCATAATCGCCTCCTAAAAACGAAAAAGGCGCAGCAGCCGGGCTAACCGGCCACTGCGCCGTGGTAGAGGTTGAGCTGATTGGTATCGGCTCGCTAGAAAAAGAAGCTTGGCACCGGCTGAGGGTCGGTTATTACCGGCCTGTGCGAGGGAGTGCTATCGCCGCTGTTCTCGCCCTCTTGCTCAGGCGTTGTGTCGGCCCCACTATCCTCAAGACCGGCATCCGATGAATCGATCTGCTCAGCGCTTTTGTCCGTTGGCAGTGTGGGCAGTGGCAAGCTGAGTGCATCGATCTGACCGGCACCATGACGGGCCATGCGCTCGGCATCGGATAGCAACAGGGCTAGGCCCATCCCTTCGTTGAAAAGGGAGCCCTGGATAGGGGCTGTAGCCGGCAACCGGTGCAGCCATTGATCGACGCTACCGAGTACTGGCTCGATACGCCTGTCGATAAAGCTCAGACAGGCCAGCTTGTTACGGATCTTTCTGAAGGTGCCTAAGGCACGGCGGTTGAGCTTATCCTTGCCCTCGAAGCTATCAGTTAAATCCCGGGCCATTTGCTCGACCTCGCCAAAGACACCGTCACCGAGTTCGGCTACCTCCTCGTCTAAGGTGCCAGGCACGATAGCCGGCTTTATCTCAACGAGCTGATAGCCAAATCGCAGCCGTGCAGCCACACTACTTGCTGGCTCCACGGCCCGGCGAATCGCCGTCTCGAAACCAGGCAGAGTTTGAATCCAATCCTCTAGGTCCCGGTCGTAAGTGGACAGAAAGTTATCACGCTCGGCATCGAACTGAGCCTTAATCTGATCGAGCTCCTCAGCCAGAGCGGTGGTCTGCTCCTTAGCAACGGCAAATCCGCCGAGAAAGCGGGTGCCAACCCGCAGACAGGAGCGTTCTGCCGATTGCTTAAGCCGATGGAAGGCCTTGAGCTGTTCCGGGTCACAGACGCGCTTGGAACCGAGAGATACCAAATCTTCGGGCGGTATCTCCCCATCATCCAAGTGTAGATCCTCTGCGCGCAGCTTCTTACGCCCTGACCAGATCCGTATATCCAGCACTACCAAAGTTAGCTGATCGGTGATTTCAGTGATGTTAATCATCGTCGACCTCCATAGAGAGTAGATCGCCGCACAGCACGACACACCAACTCGCGGGGTGACGAGCTGGTGTGTTGTGGCAGCGGTATCGGCGAATGTGGGTGAGTAAGACGGGGGTATAGGTGAATGGGTGGAACGGCTCAGCAATTGCTGCTTTGCCAGTAGTCGCCGAACACATCGGCAGCTATCCGGTGAATGGCCTCGCGCTGCTCGGCCTCTGCACGTGCTGTCAGTGCCTGGTTTAACGAGTACTCGAAAACGTTAGGCGCCCCCTTAAACGTGGCGGCTAAGGTTGCCCAGCGCACCAGAGTCCTTGTGCTCATGGTCACCGTCAGCTGACCAGCCTCACTATCTGAGCCCATGAACAAGCGCCTTACCTCACCGGCGACACTTAGCATCCTGCTGACTATCTCCTCGGGCAGGCTCGGCACGGCAGCTTGGAGCATCTCCTTCTCAGCTTCCGGATCCGGGTACTCAACGTGGATAACCCGAAAGCGGTCCATGAATGCCACATTTTGGCGTAGAACGCCCTGATACAGCCCGGTGGTATCGCCAGAGCCGAGCGAGTTGCCGGTGGCAATGAGGCGAAACTGCGGATGGGGATGGATCACCTCACCACCATTCTCAGCAATCACAAGCGGTTGCCCCTCTATGATGTCATTAAGCCCGGCCAATTCCGCAGGATCCATCATGTCGAGCTCGTTTAGTATGAGGATGTGACCGTCACGGGCTGCGACTGCCAGCGGCCCGTGAACAAAGTCGGTTGAGCCCTTAACCAGCACGAACTGCCCTATCAGTGACTGAAACTCCAAGCGGCCATGGCATGTTACCGATTGGACGGGCCAGTTAAGTCGGGCAGCTATTTGGCTGATCAAGGTGCTCTTACCTGAGCCGGTCGGACCGCAGAGGAAAAGCCCATCACCGGCGCTGTGATGCAGAAAGGCGAGCACATCGCCTAATAGCCGGTGGCGAAATACATAGCTAGATTTCAGTGGGGGGATGTTCGGATGTGTCGGATCCGAATAGCCTGGCACTTCAAGTCCTGGATGTGCGGGGACATTGAAGGTTTGGGACACGTTAAATTGCGTTAAAGCAGACATGGAATTCTCCTTTGTCATCAGTAAAGTAGACAAGAGCACCACCACTACCCCAATGGCTGGGGCAGTGGCGGCAGGGTTGATTCAGGGTTAAGAAGACGGTGGCTGTGAGCCGTTACCACCTTGCTTAGCGGATGCTGGGCGGTTTTGCTCATTAAGGCTTGCAGGCTGTGGCTGTGGGATTTTTGAGAGCTGCTCTGAGAGTGAATTACTCTCTTGTGGCTGAGTAGCTGAGGATTGAGCTGAGTAGAACTCCTCGGCTATAGCACTACCCTCCTCTGGGGACTCCTCGAAAGCGCCATTGGCCAGGCACTGCTTCGCAGCCCGATCCAATGCTTTTTGATCAAAGCCCATGGCCTCACGCTCTTGTTGAAGGCGATCGGCTTCAGCTAGGGTCTCTTCCAGTGTCCACCCTTCTCGCAGGGTGAGGTCGACGTAGAAAACCGGTCTGCCAAAGGACTGCCTAGTCGATTTGCCCCTTAGGCGCAGCTCAAGGGGAAGGTAGGCCAATCGATTGCAGGATATCGCCTGGAAATAGCTCAATCGGGCCTCTAATGTCCTGATGGAGTTAAATCCGGTTGTCCTAAAGATAAAGCTACCGAGTGGGTCTTCCTGCTCGCCGATGAGCACACTAAGCCGGGCAAAAGGCTTACAACGCCCTCCTGCGGCCAACTCACAGCCATCCGGTGATGGGCAGGGCAACTCAACTAGCCCCTCTTTGGTCCGTCGACGACAGGTCTCCCCATCCCCCATGCAAAGGGGGCGACCCTGGTCTCGATCGAACAGGGCGTATGAGGCACGCAGGTTGAGATTCGGCTCACTGAAGAGCATGCGCACCGGCAAACGGCGCAGCTTCGCCTCGCCCTGCTGCTCGCGCAGCTGAGTATCGAGTGGGTGGATTATCCAGTCCCCGGCAGACTGGATCTGGGAGGTGATGGTGAACTGATCATCCATCTGCGGCAATCGCTTACCATCGCGCTCGACTACCCGACCGATGGTGATCCGCCCGAGTACCGGTGGAGTTATAGCTAAGCCTTTGATCATCTTGGATCTCCTCTAAACGAAAAAACCCGCCTTAGCACGTACCCCGTAATCAGGGGGTACGTGCTAGACGGGTCTGATGGTGGTAATTTAAGTTGAACTAATCGCGGATCGTGAACCGCCTCGAGCCCGGCACCTGCTGTTTGTAGCGTGCTACCAGCTCAGGATAGTCGGCCTCAAGAGCCTTGGTATCGACTCTATTGCTCGGGGCGGATTGCTTCCAGGTCACGGTACCGGTGGGAAAGATAGCCTTCTCCGCCTCGCCCATTGCCGCCTGGATGCTCTGCTTTAGCACATCCTCACGGCGCCGACGTTCAGCTATCTCTTCACGCACTCGCTGCAACTGAGCAAAGCTGCGGCCAAGCTCAGCATCCTCCTGAAAGTCAACAACTGTCCCTGTATGGCTCTCCTGGTAAAGCTCGCGTAGGGCTTGAGCCGAACTTTCGGAACCATCGGGCCGTGGCGGAGTATCCGCCTCGACACAGGACCAGAAGGCTTGCTCCAGGGCGATCAACCGCTCTATCACATCCTCATCGCGCTCGATGCGGTGTATTTCCAAGTTCTGACCACCGATAAGAACAGCAACGTCAGCCGCCCTTTGCCCAGTCACCGCTAACTGGTGCTGAACCTGCAGCTGCACGTGTTGCGGTACTCCATTGCGCCAACGCCTCGCCTCCATTACACCCGTGGTCTTGATCTCCAAGATTTGGATATCAGGATCACCGACCACCTCACGGTCTAAGTTACATAGCATCCAAGGATGCTCGGGGTGCTGGAGGATGGCGTTGACGCGCCGCACCTTACGCCCGGTGACCTGGGCGTAAGCATCGGCTACGGTCGGCTCAAGGAGCTGCCCCCACCAGGCAGGATTTTGCGGATCGACTGACTCTGCCGATTGCTCGACCTGCCGTCCGCTCTTATCAAGCCAAACCTCCAGTGGCGAGGAGTACGGATGCATGCCAATTACAGCCGCTGCCTCAGATGCCCCAATTCCACCACGACGGATCGACAACCACGTCGCACGATCTAGATCCCTTGTCTCGACCAGACGATGCGCCTGACCCCAGTGCTCCGGAGCACGGCTACGCTGGCCACGGCTTTCAAGACACACAACGCCTTCAGTGGCTACCGTCATGGCGCACCTCCTCCCCACCGGCGCTAGAGCGAATCGGCAGCGTGAATCGATATCCACAGGCCATGCAGATGTGTGTATCGAGGACCGGACCGTCGAGTTGAGCGCCGATTCTCGCCCCACTGAGCCCACCTGCTACACCACCTAACAGACCTCCAATCAAAGCTCCCGAAGCAGTGCCCGTCGGGCCACCTGCCGCAGCCGCTGTAGCTCCCATCCTGCTGCCATGTATAGCACCAGTTATGCCGGAAGCTAATCCGGCACTTGCACCTGTGACTGCTCCTACAGTCTGACCGAGACGACGTTCTTCGACGTCTCTCGACCAGCATTTTGGACACGAATACATACGTCACCTCCACTTTGCTTTAGAAACCGCAAACCCCTCTGGCTTGCACGGAGATGATGTATATTTTAAATTTTGATGAGTCCAAGGTTTGAGTTAGGTCGACGTGAGTTAGGTTTTTGTCTTGCTAGGGTTACCCGGATGATTTAATTAGGCTGCACTTGAGTTACGTTATTATATAGACTTTTCTTATAATTTCATCAACCTAAACATAACCTTAGGCTATTCATGGCGAGTGTTTAAAAGAGATTCTAATTTAGGTAAATGTTAAGATCTATATATAGAACAGCTGATACGGCTGACACAGCTATTACAGCTGATACAGCGATCACAGAGGATACTACAGTTACAGCTGACACAGCTGATACAGCTAATGCAGCGGATACAGATACGCATCCATACACACAGTGCACGATATATCTAAAAAAACTAAGAACATAATCAGCATTTCTGCTATATAATTAAACTTCAGCCTAGTAGGCCAACTAAAACTCACTAAGATTCCCCTCCCCAAAGGGGAATCGATTCTTATCGATTACGACGAATGATTACACCCCACGAAGAGTAGATCCAGCAATAGCACAATCAACTCAGATACTTGCGCACTAAAAAAAGCAAGCATCTGGATCTGATACATGCTGTATCCAGATGCTTGCTTTCATGCGTCCTATCGTGCCTTACAACCCTCTTAGCAACCAAGCCTCAAAGATCGGCTCTTTTAAGATAGCCGATCTATTTGTTAACCACAAACCGCAAAAGGTGAAGACAATGAAAACCCAACCCAGATACCATCCACTAAACCGAAACTGGCGCCTTCACTACGAACCTACCTACCAAGGACTACCTGTGATGTGTGAGAGGCATGATCACAGCCCTCTAGTCGAGAATTTTTTAGAGAAAACGCTCACACTCTTTCAACGCACAAGAGAACAACACCCAAGAACTTTCGCACTAAGATTCGATCTCTACTTTCCAGCCGACTTCGACCTAGCAGCGATTAACCATGGCAGTGACATCATGAAAACCTTTTGGCGCTACCTAGACTCGCAATTTAATACCGCCTCTTTAGCGCATTCACCGAAAACCGAGTACATCTGGGTGCGTGAAATAGGCCCACAATCAGACAAACCCCACTTTCACGTACTTCTAATGCTCGATGCTAACGCCATCTTAAACCTTGGCAATCCAGCGCCTAGTCCTGATGGCACTTACTCCGACAACACACTCGCTCATCGGATTATCCGCGCCTGGCTGGGCGCTTTAGCTTATCCTGCTCTAGATCCTCTAGGTTCGTTGGTATATTTCCAGAAAGATTCTCACACTGGAGAGTTTATACGCTGGCTTCTTGATAGATCTGACGATTATAACTGGACAAGACTATTCTATTTAACCAGCTATTTATTCAAGACATACTCCAAGCCTGTCGGCCAAGGTATTCGCGCGTTCGGCTCATCTCGTCTCTACCGAAGGACTCCAGCTTAGACTCATGTACTTGTCGCGTTTGATATTTTTTTAGTACTTAGATATTTACCTTTTTGACTGAATTGATAAACGGGGATAGCTGGATTTGGCATAAGGAGCTTAAGGCTATCCCCGATTTGTCTTTTGTAAAGCCACACCAAGCCTCTCACAGATTTTAAGAGTAAAGCACTACGTATGATTCATTTAGCCTATAAATCGCTCATATCGGCTATGCGTAGCTCTCACAGGCATTTATGTTTGCTCTTCTCGATGGTTATTTAAAACATGGACATGTTTCGATTATAACTAGATTGCGGTTTTACCTAGCCCGGTAATTAACGATTTGTTTAAAAAACTACACACTGACTCTCTAAGCGATTTCTTACATTCATCAGTAGAGTAGCATAGATGCATCCCACTCAAATGCTCACAGCAGCTGTGCGTAGCTCACAGAGGCATTTCTAACTGCTAGGTTCGATTATTATTCACTTGAAACAAGATTTACTTGAAACAAGATTTAGTGGCTTTTTTGATTGAATTTCCACTTGACTTTTTCATCACACCGCACAATATTAGCGATGCTTTGCGGCACTTGGCATACCAACGCAATGCCTGCTCGAAAGGTCATTTTCGAAACGCACGGATTATTTAAAAGCACTCGATCACGCTATCCTCAGACAATTCCATCACGAGTTGATGTTACGCCCAACAAGCTGTGACCCTTTTGGACACTGGCGTCACGAGCTCAGACAACTTCAACGGTATCATTAAAAATTATAAATGAGCGCACTAACAGCGGTTACTTAACCTTTTTTATAGCTGTATGGTTTTTTTCAAAAATTTAAAAACTCTCGCATCAGCGATTGATTATCGCGCAACCTCCAAACACCATTTTCTATTCCACGCAAACCCTCAAATTCTGGTTGATCTATAACCTCCCAGAAAGCATCAACGAAGACTTTATCTTTTGCATCAAAAGGTTCTTGTGGAACTGTTAGCGATGCACACTGGATACACATCATCTCATACTCCTCATCGTCACAGGCGTCGCTGAACACTTTATGAACGTAAACCCAATCCGGCTTAGTTCGCCGATCAGCATATCCCCTGGATGTTTGTTTCCATGTTAGTATCCACTGATTTGTAGGGCGCATGTCTGTTGGAGCTAAATGCACCTCTTTTTTAATATCATCTTGAACAGGCTGCGGAATGGCATCAGTGTAGTCGAATTCACCATCTACGTACCAAGCAATATAAACCATCCCATCGTAGTCCGGATCATAATCGAAAATACTCTTTTTGGCTCTTATCAGAGGAACATGAATTAATTGATTAACTATGGCCTTTCTATGCTTTTCTCTCAGCTCCTCTAGACGGTCTCGCTTTGATCGCTCGTCCGGATATGATTTCTTCGCCTTTTGGAGGTACTCCCAAAAAAGACGGCTTGCTTCTTCAAGCAAAGACTCTTGGGAAAGGCGAACGCATAGCTCCTCATTCCCTGATAAGCTGAGCCCATTGTTAGATAAATTGGCACTCCCAACGATTACACTGCTGTCGCCAATGTAGAGTTTCGAGTGAAGACCATCCAAAAACCATAATTTTTCCCAGCCAATCTCTCTTGCAAGCTCCGCGATAGACTCTGGATTACTTCCGAGAGTTGGTGATACAATTACATACTCTAGCGCTCCTGGATCTACGAATTCTCTCCAGTTTGCACCTATATAAGCTACAGCGATTCGTTTAGGGGCAATCTTTTCCAGTTCTTTTTTATTTTAGGTGTACCAATCAGCATTCTTAATTCCAGTTGCAATTTGGTAGACGATGAATTTCAATAGACTGTATCATGTGAAAAGCTTTGGACATATTTGCAGCATTCCAAAAAACTTGCACCCTGGCTACGCATTGGACTTATGAGCGATGTTTACGATTTTGATACAGGTAAGCTTAATTAACCCTATACAGCCTCTCAAAATAGCTGTGCATGGCTTATAAGAGTATTTACGCTGCATGTTTTCAGTCTAAGCCTTGTTTGATTGATATATTGTGCCTTTAGTTATTCACCTGATT
Organism: Halorhodospira halochloris; assembly: GCF_002356555.2. Lineage (NCBI taxonomy): Bacteria > Pseudomonadati > Pseudomonadota > Gammaproteobacteria > Chromatiales > Ectothiorhodospiraceae > Halorhodospira > Halorhodospira halochloris. The sequence goes on from NZ_AP017372.2 coordinate 1,530,967, forward strand.
AACTAGACTGATTTTACCCCATGTTTAACGGTTATCTTGAACTTTGTCACCGATTAATCGATTTCTACTTCGCAGAGCGCCTGTGAGTGCTTTTGTTGTTTTTGATGCAGGTTGGCTTATTTTTGTTTGTCAAACCTCTCATAAAAGCTGTGCGTAGCTCACAGAGGTATTTTTAACTGATAAACTCGATACTTATCCACCCGAAACAAGACTTTAGCACAACCCCTTCACTAACCTACAGGATCGGACCTATCTGAAAACTAGAATCACTTCCCTCACTCTGTCACAGCACCACTCGATTGACTCTAACCACCTCTAGCCTCTCACCAGACAACCCATAGACACCCTTTAAGTCACCTAACCCTTCAGCACCCACACCTCTACTCATCACCCTTAAACGAACAGAGTAACAACCACTGCTTGGCCTACCCAGAGTCAGTCTAGCATCCCTCACCTGAGCGGATCAGCAGTGAGAACAAATTCGACTAAATCGCATGATCACACCCTCACCAAACCCATCAACTACGATCATCTACTACGGCACTGCTAATGGTATGAGCGAAACCCTTCTCCCTTGCCATTGCACTGACTCAAAACCCTAAAACGCTCAGGCAATGGCAGCACAGCCGGATCGCTCACTTTCACCTACATTTAACCATGAGGACAGAAACAATGTTAGCGTCTACCAAAGATCCTCTCCAGTATACTGCACTTCACTACGACAGTGAGTTCAACGGCTTGCCCGTAGACCAAGGTCAAGGGCCACTAATCGCCCGTCATCTCGGTCTACTCGAAGACTTACTCCAACGAGCTAGAAACGCGCACGATAACTCCCTAGCTGTGCGCTTCGACCTGCACTGCCCGAATACCATAGCCATCTCAGCGACTCTCAACCAAGGCAACGGTCTTGTCAGCCTTTTCTGGAGTAATCTCTACGAGCAACTCTTTAACGCTCAACCTGCAGCGCCCTTCGATCTGCACTTTGCCTGGACACGTGAGCACGATCCTCACACCGGACAACAGGCCACTTACAAATCCCTAATCTTACTAAACGCTCGCGCCTTTCATGGGCTCTACAGTAACGAGCAGGCGCAGGATATAGGCACAAGTGACAGTCTCGCCGGATGCATCCTGCGAGCCTGGGCTAAATCCTTACGTATCTCTGACCCACCACCGCCTGAGCTAGTCTCCTTTCCAACAGATCCGCTAAGCGGCAAGACCCAGGTCATGCTCTTGAACAGATACGATCATAACGCCTGGCGAGAGCTTTTCACTCAATCGAGCAGCCTATGCAAATACGAAGGTAAGCCGCTCGGTCGGGTCTTCTGCGCATTTAGAACTAGCAACCGCCAATAGCTCAAGCACAAAGATGCCTTGCGGCTCAACCAGCCTCTAATACAAGGGAGGAAAGTCGAGCGAGGTACTTTCCTCCCGCTCATGTTAAAGGCTTACCGGGTAAAGCGCTAAGCCATACATCATGACGATGAACTCGTTAAAAGCCACATCAACTCATCATCCTATGACAGCAGCGCCGTAGTCCTACCCACATCAAATCAAGGAGATCCCAACCATGACAGATAACGACCTGCTCGAGCGCATATACGCGCAGATGCACCAGCCTATCCCCACCACAGCAAAAGCACAGCCAAGCACCGGCTTCACAAACAAGCAGACCACAAACGATACCGCAGCACCAGGATCTACCCAAGATACGCCATACACACCGGCGCCGGTTCACACTGAACAACTACACAGCGCGAATCTCGCCAACTCACCCCACAACGACGATATCGATCCGACCACATTGATCCAGGCGGTTATAGAGCATCGCCAAATCCATCAACTCACCCAAGAACAACTCGCCACTGAGCTTGGGATCAATATAAGCACCCTCAGAGACTGGGAGCAGGGCCGACGCCAGCCCAAAGGACCATCCCAAGCCCTGTTACGTCTATTCATCACTTCATCTAGAAGCTAACCGAGCTAGAAATTTCTACTGGCTCAGCATCCAAACCAGATGCCCCTTCTCCCGTAACACCACACAACCGAGACCTCGATGATTGCGGCTGCCCCTGCATATGGGGCGCAGCCGCGACTGCCTGGAAACGCCTGTTCTTCCTAAAGAGCATCGCATAGGCCCGAAACCATGGCGACTCAACCGTTTTACGTTAACTAGAACAAAGGCACCAATATGCTATAGCCAAGAAGCGCTCACACTTTCGCATCAACTCCTCAAATTCCTTTCATCTTTGGAGAGCTCTCTAGCCAGCCCCCTGCTCGGTCCATTCCCAAGGACGGGGAATGGACCGGGGAACGGGGGGCTGGCTTTTTTACTTTCTGCTCAATCTCAAATACTCCACCTCGCGCCTGCCACTGCTAACACTCAGACGATCCCTTGAGCACTGCTTGAGGCTAGCACGTCGACTAAAGATCGTTCATCAATCCAAAACGCCAGACGACAGAGTACCGTGACTTAATTTCAGTTACCTAAGGAAGAGAGACAGGATCACTTCTAGTGCGAGCCGCCTGCACGCTACCTGATAGGATCACCCTGTGGGCATCTAGCCTGACGGTCCAGAGTATCGGCTGCGTGAACCGAGGAGGCGAAAATCACAATTCTCTGGTTCACTGATAATTACCACGCTCGTAGGCACTGTAGCACTCAACCCAAAACCGCACAGTGCCTTACCCCCCTAACATATTGGGGAACTTTTTTGGGAGAATTTGGGAACAATTTTGAGGTATTGGAGATCGATACACACATAGACTGAAAGGTTGAGCCTGATATGCTGCCACCGACATTGGCAAGCAACTAATCTCAGAGGAACTTTAGACAACCAAGGAGTATGTAGGAAAAGTACCAATGGCTCGCAAGCATCAACCGAGGTGGTATAAACGCGCCCGCAAGGTCATCCAGAACCAGCATTCCCGGTGGCAGCTGATCGATCCGCATCACCCCTCCGGACTAGAGTTTGACCCTTACAAAGTAGAGACCGCCCGCCTAATTGCCTTAGTTGACCTCGAGGAACTTGTACACAAGCTCCTCAAAATCCCCAATGATGGGAAATCAATCTGGGACGAATTCCAGCCAAGCAGCGCAGCCAGTTCCTCCAAAGGCTTACCATTCATGCCCCATGAGGATAGCCTAATTGCTCAGGCACAGCGCATCTTCAAAGCGCTATACCAGCCGACTATCTGGGGCATAGAACCTCTCCTGCAAGAGTGGAAACCCCTAAATATCAACCCTCTCATTATGAAAGCTGATGACGAGCTCAGACCCCATACACAGCACCACGCTACAATGCAGAACCAGCGTGGCCGTTGGTTCCCCTCATCCAAGGAGAGTGTATCGGAACTGCTAGAACGCCTCCAAAAGAGCAGCCATAGCCTACGCAAGTTTGCCGAGGACCCGTCAATACGCAACCGGTTACGCAGTGCGCGCAAGCGCAGTAAGAAAATCGACGAATACCTCCGAGATTGCTTTCGCTGCAACCCCAAGCCGCGGCTCATGATACGGGTCGACTTAGGAGCGCATGAACTCCGTCCTCACCATTTCACCCCTGAGGGCCGAATCTGGTTAAACCCAGACAATCTGCAGCTCCATGCCGAGACTCTTGAAGAGCTGATCATGAGAAGAATTCTCGCGCGCCACAAGCCGCAACGAGATTGGCTCAACCGGTGGACAGGCTACCTCGTAAAGCGTCAATACGATTTTGACAAGGGGTATTATTGGCACCTAATTATGTTCTTCGACCCCAATACCGTAGGTAGTCACCCTGCGACCATGGAAAACGATCTGAGCGAGGCGTGGAAAGAAGTTACCCGCGAGCAAGATCTCACAGGATTGTGCTGGGGAGCCAATCGCGATATTAAAGCGCGCACCCCGGAAAGAGGCAGCCTATTGCTGCCGAAGAGCAAAAACCTTCCTATAAGGGAACTCGCTTTCTATCTCGGTGATCTCGACTACATCGCCCACGTCCACCGATGGGACAATCGCCATAACCTGCGCCATCCTCAATCCCCATCCAAAAAGTCTGCCCCCAAGCGCAGCCGCTCAACTGTTAAGAACTCCGCGAAACAGCCGAAAAAAACTCTGATAGAAATGGGCTCCGAGCGCTTATCGCCGCTTGACACCGGTAACGAGCAAAGCCAAGGGCAGGGCTTCGAGACAGGCTCTGAAAAGGGTGACGATTCCCCGCAGGATCCACCCGGTAACGCTTAGCTCTCCCCTCGCGACCATGCCTCCCAACTACAGTATTCATTATGCATATCCCTCACCGCCTCTCGCCAACTCTCGAATACGCGCTCTCTCATACCTGGTGATTAGGAATATCCGCATCTCTAATATCTATATTCCGCCTTTCCTCAACACAGTCCAAAGCCTGATCGCTTCCCGTGTAGCTGCGAACTAGCGCATCGATTACCTCGCTTCGGCTGCCAAGACCGAGTTCTTCCTTGAAATTATCCAAACTATCCCGGATCGCGGCATCCACCGTCAGCTCAAGCCGCACCTGGCCCTGCTGTTGCCTCTTTTTACGCAGCCGCTGTTGACGTTCGCTCTGACTCATGCCCACCTTCTCAATTGCGCTGATCTTCTAGCCAGAACCTAAAGAAGAAGTCGCCTATTGTCGGCCGGTGACGCCTTAAACCTCCATCCCGCGTAACAGGAGACGCACCTGCAGCGCTATTCAAGTGACCGGTGACGAAACAAAACGCGCTTTGAGCGAGCAACAACGCCGAGCGCCCCTGTAAGCAGTGGGCAGCTGACAGCGCCGCTGGGCGACCCAGTCGAATATACATCGAAGGTTTGCAGCGGCTAGCCGAGATAGCTGCCGGGGGCTTCGTACCTCGTCATGAATTCAATATCGCAGCCAAAAGATACGCCATTAGCCCTAAGCCAATGTGGAACAGCGATGAGCGCAAGACCATGCGCGGTATCAAGGTGAGGTTTCAGAACGTAACTACACGGCGCGTCGAAAAAGGCGAAAACGCCCTGCCCAGTCATGAATTGGCGCAAGGTGGTCAAATCTTGCAGCGGTTGCGCCGTAGCACTATCTGGGCGGCGCAAGGCGCGCAGAAAAGTGGCATCAAACAGCCGTGAACTCAGCATTTGATCAAGCCGGCCTCCAGCGCGAACCAAAACCCGATTCCGCGAAAACTCCAACAACCCCAAGACTATCAGCAATCCGACCGCGACTATCAGCAGCATAACCAGGGTCTCGACGCTCCCGCTCGAGAGCACCCGATCAAACATCTGTAGCATGAACAGCGGCGGGACCAGCATCAGCAGGTTGATAAAGAAGCTGAATGCGGCCACCGCGATTATGGATTGTTTGAATTGGCCGAGGCACTCGCGCAACTCGCCCTTGGCCTTAGCGCCGGCTCCTTGAATACTCTGAGGATTGGCCATGAGCCTCTCTATTTGTAGGGATAATTGGAACTTGCTTGGTAACTTGGCTTAACCTGGACCTTAACGGTTCAGTTTTTAAAAAGGCGAGCAGCAGTTTAACTACAAGATTATCTTGTGGCTAGTGCTTAGGCTTATCAGTGCTTAATCTAGCGCCTGATAATCAGGCTTTTGACAGAAGACGGCGCATCCAGTTCAAGGAACGCGGCAATCCCCAACGCGCTGCTTTTGCCTGTTCTCCCAGCATCCGCAGAACTTCATGCGCCTGGGTGCGCGAAAGAGCTAAACCTGCAACAGGCTCAGAAGCTTCATAGGATCCTGGCTCTGCTGGCAACTGATACCCAAGCAGACCCAGTCGCAGCTGATCACCATCGACTTGAATACGTATATCACTAATCAAATACGAAGCTGCCCTGCTGCTCACACAATCATGCCTTTCTTCTTTTTTCTGCTCCTCAGACCCCTCACTGCCAGAAATCTGTTGCCGATGGCCAGCTATCTCAGAGCGTGCAGCTATGTGCTCAAGAGCCATTACCGTGTCATCAGCTGGCGCGCCTTCTCCGGCCGGATGGCTTGCCACGCTCGTTGGTCGTTGTGGCCTTAATCATTCGTTGGGCTACTTGGTCCGCCGCGAAGCCCAGGACAGCGGTCGCCGGCAGACACGGAGAGCTGGCTCTCCCTCAACCGAGGCGCATGGCCCCTGGTGACAAAGCTGTTGGATCTACCCCCAATCGGCGCTCAACGCGTATCGAATAGGGTACGGCCAACACAAATGCCAGCGGATGTGGCTATTTAACGTAAAGGCGGGATTATACGTACTACTGAGTGAGCATCAGCACCAGGAGGCGAGCCGCTGCAGTCAGGCTCACCAGTGGATTGACCCCGGAAGTGTGCATCTTGGGAAGGTCAGAGGTCATCGCGAGCCCCATCGGGATCAGGGCACAAAAGTCTCAATCGAGGCGAAAGAGTCTCGGCGGGAGGTGCCCCAATTAGGACCCGCGATGACCCGAGATCACACTAACACCATACAAAGGTGAGTGAAACCCTGGTAATAGCCATTTGAACACATCAGTAAGGCCGTCCAATCAAACGTTATTGCGACGCAATAGATTTGTGAAGCCGTTCAGTTAACGCTGAGAGGTGGTAATGTCCGGTAATTAGCATTACGGCAATTTATGCCTATGCGCCGTACCGCATATAGGTTCACGGTGGCTAATACCTTGCCTGCACTCCCGCACCGGGCCAGGGTGGGCGGATTTACCGCATTCCTTGATTCAGGTTGTGTTGTTCAAAATTAAATCAGTGAGACTGCTAGCCTAGATGTGTCTCCCTTCTAAAAGACTGGAGGTCTCTATGCCCCAGCTAAGACGCCTTTATCCAGCAGCCATAGCACTCTCGAGCGCCGTGTGCACGGGCTCCCTGTCCGCTGCGGAGCGGTTCACCGGAGGATATATCGGTGTAGAAGGGGACTTGTTATCTTCCGTTACCTTTGAGCGGGACTTCGATGATGGTTTCGCCGGGGAAGTAGTTGAAGATTTTGTAGAATATGAAGATCCAACAGATTTCTTAGAAAATGATGATCAGCAGGAAGGGTTCGCAAGTGCTCTTATGTACACATCGCATGAAGCTGGAATTGAGGAGGTAGTTCCCGGAGGAAGTGTAATCTTAGGCGGCGGAATGCAGCAGGATGGCTTTTATTCTGGCATCGAGGCCCGTTACCACTTCGGCGGCGTGGATGAAGAATTTGAAGATGATCTGGAAGAGAGCCTTGAGTTTGAGGATGGCTATTCGATCTCTGCTCGATTTGGGACTCTGCTACGCGAAGGTAATGTAATGCTCTATGGAAGCTTGGGGTACGCAACTAGGGAGGTGACTTACGAAGTTTTTGAGGACGATGAAAATAGCGATAGTAACGATCATTCTGGCTTTCGTGCAGGCATTGGTCTTGAATATCGGCCCGATTATCCGCCGATCTTTGTTCGCCTTGAGACTTCGCGAACTGATTTCGGGGATGAAACTTATGAAGACGAGGATGATGGTAACGAGTTTGATTTTGCCGATATCGATGACTTGGTCGAGCACGCCGCGCACCTCGGGGTAGGATATCGATTCTAGGATTTAATTTGAGTTCAACGTATAAACTTCTCGCCTCATCTGTAATGATCGCAAGCCTAGCTTGCTGATCTAAATCAGCGGCGGAGACTCGTCAAGGAATGCCTTATGAGACCCGCCAATCCCAGAACTCCTCCCGTTTGCAGTGGCAGTATAGGGCAGCCAGCTCGAGCACCTAGCCTATTTTAATGCGCCGGTAAGCGTGGGACGAAGTGTGTCAGGATGATGCCTGTGTTGTAAGTAAAGGCGGAAAAGAGACTAGCCATGTACTCTGCTCGCGAGGATATTCTCTCATGCATTGACCAAGCACTCTTCTTTCGCCAGCGCAAGGCGACGGAGTATCCCAACGACTGTCGGAACCAACTTTCAGTCGCTGAACTCCAGCGCCTTAGGGTCTACGTCTCAGAGCTACCCGAAGCGCACGACTTGTTCATCAAGTGGGATACCGCTTGGGCTAAGGTCGAGGATGAAGCGATCTACTTCTTCGAGGAAGTCCTTGAATCAACTGGTGAACGGACGGACATTTTCGCCCGCTACGGCTTCCATGGAAGGGAGGACCCGGAATCTTTTTGTGAGAGGCTTGCAGCACGCTTAGACGATTTTGCTCTACGCGGAGAGGAAGGCGGCACCGCATAAGCCCAAAAGGAGCAGCAGCAAGATCAGATCCGCAAGGAGCGTAAGCGTGCTAAAGAACTTGAGAGCGAGCTTCGACGCAAGGAACAGGCGCTTGCTGAGACAGCGGCTCTATTAGCGCTGCGAAAAAAAGCCAATGCGATCTGGGGAACGGAAGACGAGGACGCATGATCAGTGCCTCAGATCGCGAAACTGCTGTGAAGCTGATCGACGAAGCGCGTGCGAACGGGGCTCGGCTCGAGCCGGCCTGTCGGGAGCTAGGTATAACGCCGCGCACTTACCAGCGCTGGAAGCGTGTCGACGAAGGAAGCGGCGTCAAGGCCGACCAAAGGCCATTGACGCCGCGGCCGACGCCTCCCAATGCGCTGACCACAGAGGAGAAAGCGGCGATACTTGAAGCTTGTCATAGGCCGGAGCACGCCGACTTGCCGCCGGCACAGATCGTAGCCCGACTAGCCGATGAAGAGGGGATCTATATAGCCTCAGAATCAAGCTTCTATCGCGTACTACGCGCCAACGCGGAGCAGCGCCATCGCGGTCGCGCAAAAGCGCCGATACGGCGTAAGCGTCCGACCAGCTACCGAGCCGATCAACCCAACACGGTTTGGTCGTGGGATATCACATGGATACCCGGCCCAGCAAAAGGTATCTTCTTGTATTTGTTCATGATTATCGACATTTACTCGCGTAAGATAGTCGGTTGGGAGGTGCATGAAAACGAGACCGGAGCTGCGGCGGCAGCCCTGCTTGAGCAGACCGTGCTAGCCGAGGGGTGTTTAACGCGCCCCTTGGTATTGCACTCGGATAACGGTTCACCGCTTAAGGGAGCCACTATGCTAGAGACCATGCGGCGGCTGCAAATTGAGACCTCATTCAGTCGTCCGCGCGTATCCAACGACAACCCCTACTCAGAGGCACTGTTCAGGACATGCAAGTACGTCCCTAGCTTCCCTTCTCGTGGTTTCTCTGGGCTCAAGGATGCCCGCACGTGGGTAGCCAATTTCGTGCAATGGTACAACCATCACCACCGCCACAGCAGCATAAAGTACGTCACACCGCAGCAGCGCCACCTGGGACTTGATCAAGAGATCTTAGAAGAGCGCCAAAAGCTCTATGAGAAAGCCAAGGAACGCAACCCTCAGCGCTGGAGCGGAGAAACTCGGGATTGGAGTCCCGTCGGCCCCGCCTGGTTGAACCCTGAACTTGACAGCCAGGGGGTCCAGGATAAGGAGCTTTCCAAATAATGATTGAGGCGACAACTACCTTGACAAACGCCGCTCCTGATAGGCCAAGGTTTCTGCACAGTGCCCAAGTTCACCGAGGCCTCCCCTGCCCCAATGCAAGGGCGCATCAATGCTCTATGGCAATTATATCCCAGGTTTACGATCTCAGAAGACAGCGTTACCCTGTAACGATAATAGAGCTGCTTACCTAAACGGGGTTTAAATGTGATCGGCTATCACCACCGTAACCCTTACCAAGGCTACCCGCTTCTTGAGCAACAGGATGATGTAGAGCTAGTGCGTATTGACCCTGAGAAGAACGTGTGGCGATTTTACTATCTCTGGCTAGCACCAGATTTTTTCTGCTCAGTAAGACTGGTGCGCTTCTGGGGAAGAATCAGCACTAGTGGAGGACAGCACCGGGTAGAACCATTTGATGATATCGAGCAGGCGCGCGATGCCCTCGCAAAGATCGTTAATCAGAAGCTGCGCCGGGGATATAGATACAAAGGTGCGCTTTAGAGAGATCCTTGAAGCGCACGGGCGTAAGCCTGGCGTGCGGTGCGGGTAATCGCCAGCTGGCGGTTAAGCCGCTCGATCTCCTGATCTGCCACACGCAGGTTGATTAGCTGCTGACGGGCGTTTTCACTCATCTCATCAATCTTGTACTCGGTACCATCTATGGTGACAGTACGCTGCTGCGTCTCTTCTTCAGCCATCGTTTCCTCCTAGTTGAATGTCCGGTCTAACTCTGTGGCTCACGATTGTAACGGCTGTTGATTATAGTTCCTGATAAGGTGGCAGTACATCACTCATCAAAGGCTGCAAGATCAATTACCGCTGCCGCTTGAACTGCATACTCTACGAAGAGCTTCTCACAGGCGCGATGGTTCTGGCGCATAACCAATTCCGACTTGACTTGCAGGCCCGACGGCGCATTTACTCGCTCACGCTGGGACAACTGATCCCGCGTTATTCATGAGAAGCCGAGTTTAACCCTTAGAAGAGATGTTGCTTGAACAGGCTGAACAAGAGAGATTTGCCCCCAAAACCACTGACACAAAAGCGCCATTCCAGACTACCCTTAGGTACACCGGATTCACGATCGTTCAACTCTTCACTCCTCCGACTCCTTCGACCGGGAGCCTTTGCTCGAGTACTTCAACTTCCTAATTTCTTCCTGGGTCAGCGCGGGAGGGTCCCCGAGCCTGATATTTCTATTCAGTTCGACCATCAGAGCCACGATATCCTCTTTATCTGCCTGACTCCTACCTGACTTAATCGCCGTCATCAGGCTCTCCATTGGTAGCGAGAGAACCAACCCGCCCTCATCGAGCTGGACCTGGACACCAAGGCGGCGGAAAACCGCCAGCAATGCTTCCAGTGTGCTTGTCCTAACCTTGTCGACATCTCTAAGCGTCTCGACCCTATTGATGGTTGGTCGCGAAACCTGCGAAGCCTTGGCTAGGTCCGATTGGCTCATATTGAAAAGCGCGCGGAGAGTCCGAAGCACCACCGAAACCTGTTCAGCGTAACTTGGCAGATGCTCTTGACCTTTTCTGTCCTTGTGATTCATGATGAATATCATTACTTGCTTATGAATTTTGATGAACCATTTTAGCACCTCATGAAACACATTATGCCACCAATCGGGCTCGTTACAAACATGCTCACGGGGCTTACCGCGATTGAGGAAGCGTCGTCATCACCATGAGTTGACCCAACAGCAGACATGAAGAGCTTGCCACCACTCAAAATGATGCGTGAACGGAGCCGCAAAGATACGCCACACGCAAAGCGCGAGATGAAGTGCTCAAGGCTCTGTGCAAACAGAACGAGCATCGTATGGAGTTTGTGCCGGAGGATGAAATGCTATTAACTGACAGAGAAATCAGACAGCTCACCGGGCGGAAGCGGTTCGCCGCACAGTGCCGCGCCCTTGGCAGGATGGGACTGCCACATGATAGAGACCCGGATGGCCGTCCGCTAGTATTGCGGGAGGTAGTTATGGAAAGATTAGGTGGAGAGAAGCCATCGCAAGAGTGGGAGCCTGGAAGATGCTGAGCTTGAAGCCCTGCGCAGGGTGGCTAATGTAAGAATCAAGGCAATCATTGATATCGCTTACCTGACTGCTCTACGCAAAGGCGATCTGCTTAACCTGCGCTTATCGGATCTGTACGACGATTGGATTCAATGCCGAGTCGGCAAGACAGGTCAGGAGGTCAGGATTGGTTGGAGTGACGCGTTGCGAGAAGCTGTTAGCCGAGCTCGTAAATTGGCGCGCCGGGGAGGATTCGAACCCCCAACCTTCTGATCCGTAGTCAGAGCCTTAAACAGCCCTTAAACTTCTGATAAAACACAGGTTATGCCTTTCTGATATCTACAAAAGAAACACTCAAAACCCTACGTAAGCCTTTGATAAATAGGAGCCTGGTTGCATTTTTGTAGACAAGTTATCACGCTTCATGCTCGTATAGCTTATCCATGATCAAGTTTGCGGCCTGTGCTAAGGAGCCAAAGCAATGTCTTAAGCGCACAGCACGATCAGTAGTCTAGGAAGGTTTCACTTTCTTTGCGGTTTTGTTTATTAGGGCCACAGTAGCCGGAGCTATATATCTCCAATCCGGGCTCTGAGCGTCGTGTGCCACCTCTTCTGCGCCAGGCTCCCCTATTTGCCAGAGAGTTACCGCACCCCAGCACGTGTTGACCAGCGACCACCTTGGCCGGATAATTCAACTACTCAATCAATGAGAGTGTCCAGAATCTGCTCAGCAGGACGGGATGAGACAGGCTAATTCACCCCACCGCCACCTCTAATTGGGCTCTGAGGTGGTAACTTGCTTGAAGAGACGACGGAATGAAGGCTGTTCCCGGATACATTCTCGTCCCGCAAGTACGGTAGTATAGTAGGCATGACGATCCCGAACTGGAACCATCAGGGGGTCCTCCCCCCTTACGTAGGGAGTCAGACTGGTTCCGATGGCCGCTCTCCCTATCCGACGACACTTGTCGAAGTGTTAGAGCACTTTGGCACTTCCCCTGAGCGATGCAAAGTCCTTCGTGGGTTTCTCGACTATCGGCAGGAGCTGTACAGCATCGGGGTTAAGCAGGGATTCCAGTGGGTGAACGGCAGCTTCGCGGAGAATGTGGAGATTCTCGAGGAGCGCCCCCCAGAGGACGTGGACGTAGTGACTTTTTTTGCGGTGCCTTCGGGAGAGAGCCAGCAAACGCTCTTGGAAAAAACGCGGACGTATTCCATCCAGCCTCAGTAAAACGGCGGCATGGTGTCGATGGTTATCCAGTTCCTTGGGATGGCGGCGACTGGCAGAGGCTAGTGAAGCATGCGAGCTACTGGTACAGCCTTTGGTCTCATCGGCGTAACCACCTCTGGAAAGGATTCGTTCAGATCCCGTTGGAGCCTTCTGAAGAAGTCCCACGAGCGGTTTTGGATAACATCACGTCGGCTATCGGGGAGAATAAATAATGACGCGCCCTTCTGAACATGAGCAACTCTCTGCCGAGAAGGCGCAGCTCGAAAGTTTCCTCGCTGATGTTCCGCAGGAGAGTGCAATCGAGCGGATAGCACTAGAGGATCGCTTGGAAAGTGTTCGCGTTCGGCTCGAGGAGCTCGCCACCAATAGTAGCGAGGCAGCCCGGGTGAGTCTGACCTTCTCAGGCCAGCCCGTGCTGAACTCCGAGGGTATTTTGGCCGATTTCGGTGCAGCGGCTTTGCAGAAATTCGAACAGATGGTGGCAACGGTGGGTGCTTATCTACGCACAGGCGAACTTAGGTCCTCGGGGCCATTGCCAGCACGGCAAGAACACCGCCTTATGATCACAGGGACCACCGTGGGATCTTTTGGCTTTCATCTAGAAGAGAGGAGCGAACCTGAACAGCCGGAGATGGGGTTAGAAGATAGCTCGGTCCGAAAGGCTTTGGACCGAGTAACTCGTGTGATAGAAGGAGCTCTAGAGTCCGAAGAGGCACTAGCTGAGGAGGTCTCCGATCTTGATTCTCGCTCAGTGCGAAGTCTGCATGAATTTATGAACACAGTCGCAAGTCGTGATGCCTGGTTCCGGCTGGAGGCCGTCGGTCGTCGCGTGGAATTCCCCGACATGGAGCATCTAAGCCGTACTGTGGAGTGGCTTCAAGAGGACAATATCCATGAAGAAGAAGCGGAGCTGCGGGGCACTCTCGAAGGTTATTTGCCACACACGCGCACCTTCGAGCTTGCAGAAGACGAACTAGGCCTCGTGAAGGGTAAAATAGCTCCAGCGATTGACGATCCTCATGATTTACAGCCCTACCTGAAGAAGCGGGTTACTTTGAGCGTGCGGAAAACAGCTCTTGGAGGCGGTAAGCCCCGATTTGCTCTTGTATCCCCTCCCAGTTCGCCGGACGAGGATGCCGACGTGTAAACTAGCCGTCGTAGCCTTCTCTAGCTGAGCCAACGCTGCTCGGCATCTTCCACGCGGAGGCGGGTTTCCAGCGTGTATAGCTGGATGTCGAGCATGTCGAGCGGCTTGGCTTCCTCGCAGGGCGTACTTGGCGGCTTTGATCAGCGGATTTTTGGGTTCAAGTCCGAGTTGTTGCTATGGCTATTCATTGCGTTGGCTTCCTTCTCCCCACTTCATTGCACCCAGCCAGAGGAGCTTGCCTAATGCGGGTGCTGCTGTGGAACAAATGAAAACATACGCCGCAGGACTCCACCCAAACCAGTAGCAGATAAAGCCGGTCACGATGCTTACCACGGATAGCACGAACGCAGAGCTAAGAATAACTGGGACAAGAGAACTCCTGGGCGGACCTATTAAGAAGGCTGTCATAGCGACGACGAATAAAGAAAGGAGCAATGAGCGTACGAGAAGATCTATCAAGCTTTCGCCTTCAAACCACGGCAAGCCAATCGTATCAACTATAACTAGATTGCTAGACATAAGCGCAACGGCAAATACCCCGAGACTGCCCCCAAAACGCTCAGATAGATCACGAAGCGTATCTGGTGATATCAAACCCGACCTCCACTGTCATACCAGTTTATTCAAAAGACGCGATCTTTGCGCGTATTTTACTGATGCCGTATAACGTCATCCATAATCCCGTATTAGGACGCGATAGCATCATTTTACCTATGAAGCCCGTACTTCGATCCACGAACGTCAAACGCCGGCCAGGTACCTTCGAGGATATCAACAGATGAAGCCGCTATACTCACGCTCTCTATTGATCCCGACTTATAAACTACCGTGTTGTTTTGGTCTGTCACGATTTCTGCTACTATTATCTGATTCGCGTCACAAACAATCGCTAAATTCGGATTGTGGGTTACTATTATAACTTGCCGATGCTCTGCGGCAGATTTGATAGCACTCACAAGAGTGTTGTAAATTGTTTCGTTGTCTAGGTTGCCCTCGGGCTGGTCTATTAAAAGAGGCGTGCCCTCAGGGCTCAGAACGAGGTGAAACACTAAGAGCAAAACGCCTCTTTCACCTGGCGATAACCTTTCAATTCTCTTTTCTCCCCATCGAATCTCATATATTGCGGCGAACTTTTCGAGCCCGTACAAGAAATTATACAGCTCATGGCGGGATGCGCTTCCTTTGATTTGGTCGTCTGGGTTGCGCGTTGGCTGGTGACCTTCATCCTCTCGCAAATCAGCTCGAAGTGCTTGTTCTAGCGCCTCCGCTACTTTTGTTAACGTTCCGGCTGTATTATCAAAACACTCTTCAACTAGACCACTAGCCTTCTGTCGCCCTTCTTCGGATCCTGAAAATGTTCCGCGGCGCCCTTGATTGATATAGGAAAGGAACCCGTCAACTAATCCGACGTCTATGATTGATGCTGCAAAATTCAGTGGTACCTCGTCTACACTCAGCTCCTCTTGCCACAACCGCTGCGCAACAGGCTGATATAATTCCTCCAGCTCCTTTCGCTCATTCTCGATGGCCTCAGCAATGCGCTGGGTAATGCGGGCACGTTCCCGTCGTGCGTCTTCAAGGCGCTGGTCTAGAGTTCCATCCTGTATAACAGAGATTTCCCGTCTTAGCTTCCGCAAGCCAGACTCTTCGTCATTTAGCAGACCCCAAACTCGTTTCTTCCAGCGCGCTCTATTTGCAAGCTCGCTATCGAACTCACGCTCTATGGCGCTCTGATCCCTTTGTAGCGCTTGCAGCTCCTCGTTGCAACGTGCGCACCACGCTAACAGCCCCTCCCCTTTTTCGCTGCCCAAAATAACATGCACTCGTTCCAGAGCTCTGTTCGCTTGCTCCTGTTTATCCCAGGTTTTGTCCCATTGAATTGATAGGGAAATAAAACTTTCCGGGTCCAGATCGACAGAATAAAAATCCTCACAGTATTTCTGAATCGTGTTTTCAATATGAGCTTTTACGTTCTCACCTACGCGGCTAAGGCGAATCGCACTTTCGCTGTATTGTCTCCATGCTTTCTCAATTCGGCGCACTCTTTTTAGCCTTGCGTCGAGATCTCTAGCTCGTTTCCTTAGGCGTGCTGCGTGTTCCTCGACCTGCTTATCAGTCGCATTTATCGCTGCGCGTGACTTCACGGACAACCTAGGCTTTCCTTGCCAAGCCTCCCGTAATTCCTCTAGTCTCTGGTTCTCAAGATACTTGAGCCGCGCTATCCATTCGCTCGAAAGACGATCCTCGAGATCGACAATCTTTTCGTTTACTACTTTTAGCTCACTACGGGCCTGCTCTGCACGGTCGCGAAACGGCCGAACACTCTCCGAGACTAGCTCTCGAAAGTTATTAGCTTTCTGCCGCTTATCTTCTGGCAGGTGTCGAAAAACTACTTGCTCAAGTTCGCGCGAGAACCTCACCGGTCCTTCATCGCTGATCTCAGTGCAAATATTTTCTATATAACTTTGAGGGAGATACTCGACCTTCCTAGGTTTACTATGGTCAGTCTTTTCATCTAGGCCGATAGAAATAACCTCTCCAGAGGCCCAGGTTACTTCTGTTTCAAATTTCGAGGCAAGGTTTTGCGGTCGTTTGCAAAATCGATCCCGATTTAGAAAAGAAAACTCTTCCTCCGCGTGCGAGTTGCCAGCCAGAGCCGCACAGTCTAAAAGAGCGCTTTTGCCAGATCCCTTGTTACCAATGATAGCTACAAGGCCAGGGTTAACAGGGAGTTCGACATCAAACCATCCCGCATTTTCAGTGCTGGACTTCGGGCGAATAGCGATTTGATCAATGTAACGTGATGGGTTGCTTGCTAGGTCCTGAAGCTTGGGTGGCGTTGTACCGACGTACGAGCGAGCGGAAGGCTCATTGACACACTGACGAAGACCAGAAAATGTGAGCTCGCAGCACAGCCATGCGTCTCGTCCGAGAGGAAACTGGAAAAGATCCTCGGTCTTGTGAGAATCAGACGTAGGAATGCATAATTTGAGATCACGGAACTCTTCTCGGAATTGTTCTTTGCTTGGGGATTTTTCCCCAATTGCCCACCGGCGGGTGTTCTCATTGCTACTAAAAAGAAGGTGTGACGCTTGAAGAAGACGCTTCCGAGTAGAGTGCGCCTGCCCATGCCAGCTAAGTCTCGAAAGATCCTCGTCAGGTGGTACTGCGATTAGGTATCGTCCCGAAAAGATGCTGGGGCTTTGTTGGAGAGCGCTCTGGACGTCACTTAAAGCGACGCTTGCCTGTTGCATTCCAATTTTGAGGGCGTCTTCCTTCGAGAAGGTCTCATGTTGGCTTTGTAGTAATTCGCCGTACTGGGCCAACATTTTCTTTTTTAAGGGCCAGCGCTCGGTTGGTGACTCGGGACCTGTTTCTACGTCAAATTTTAGTTGGTTAAGGAAGCGGTCCTCGATGTCATCCTCACAAACTTCTTCAGAAAAAATGACATGCAGATTGATACGCCTGCCTTCAATTAACTGGTCTAGTCGAAGCTCAACGTTGGGCAGCAGCAGAAGCTCGCACCCGTAAACAATGTATTCTTCGGCGCAAATGTCTGCAAGCGGAGTAGGGTCGTTTTGAAGACGCTTCAGTTTCCTAAAGCCTTCAATCGTAAAGTAGTCGGTGACGCCAATTACAGAAACTTTATTGTGATATGCTTTCTCAAAGAGTGCTGCAGCGTAAGCAATAAAATCTGTCCCAAACTGGTTATTAAGGTAAGAAAATGGGGTGTGAACTTGGAGGTCCCATTTGTGCCATTGAGAGCCGCGTCCTTTGCTGCTAGCGCGAATATCTGACATCGTTTCTACCTGTATTTTTTCCTACGATCTTACTGGAACAGCCCACCTTATGATGTCCCCGACTGTCGAGTCGGCCCGAGGAACCTCCCCCCCGAGACGCTTCAAGAAACGTGCGTGACATTCTCGCATCAAACGGCTCAGATCATCGATCCACTCGGCCAGCATACCTGTAAAATGGCTTTGTCGTACTCACTGGATCCTCCTGATGTACGCTTGTCGCAGTGCCCACGACCCGATGACGTGACCCCTTCGCTCCACGGCCATTACAGCCGCCTCGTCACTACTACGGATCACTCCGCCCCTGCGCCTCGCATCGGTACTCGAGACCTCGGGATGATTGTCCCTCGGTCGGCTCCCTTGGCATCGAGAAAACAGGTTACCACGTTCTATAACCAAGCCTGGAAAACCGTCACGCCGCATATACACCGGACGCCGCGCCCAGCCAATCATCAGGCACTCGCTGGGCTCGTCCTGGGCCCTTGACACGGCCACGGTACTTATATCCTTTAGATGCCTCATCAGCGGTTCACTCTCGTTCGTCTCGGTGATCCACACCTGACAGGTCGAGCCTGCCTTTTCCCCAACGCTCACCACCACTACTCTTAACCGCAGCAGCTTGGGGTGGTTTGTGCATCCTCCTGAAAGGCGGCACCGAGGGGCCTACCCTCATCTTGGATACAGCATGCAGCCGTCACGTCCCTGCCCACGGCTGCTTCGTGGCACACGTCAAGCGGTGTTTATCAAAATGGTTATCGCCTCAAGCGATTTCAGCCGCCTTGAGATGGCACGCATCCCAGCGTACCATGCGGTCGAATGCCGGAACAGGGTGCGAGGTGCCGAAGGGGATGACTCAACAGGATACACTGGATGTCGCCGAGTCAATCGAGGCATTTCTTGCGCGCTGGCAGGGCGTGACCGGCACTGAGCAGGCCAACTCCCAACTTTTTCTCACCGAGCTCTGCCACGTCTTGGGCCTACCTACCCCGGAGCCTGCTGGGGATGATCCGCAGCTCAACGCCTATGTCTTCGAGCGCCGGCTCCATGAGCACGCCCCGGATGGTTCGACGCGTACTCGGCGGATTGATCTCTACCGACGCGGCTGTTTTGTTCTTGAGTCTAAAAAACTGCGCCAGGGTGAGCACACTGCCGGCTGGGACAAAGCACTTACTCGAGCCTTTCAGCAAGCCGAGGGCTATGCCCGAGCCTTACCAGCATGGGAGGGACGACCACCTTTCTTGTTAATAGTAGATGTGGGTCGGGTGCTCGAGTTTTATTCCGAGTTTTCCCGCAGTGGCGGTAACTATGTACCGTATCCGAATCCCAATCAGCACAGAATACGTCTAGAGGATCTTCGAGATCCGGAGATACGAGAGCGTCTTCGTCTCGTTTGGCTCGATCCAGACGCCTTAGACCTATCCAAACATGCGGCGCGTGTTACCCAGCGAATTAGTGGCGACTTGGCAAAGCTCGCCCGTTCTTTGGAGAAGGAAGGGTATGAGGTTGAAAGAGTCTCTAGGTTCCTGATGCGGGCGATGTTCACCATGTTCGCTGAGGACATTGGCCTCATACCTAATGGCCGCTATCAGGAAATGCTTAGGGAGGTGCGTCAAAGGCCTGAGGTGTTCCCGGATGCGATGCGCGCTTTGTGGGAACGTATGCGTGATGGTGGCTTTGAATCTCGCTGGTTGGTACGTATTCCGCAGTTCAACGGGAATCTTTTTGATGAGATCAATCCCATACCTCTAAATGAAGAGCAAATCGACTTACTAATCAAAGCGGCCGCCCACGATTGGACCGAGGTGGAACCGGCGATATTCGGCACATTGCTGGAGCGAGCTTTAGATCCAAAGGAGAGGCACAAGCTCGGGGCACATTACACACCTCGCTCTTATGTCGAACGCCTGGTAATGCCGACCGTCATAGAACCGTTGCGTGAAGAGTGGGCCGATGTGCAGGCGCAGGCTGCGATGCTCATCTCTCAGGGCAAAGAAAAGGACGCCCTTGCGGCTGTGGAACGCTTCTTCGGTAGGCTTCTAGAGGTCCGAGTTCTTGATCCGGCATGCGGCTCGGGCAACTTCCTTTATGTCAGCATGGAGGCCCTTAAGCGTCTTGAGGGTGAGGTCTTAGAGATGCTCTCCGAGCTTCGAGGTGGGCAAGCCTGGTTTGATGTCGAAGGTATGACAGTAGACCCTCACCAATTCCTCGGCCTCGAGATAAATCCATGGGCAGCACATATTACAGAAATGGTGCTCTGGATCGGCTATGTGCAGTGGCACTACCGCATACATGGCCGTGTGGACAACCTACCTGAACCCATTCTGCGCCGGTTTCACAACATCGAGCACCGAGATGCGCTGATCGAGTACGACGATGTGGAGCCCATGCTCGATGAACACGGTGAGCCGGTCACGATCTGGGACGGCAGCACCAGACCCTCGCCGGTTACGGGTGAGCCGATTCCCGACGAGACCTGCCGCAGAGCAGTCTACCGCTATATCAATCCCCGTCGCGCTGCATGGCCGGAGGCTGACTATATCGTCGGCAACCCGCCGTTCATTGGCGCTTCGACCATGCGCCGTGCCTTAGGAGATGGCTACGTGGATGCTGTACGTGTTGTCTACAAAGGTGAGGTGCCGGAGTCAGCGGATTTCGTCATGTACTGGTGGCACCTAGCAGCTGGAAAAGTGCGACAGGGGCAGGCTCAGAGATTCGGCTTTATCACCACTAACAGCTTGCGGCAGACTTTCAACCGGCGTGTGTTGGAACCGCACTTGAATGACGCCAAAAGGCCCCTGTCCCTGCTATTTGCCATTCCTGATCACCCTTGGGTCGATAGCAGTGATGGAGCGGCGGTAAGGATCGCCATGACCGTTGGTGCAGCTGGTGAGCAGGCCGGGGTGCTGCGGCAGGTGACGCAAGAGCAGGAAGCCGATGATGAGGCCCGGAACGTGAATCTGTCCCGCAGGGAAGGCCGCGTGTTTGCAGATCTAACCATTGGGGCGAATGTGGCGGGGGCAGTATTGTTGCACGCCAATCGCAACGTGAGCCAAAGGGGATTCGAACTGGGCAACTCAGGCTTTATTGTTACACCTGAAGAAGCCAAATCATTGCAATACGACGACCATTTACCTATCGCAGAAATCATCCGTGCATATCGAAATGGTCGAGATCTCACTCAAAGCCCACGCGGGGTCATGGTTATCGACCTGTTTGGGTGGTCTCTCGATGAAGTCCGTAAACGATACCCCGGTGTGTATCAATGGATATTGGAGCGGGTTAAACCCGAACGTGAGCACAATCGTGATCCGAGGCTCAGAGAGCGGTGGTGGTTGCATCGTCGTTTGCGTGAGGATTTGAGAATCATGCTGAGCGGCGTTAACCGCTACATCGCAACTGTCGAAACCACCAAGCACCGCGTTTTCACGTTCCTAGATGCCAACATCCTGCCGGATAACATGTTGATAAATATTGCCATTGATGACGCTTGGTGCCTTGGTATTCTTTCCTCTCGGCTGCATGTGACATGGACGCTTGCTGCAGGAGGAACCCTAGAAGATCGTCCCCGTTACAATAAAACCCGCTGCTTTGAAACCTTCCCATTCCCCGATGCGAAATCGGGGGGCAGCGCTAATATCCGCGACTTGGCAGAACGCCTAGATGGCCACCGCAAACGCCAACAGGCAGAGCATCCTGACATTACCCTGACCGGCATATACAACGTCATGGAGAAGGTTCGCGCCGGAGAGAAGCTGACCAAGAAGGAGCGCACGATACACGAGCAGGGTTTGGTCTCCGTGCTCGCAGAGCTTCACGAAGAGCTTGACCGAGCGGTATTTGCCGCCTATGGCTGGGATGATCTTGCGGACTCTCTCATTGGCCGCCCAGGTGCAACTACGCCGCGCTCGGACAAGCCCGAGGATCAGGAAAAGGCTGAGCAGGAGCTTTTGCAGCGCCTCGTGGATCTCAATGCGAAGCGGGCTGCTGAGGAGGCGCGCGGGCATGTGCGCTGGCTGCGCCCCGAGTTCCAAGCGCCGGACGAGGCGCATAAGGAGACGAGCGAGGTCGATCATAAGCCGGGTCAGGCTGAGGTAGTCGCTGAGCCTGTTGCGGAAACCAGCGGCAAAAAACATTCCTTCCCCAAAGACACCGGCAGGCGTATAAGAGCAGTTCGCAATGCCCTCGCCGAAGGACCTCAGACCACGGAGAGCATCGCTGCACGCTACAGCCACCGCCCGCGCAAGGCAGTCCGGGCGGCACTCGAAGCGCTCGAGGCCATTGGCATGGCAAGCCACGAGGGAGAGTTGTGGTGGGAAACATAGGCTTGACATTTGCTTGGAAGTAAAGAGGATTTATAAATCACCATGGCAGTACCCGACTACCAAAGCATTATGCTCCCATTGCTGCGCCTAGCAGAAGATGGACAAGAGCACTCCTTGCGGGCAGCTATTCAGTCCCTTGCCGATAACTTCGAGCTTCAGGATTCGGAACGCAAGGAACTTCTACCGAGCGGGCGGCAGTTCAAATTTGACAACCGTGTTGGCTGGGCACGCACGTATTTGAAAAAAGCAGGACTCTTGGATGTTGTTGGCTGCCAAAATCCGTACATATTTGGCGGAGGATTCAAGAACACGCATAACTACTGGGTAGCTAAAAGCTAAGACTAACTACCACGCTCTGTGTCGATTTCTGCTTTCGCTTGTCCCTTCTTTTCCTTATAAACCAGTAGCTGGCTCTGTGGGCCCTGTGGGCGAGAGCCCTGAGAGTGTGGGCAGGCGGTGGGCAACCCGCAGGGTTGTCCACGGGCTGTCCACACGGCCCGTAGGGCTCAGGGCGGCGCGAAGCGCTCGTCCACAAGTCCACAGAGCTATTGCTTAAGCAGCTAAAAGTACTGGAGATTTGCTTATAAGAGGGTGAGAATCGGTAGGCAAGTAGTAAGGGCGACGCGACATCAGGTAACCAGAGGCTGACAACCCTCCTGATGCCGCGCCCACCGCGTCCTGCGACACGGCACTTATCAGTATCCTCGGGTTTAGCGCCGTTGTCCAGTGTTTGCAATTTACCTGGATAAGCGCCCCGATGAGCCAGCCTAAAGCATTGACCCGCCGACTTTTCTTTTGCGATTGCTGCAATCGACAGGTCATGATCTGCAGTCAATGTGATCGCGGCAATCGCTACTGTAGCCAGCAATGCGCAACTGCTGCCCGCCGCCAGTCCCTGCGCGAGGCGGGTAGGCGTTATCAAGACTCTAGGCGAGGCAAAGCCAAGCATGCAGAGCGCCAGAGTCGTTATCGAGCCAGGGCCCGGACTCGACCCCTATCCCTATCCCTAAGCCGAGACAAAAAAGTGACGCATCAGGGTTCCACACCTGTTGATAGTGATGCTTCACTTAAGCTCTCGCAGCCAGATAACCAAGCTCGAGCACGGCCTGTTCAGCGGCCCGATTATCAGCAAGCGCGCCGACTCACAGAGAGCGCCCCGCGCTGTGACTTCTGCGCTCGCCCGTGCTCGGTATTTGTCCGCACAAATACCCTGCGCCGCTATTCTCGCCGCGAGCCGTTGCGCCCCTCGGGTCCCTGAGATCCGGCGAGAATTGCCTTGCGCTAAGCCCGAGGCGCATGTTTCTGCGCTCATCTCGCCGAGCATATGGAGTGTAAGGATATGGCTATATCCAAAGAGCTTGAGGCGCAGATCATGCGCTATCACTACGCCGAGCACTGGCGCGTCGGCACCATTTCCCGACAACTCAATGTCCACACCGATGTCGTCCATAGGGTGCTGGCAAAGGCCGGTATCCCTAGTGCACAACGCACTAGGCGAGAATCGATCATTGATCCCTATGTACCCTGGATCGAGCAGACCCTGGCAGATTACCCCAAAATACCAGCTAGCCGGCTCTATGACATGGCCCGCGAGCGTGGTTATTCGGGCGGCCCTGATCACTTTCGCCACCTGATAAGCCAGTACCGGCCGAAACCGGTCGCTGAGGCGTATATGCGCCTGCGTACCCTGCCCGGGGAGCAGGCACAGGTCGATTGGGGCCATTTCGGCAAACTGCCCATAGGTCGGGCTAAGCGCCCACTGATGGCATTTGTCATGGTCCTGAGCTATTCGCGCTGGATCTTTCTGCGCTTCTACCTCGGCTCATCGACGGCCAACTTTTTGCGTGGCCACGTCGCCGCCTTCGAGGCCTGGCAGGGGGTGTGCAGGTGCCTGCTCTACGATAACCTCAAAAGCGCGGTGCTGGAGCGCTACGCCGAACAGATCCGCTTTAATCCGCAGCTACTCGATCTTAGCGCCCACTACGGCTTTGAGCCACGGCCAGTAGCCGTAGCCCGAGGCAACGAAAAGGGCCGTGTCGAGCGGGCAATCCGCTATGTGCGTTCCAGCTTCTGGCCCGGTAGGCAGTTTAACTGCCTTGATGATCTGAACGAGCAGGCGCAGCACTGGTGCGTAAGCATTGCCGCCGAGCGGCGCTGCGATCAGGAGCAAAAGAGCAGTGTTCGCCAGGCATTTGCCGAGGAGCAGCCTTACCTACGTGCCTTACCCAGCGAGCCATTTCCTTGCTATGAGAACGTGCCTGTAAAGGTAGGCAAAACCCCTTATGTGCGCTTTGACCTTAACGACTACTCGGTGCCGCACGAATATGTCCGCAAAACGCTCAGCGTCAGCGCAACTCTGGAGAGGATCCAGGTGCTTGATGGCGAGAATGTTATAGCCTCGCATCCACGCAGCTATGATCGCCATGCTCAAATAGAGGACCCGCGCCATATCGATAAGCTAGCCCAAGAGAAGCAAGCTGCTCGACTACATCGTGGCACCGACCGGCTTAGCAGCTCTGTACCGCGCGCCAAGGAGTTTCTCTCGCAAGCGGCAACGCGCACCAATAGCCTCGGCAGCGTCACAGCTGCGCTACTTCGTCTGCTCGATCACTACGGCGCCAGCGAGCTCGATGCCGCCATTGAGCACGCTCTCGAGCGTGGTGTACCCCACCCACATGCCCTCAGCCAGATCCTCGAACAACGCCGCGATCAAACCCCTGGCCCGCCATCGCTGCCTCTGCGCTTACCCGAGCAGCTACGTCAACGTGAGCCAAGCATCCGGTTGCGCGGGCTCGATGGCTACGACGCCCTAACCCCTAACTATGAGAAAGACGACAATGACCCCGAAAACACCTGAGCAGCAAATGATTGAGCGGGCCAAGGCCCTGCGCTTGCATGGCATCCTCGCCCACTGGGAAGAGATTGAGGATAAGGAGTGGATCGAGCAGATGCTGTGCTGGGAAGAGCAAGAGCGCACCCGCCGCTCTCTCGAGCGCCGCCTGAGCGAAGCACATATAGGGCGTTTCAAGCCGATGAGCGAATTCGATTGGTCGTGGCCTACTAGCTGTGACCGCGGCGCTATCAATGCCCTGATGAGCCTGGAATTCATCCCCGAGGCCGGTAATGTCGTCCTGCTCGGCAGTAACGGCGTCGGCAAAACCATGATAGCCCGCAATATCGCCTACCAGGCGGTAATCGCCGGCTATACCGCGCTCTTTGTCAACGCCAGCACCATTCTCGCCGAGCTGGCCTCACAAGACAGTGAGAGGCTACTCCAGCAGCGCTTTAACCGATTCACTAGGCCACGCTTACTGGTCATCGACGAGCTAGGGTATCTCTCCTACTCGACGCGTTATGCCGATCTGCTCTTCGAATTGGTCAGCCGCCGGTACGAGAAGAACTCTATTATCATCACCACCAATCGCCCCTTTAGCGAGTGGGGCGAGGTCTTCCCGAGTGCTGCGTGTGTCGTATCCCTGATCGATAGACTGCTGCATAACGCTGAAGTGCTCGCCATAGACGGCGAGTCATATCGCTACAAGGAAGCTCAAGAACGCAGAAACACCCGAGAAGCTAAGCGCAAGTCCCCGAGCAAAAAAGCCAAAGCAGAGAGTTAATTTACCACCTGTAAGGAAAAGGACATGGCGGTGGATCTCAGTAACGTATTAGTATGTCTGAATCCTCCGCCAATTTCGTACGGTTTTCCAAAGCCGCTAACACCCTGGATGCAACCACGTCGGAGCAAGCCTCATGACCCTATGTTATAGCGTTGAACTACTGCCAAAGGAGACGGTTCAAATCATTAGAACGGGACGTTCACTTCGCTTGGAATGGGCATGTCACTTCAATTGGAATAGGACGTTCACTTCGTTTGGAATGGGGCTATCACTTGACTGGAATCTGCATCCTTCGGCACCATGGTTGGCGTGATCCCCCGAGACATGGCCCGGGGTAAACGTGGTACAGGTAGGCTAAGGCGTGCCTATTGCCCTTACTTCTACCGAGGCGTTTCCGAATGCGCTAGGCTGGTTGCCCGGGGTCAATCCGGGCAATCAGACTCTTTGGAGGCGTCGGTGACCTTGGGAGGAGGAAGCCAAGGGAGGAGCATATGGAACGTCTGCGTTCCCTCTCTATGATCGCCTGCGTATGTAATTTCAGCCTAGTCATGCACGCGGCATCCGCGGCGGATCGGGAACCGCTTTATGTCGAAGCCGCAGTAGGCGATCCCGAAAACGCAGTGGAGTTGATTGAGGCGGGCGCCGACCCTAATGCTCGGGAAGAGGACGGCTGGACCGCTCTCATGGTTGCCGCTCAGTTGAACAAGCCGGACATGGCCGAGACTCTCCTCGATCATGGCTCCGACCCCAATGCTCGGGGCGAGAGGGGCGAGACCGCTCTGATGATAGCCGCTCATGAAAACGATCCGGAGATGGCCGAAACGCTGATCGAGCACGGTGCCAACCCAAATGCTCGGAGAGAGAGCGGCGTGACCGCCCTTATGTTCGCCGCTCAGCACAACGAGCCGGACATGGTCGAAACACTCCTCGATCACGGCGCCGACCCCAATGCTCGGGAAGAGGACGGCTGGACCGCCCTCATGCTTGCTGCTCAACACAACGAGCCGACCATGGCCGAGACCCTGATCAACCATGGCGCCAAAACCGATGCTCGGAACGAGATCAACGCGACCGCCCTTATGATCGCCGCTCAGTCCAACGAGCCGGACATGGCCGAGACACTCCTCGATCATGGCTCAGACGCCAATGCTCGGGACGAGGACGGCTGGACCGCCCTCATGTTCGCCGCTCAGCACAACGAGCCGGACATGGTCGAAACACTCCTCGATCACGGCGCCGACCCCAATGCTCGGGAAGAGGACGGCTGGACCGCCCTCATGCTTGCTGCTCAACACAACGAGCCGACCATGACCGAGACCCTGATCAACCATGGCGCCAAAACCGATGCTCGGAACGAGGTGAACGCGACGGCCCTTATGATCGCCGCTACGGGAAACGATCCGGCCATGGTCGACGCCCTGCTCGACCACGGCGCCGACCCGGGGAAGCGCATCGATCAGGGAACCACGGCTGCTGACTTCGCCGAGGACAACCCGGCTGTCCGCAATTCCGACGTCTACTGGCGCCTCCACGAAGGGCGCTACGAGTAAAAGCCAGGGCCGACGGGGAAAGTTACCGGGGCCGCTCCGCCCGTCCCCCGCCCTGGCCACCAACCGCCCAATGCGGGCGCTAGAGGGCTCCGAGGTGAGACCCCCGACGCTACCCAAATCTGTGTAGGTGATGCCCCCGCAGGATCATGCGGCTCATGACCAGCAGGTTGTCGTGTGCGGTCGCACCGCCAACCGGACACCCCGCTAGCTCAGGCACCGGCTGGAACCCAGCCCGGCTTTTGATCAGTCGGGTCCAGAGCCGGACTAGCCGCTTTTTCTTACTGCACCATCTTTCATTAACTGGAACACCGCGACGTTCTCGTCCTCGGCTTCCGAGTTTGCGTTGAGCGCCTTCGCTGAAGGGTGGTGGCAGCTGAGTATTCTTTTCGCAGTGACCCGGGACAGGAACACATGCGCCTTTCGAGCTGCAGCACCTACTAATACGATGCTCTCTAGTCTCGGCATCGCTGCGATTAGCGGCCTCAGATGCTTCACGCCGGCCCGAATGTCAGCTGACTTCGCCCCGCGGATCTTCTGGCGCCCTTCACCTCCGAGGTACCAAGGCACGACGTTCCAGACTGCAATATCTTCCTTTCCTATACCCGCCTCGCGTAGCTGGCGCTGAAAATTGCGGGCCGTAGGGTCCGGGTTGTTCACGGATACATAACCAGTTTGCACGGCCTTCGGCCCGGGGGCCTCAAGCAAGAACAGGTAGTGCGCCTGCTCGTTTCCGTTCTCTGGATCAAAGCTCGGTACCTCGCAGCTAAGCCCCTGTTCTTCTCTGATCTGATTAACAATTTCGGTAAATCTCATGTTCCTAGACAGTTCTAACGCGAAGCTGGGCAGCAGGCTTTAGTGCGTCGGCTCCAGCGTGTGGTTATGTTCTACACGACCGTTGCTTCTTCTTTTATTTCGGCAATCTCATCGAAATGACCGCCGTCTCATGATGGCGAGTCATTGCCGCACTAACGGTTTCAAAATGGTGAAGAAAATACTTTGCTTCCACGGAGTCCGCGCCGACATGATCTTTCACGGCCGGAAGCAATGCGATGCCAGCATTTAGCGCCAAAGGGACGAAATTGAAAAACACGCGCTCCTTCTCGATCCCCGATGCTAGTGCTTCCGCTTCGAATGAATCCGCAGCAAGGTAGTCGCGTATGAGATCTCGCGCTCCAGCCCGGAGTCGAGATTCCGCCTTCGGAAGTGAAAGGAAGTGATCCAGGTCTGCCCAAGACAGCGGAACATCAAAGCAGTCTCCTCCCTCCTCCTCGGGGGGGGCGGGGAAGTCCACGTAGAAGTAGTTATCGGCCATCGTAGGGTCAGCCGCAACGTACCGGTGATAGTTATATAGGCTCCGTATACGATTAGCCTTGTTGTGGTGCCGAGCATTACGGATGGCGAGGATCACGCAAAGCTCGGCCGTCTCGTACCAGTTTGGGCTGTCGAGTCCCTGCTGTCGCATGAGGTCGTATAGGTTGTGGAATGCGTTCAGCTTGGCATTGATCGCGGTCTCAAGCGTTCCGATAGCCTCCGCTCTATCAACCGGCATCAGTCGTTGCAAATGGAAGTTGGATTCCAGTAACACTCGAAACGCCTGCGCTAGGTCCTCGAATGAGTATGTCAGCATCGCCTTACGCTCCCCGTGACGGACAACGCTGAACTACGGTGCTGGCCGGAGCACAGCGTAGGCCGGTCGGCTTGAGTGCCGTGTTACGCGGATACGAGTTCACGGGCGCCCTCCCTTGAAACGAGTACGCAACGAAGCGAAAGCTGCCCGAGGGCGTATTCAGGAATCTTACGCACTTGACGTTCCCACTTCGGCTCATCCGGGACCGCCAGGACATAGTTTTGCCCGGGACCATGCATGAGGAGCGCCGCTTGCCCAAGGGCCGAATACATGGCTTGTTCGGATTGTTTCGATGAAGTGCCTTCGACCTCCACAAGATAGACTCCGTGTGCCGGGTGCTCTGCCACAATGTCCGTACGCCCAAACTCCGTATGTGCCCCGATAGTCGCTCCAAGATCTACTAGCTCTGCCTCCGCAACCTGAACTCGCTCCTTCTTTCCCTCGGGGTGTTGGCCGCCGCGGGCCCTCTCCATCGCATCAACGTCCACTGTGACGACCCAGCCATCCTTTGGGTTAAATCGGTGCGCCACAAGCCATCTTTTCACCTCAAGCTGGTACATGATTCACCCTTGTCTGTGTAATGCTACGGCTCACCGGCGGGGCGGCCGCGTAGCCGTTGGCCCGTCTGGTGGATCCGATTGTTGGGCGGAATTATCGCCGTTCGAAGGAAGAAATGAGCCAGTGTATCGAACGCGTTCTTGACAACACGCGCATCCATTTCTGAATGCGGTGATTTCTCGCCATGGAAAAGATTGCAGCGGACTCGATAGATGGTGTTGAGGCAGTGTGGCCAATCAACAGGGACCGCACCGGCCGCATCTTGGTGAAAGAACGCACACCGGGGCTCATAAGCGATACCCTCGATCCCACGGTAGTGTTCGATCACCTCCCTTCGATCATCTGAGATATGCCCGAAATGCCCAGCGCGCCGAATGTCTTGGGCCTTAAAGATAGGCCAAAGGTCCGCGAAGCTCTGGACGGTTCTTTGGAAATCGTCATCTTCTTCTAGTAGCTTCGAAAACAGGTCGCGCGTCTTCGGGCAATTTGCGACGCGGCGAATCATATTGGCATCTCGATCCTCGCCCGTCACACATGCAGCCCACGCATTGAACGCGATCCACAGAAAGATGAATGGCTCAAACGCTTCTTGAGCATCGCAATCGAGCTCACGATACGCGCGATTGGCCCAACCCTCTACGAGTCGCCGTCCCTCTCGGTGCGACCTCTCGAAGCGGCCGTAATCAAGTTCTTCATTGTTGGGAACTTCGTATGGACAAATCATCGGAAATCTGCCCAACTCTAGCGCTCAGCGGCGCTCATTTTCAGAGTCCGCTGGAGGGCCTTTTTGTGCACCACCTCTTTCAAATCTTTGAAACTTGACATTGCGCTGCCCATCGAAATCGGATTTAAGGAGCGATGTACACTCCTCTATGCGATTGAATGCCAAATCTATAAATTGGGTTCCCGGAAAATCGGGACCCTCAAGCTCTGCGTCAATACAAGAAGAAGAAGCTGACTCCAATTTCTCTACAACACCAGGAGATAGAACAGCAAAGTACTTCTCCCTAAACGCTTCTAGCTGCTTTCGAGTTTCGTTAGCGGATTGAGCCATTTCCTCCAGTGCATCTCCCCATTCCATGTCGGGATAGCGCTTTTCCGGAACCATATCTTTCTTGAGCTTATAAAGCTGCAAAACCGCATGGTATTGCTCTCGAAATATGAACTCGGAGTTTTTAAGCTTTTGCTTATGAACCTCAAGGTTCTCTCGAAGACTGCCCTCTAAAGATGCAATCTGGGATTTATACAAAGCCCGCTCGTACTCGAGTTTCTTATCCAGGTAGCGCTTTCCGAGCCAGCCTGCAATGATTACTAGTAAGCTTGGAATCCCAAGTGTCTCAATCCAATCCATTGGCACCTCGGCCAGTTCTCATTTCTGTACAACGCCAGAATAATCCTTAGAGCCCGGAGTTGCTCATTCCGGTGATCGTGACCGCTGATTCCGCTGATCGTGACCGATGTCACCACCGACACCACACTGGAGCCTATTTTTTACTCTGACCGGTCACGATCAGTCAACTCGGCGACGTTTTGAGTAGTATTGGTAACCTCACCTCCTTCGTTACTGCGTAACGTAATTTTCATGTCGTAGAAGTCATTTTGCTGCGCACCATCGAGGGTTTTGAGCACCTGTTCAGTAGCATCCTCAATGATCTGCTCTAGAAAGGCCCGCTGCGTTACGCCGTAATAGTGAGCTAGGCGTTTAAGGCCGATCTTGGCTCTGTGATGGATCATCATGTTGATTCTTTCGAGCATCTGCTGCTCGTCGTCAAAGCCCTTGAGATGGCGTTGACGGTAGGCTTGTTGGCGCTGAGCGTTGGTCTTGGGCATGGTTATCTCCGTTACGCAGTAACGCTTTATACGGACCACATCTGGACGACTAAGCGCCCGCGGGTCATCGTGGCCGCGTGGTAAAACCTAGTAGCGGTGCACACAAGCCCTTCTAGGCCATAGGTACGCCGCCACAGGCGGTGCTGCCGACAGGTGTGCTGAGGCTTAGTGGCAGAGCCTGGCATAGCAACCTGCGTTACGCAGTAACACTATTGTGTGAGTTTGCGTCACCGCCAATAGCCTCAGAGTGCTGCTTGCGCATTGATTCACCACTGAGCTTGAGCCGATGTGCCCCGTGCAGAAGGCGATCGAGGATGGCATCAGCGAGCGTTGCCTCGCCGATGTATTCGTGCCAATGCTCAATAGGGAGCTGACTGGCGATTAGCGAGGAGCGTTGGCCGTGGCGCTGCTCAATCACCTCCATCAGATCCTGACGCTGAGAGGCAGTCATCTTTTGAAGCCCCCAATCGTCGAGGATAAGCAAATCCATTTTGAGCAGCCGGTTCATCAAGCGAGGATAGGAACCGTCGCCGTGGGCGATGCGCAGCTGCTCAAACAGCGTCGGCAACCGCAAATAGCGTACCGAGAGCCCTTGGCGGCACGCCTGGTTGCCGAGAGCGCAGGCCAACCAGGTCTTGCCACAGCCGGTGGGGCCGGTGATGCAGAGGTTGTGAGCGTTGCGGATCCAGCCGCACTGAGCCAGTGCCGCCATGCTCGATTTCTCTAAATCCCTGGGGTGGCGGTAATCGATATCCTCGACACAGGCTTGGACTCGGAGCTTAGCCTCCTTGAGCAAGCGGTTCAGCCGCCGGTTCTCGCGGTAGAGCACCTCTTGCTCGACTAGCATAGCGAAGCGTTGTTCGAAGGGAAGTTCGTAGGTTTCAGGCTGTGCCTGTTGCTGCTCTAGCGCGTGGAGCATGCCGACGAGCTTGAGAGCGCGTAGTTGTTCGATTGTCTGTTGATGGAGCATGGCAAGGTCCCCCTCAGTGGTAGTAGTCAGCGCCGCGGACATTCGTGTGAGCCGGTAGCTCGTCTGCAGAGTCGCTTTCCGGCTCCAATGGCAGTTGGTCGAGCCCCTGCTTGATGATGGAGGCGACGCTCTTATAGCTAGCGGCACCGATTGCTAAGGCCCGCACACAAGCCGCCTCTAGGCGGGGACGACCGAAGCGTCGGGATAGATTCAGCAGCCCTAAACAGGCGCGGTAGCTATGCTCGGGGTGGGGGCGGTTGTATAGCTGCTGCTCGACGAGCTCGGCGGTAGCCGGACCAACCGCCGCTGCCCAGTGCATGAAGCGCTGCGGCGACCACTCGCGATGGGCCTGATGGGACCTCGGCATGTGCTCGATCACAGTAGAGTAGCGCCCCTGAGCGTGACGGGCATGGCTAGCGACCCGCTGACCTTTGTGTAGAATCTCCACCGCAGTAGCGCTAATGCGTAACTCCAGCATATGACCGACTAGAGCGTGCGGGACGCTGTAAAAGCGCCCCTCATATTCAACGTGGTAGTCGATGCCTGGCTTAGCTCTGTGCCACTCGGCGTACTCGTAGGCCTCACGGGGCAGTACGCCCAGGGCTGGGCGATCCAAAGACTCAAACAAATCCCTACGGCTCTCGCTGCGACCTTGAAAGGGGCGTTCGTTGAGCACCGGTAGCAGTTCGCAGATGGCCTGATTAAGCTCCGCTAACGAGAAAAACGTATGATGACGCAGCCGCGCTAAAATCCACCGTTCGACTACCTGGACGGCCACTTCTACCTTGGCTTTGTCCTTCGGTTTGTAGGGGCGAGCGGGCAGTATGGCGGTGTTGTAGTGGGTCGCCATATCTGCATAGGTATCGTTGACTTTGGGGGCGTAACGATCTGCCCTCGTCACAGCAGCCTTGAGATTGTCAGGAATCAGAAGCCGCGGTACACCGCCGAAAAAGCGCAGCATCCGCTGATTTGAGGCAATCCAGTCCGGCAGAGACTGACTCCAGGTGGCTTCGGCGTAGGTATAGCTTGAAGCCCCAAGGACACCGACAAAGATCTGGGCAAGGCGCACTGCACCGGTATCGCGTTCGTTTACCGCTACCGTCGTGCCGCAGTAGTCGAGGAACGCCTTCTCTCCAGCGCGGTGGTGTTGCCGCATACTACGCTTTTGCCGCGAGCGCCACTGGCGATAACGGTGGCAATAATAGCTGTAACGGTAAGCCCGCTCACCATAAGTGGCAGCATACTCACCCCACAGCAGCTGCAGCGTCACCCCTTTGCGCTTGAGCTGTTGATGGATCTGGAAGCAGTCAGGCTCCACAAAGCCGCGCTGCGGCTGCTCAGAGGGGTAGAGCAGCGCCTCCAGTCGCGCCTCATCAACACCCTCGGGAAGCGGCCAATAGAGACCCTGTGCCTTGGCCAGGCTGACATACTTGCTAACTGCCCCTTTGGAGAGCTTACAGACTCGAGCAATCTGCTCATGACTCAGACCGGCTTGGTACTTGAGGCGCAACACTTCGGTAATCTTCTTCATTCGAACCCTCTCCGTTGGCATCGCCGTCTCCCTCTTCAATAGGTAAGTAAAGACAGCGGTTATGCCGATTTAAGACTAAGGATTCCAGTGGGTTCGATGATATTCCGCACCAACGTGACCGCGGTTTACGGCATCGTGACCGCGATTTACGTGATCGTGACCGCGACTTACGTGATCGTGACCGCAGTTTGCGCGATCGTGACCGCGGTTTACGCAAAGGAGATCAAAATCGGTCACGTTCAAACGGAAAACGCGGTCACGTTGGCTCGGAATTCCCGGTCACGTTCACGCGGAAAACGCGGTCACGATCGTCCGGAATACGCAATCATAGCAAGTTTCTCCTTTGCGTAGTGCCACATCACGGGCAAAGGCACACATCGGCCCTTACAGGGCTAAGTGCCTGCCCGGCCATTGGCGGTTAGGATTAAGGTGTAGCGAAGGTAGGAGGGACTTAGTGGCTAAGCAGCAGTTGCCCCGTTACATCGAAGAGCGAGTTCTTTAATTCACTTAGCTGATCGATGCGTATAGCTTGCGGGAAAAGGTGATCGACGCGGTGCTGGATACCGATTCCGATCATCTCAAGCTGTGCCGATTGGGCACGGCTGATCATCGACAGTGTGCTATCCGTATCGTTCGGCTCACCGTCGGTTAGAACCAGAACCACCTTACGAGGCTCAGAACGTGCGAGCAGATCTGCCGCTGCAAACCACAGCGCCCCTGTCATCGGAGTGCTGCCACGCGCCTTTTGCACGAAGGCTCCAGTTCTAGTGCTTACCCTGTCATCGTGGGCAAGCACTTGAGTGACATAGCTGCTTTGCCCCCTTAGTCCTGGGAATACCGAGACCGCCCTAGAGACACCGTTTATAGACTCTAGCGCCAGGGCTAGAGACATAGCCGCATCTAGGGCCAAGCGATCCGGCCCACCCTGCATCGAGAGCGAGAGATCGATGAGCAGATGCAGTGCGGTGTTAGGGGCAGGTTGCGCTCTGCTTGCCCTGAATATCCGGCTATCCGCAACACCCGCCCGGTGCAGATGTTTCGCACTTAAACGCCGGCCAGAGCGTGCGGTGCGTGAACGGGTCAATCGTTGAGACTGAACCAGCCCTTGCAGTTGGGCATTTAGGTGCGCTGAATGGACCTTGACCCGCTCCAAGGCCTCCTTGCCTAGCTCTGCATCGCCCTGATAGGACTGCGCTGTTGGCAGTAGTTGGGTGTCATCGCTAGAGTGGCTTTGCAGGATGTTGCCAACCGCCTCGAATAGATCCTCCGGCAGAGCGTCCTTATCGGCTTGCAGTGCTGCCTGTGCGGCTTGAGCTGCCAGACTTGAGTCTGGCCCTGAAGAGGAACCTTGCTCCGATGTCGAGCCTTGCTGTGACGTGCTGTCGGCCGACTGCTTATGATGATCCTCATCACCAGAGTCGGCATCAGTAGCGGCACTAGCTTTGGCATCAGCACCGTCATCTGCAGATGCACCGGCGCAATCCTCACCGCTTGCCTGCTGCCCCTCTTGGTAGGAGTCATCCTGAGCAGAATTATCCTTCCCTGATGCCTGATCATCCGCTGTGTGATCACCGGCGGGTTGATTATCAGGCTGATCAGCCGCGTTAGCTTGCTCAGGCGATTGTCCCTGTAAGAGAGACTCAAGCAGGGAGATAATCCGCTGCGCTAAAGCCATCGTCTCGGCTGTACAGGTGAGTCCCGGAATCTCGGCTAGAAGCCCATGTAACTGCCTCACGAACTGCTGACCGAATACCTGTGAGAGCACCTCTTCTGATTGCTGAGAGTGCATCTGCAGTGCGCTTTGCCGACGATAGTGATAACGGCCAATCAACAGTACCGCGTTTCCAAGCACCTGCCCCGGTGGATCTTGATCACTGGGAGGTTGCATCCGACCTGCTTCAATCAAATGCTCCAGCACCGCATCGAGGGTCTTCCTCGTCCCTGGATAAGTGGTAATCATCGCCGCCTCAATGCGGATATCCTCGATCACTCCCTCCAGAAGCTTCCCTAAGGGCTGGGGATGACGCGCCTGAGTGAAGTCGGTGAAGCGCACATGACCGGCTTCATGGGCAAGGTAACCATAAGCCAACGTCCTGCTCCTCACCTCTTCGGATAGACTCGGGATGTTAATGCTCTGCCCGTCAGTGAACGCATTCTGACCGCCAACCCGAACCTTGACGCCAAACTTACGCCCATAGGCGGCAGCCACTATCGGTAGAGCATCGTTGAGTGTACTAAGTCGCATAATCGCCTCCTAAAAACGAAAAAGGCGCAGCAGCCGGGCTAACCGGCCACTGCGCCGTGGTAGAGGTTGAGCTGATTGGTATCGGCTCGCTAGAAAAAGAAGCTTGGCACCGGCTGAGGGTCGGTTATTACCGGCCTGTGCGAGGGAGTGCTATCGCCGCTGTTCTCGCCCTCTCGCTCAGGCGTTGTGTCGGCCCCACTTTCCTCAAGACCGGCATCCGATGAATCGATCTGCTCAGCGCTTTTGTCCGTTGGCAGCGTGGGCAGTGGCAAGCTGAGTGCATCGATCTGACCGGCACCATGACGGGCCATGCGCTCGGCATCGGATAGCAACAGGGCTAGGCCCATCCCTTCGTTGAAAAGGGAGCCCTGGATAGGGGCTGTAGCCGGCAACCGGTGCAGCCATTGATCGACGCTACCGAGTACTGGCTCGATACGCCTGTCGATAAAGCTCAGACAGGCCAGCTTGTTACGGATCTTTCTGAAGGTGCCTAAGGCACGGCGGTTGAGCTTATCCTTGCCCTCGAAGCTATCAGTTAAATCCCGGGCCATTTGCTCGACCTCGCCAAAGACACCGTCACCGAGTTCGGCTACCTCCTCGTCTAAGGTGCCAGGCACGATAGCCGGCTTTATCTCAACGAGCTGATAGCCAAATCGCAGCCGTGCAGCCACACTACTTGCTGGCTCCACGGCCCGGCGAATCGCCGTCTCGAAACCAGGCAGAGTTTGAATCCAATCCTCTAGGTCCCGGTCGTAAGTGGACAGAAAGTTATCACGCTCGGCATCGAACTGAGCCTTAATCTGATCGAGCTCCTCAGCCAGAGCGGTGGTCTGCTCCTTAGCAACGGCAAATCCGCCGAGAAAGCGGGTGCCAACCCGCAGACAGGAGCGTTCTGCCGATTGCTTAAGCCGATGGAAGGCCTTGAGCTGCTCCGGGTCACAGACGCGCTTGGAACCGAGAGATACCAAATCTTCGGGCGGTATCTCCCCATCATCCAAGTGTAGATCCTCTGCGCGCAGCTTCTTACGCCCTGACCAGATCCGTATATCCAGCACTACCAAAGTTAGCTGATCGGTGATTTCAGTTATGTTTGTCATCGCAGACCTCCATAGAGAGTAGATCGCCGCACAGCACGACACACCAACTCGCGGGGTGGCGAGTCGGTGCATGGCGGTATCGGCGGATGTGACTGGGGAAGGTGTGGTATCGGTGATGGGTGGAGCGGCTCAGCAATTGCTGCTTTGCCAGTAGTCGCCGAATACGTCAGCTGCTATCCGGTGAATGGCCTCGCGCTGCTCGGCCTCTGCACGTGCTGTCAGTGCCTGGTTTAACGAGTACTCGAAAACGTTAGGCGCCCCCTTAAACGTGGCGGCTAAGGTTGCCCAGCGCACCAGAGTCCTTGTGCTCATGGTCACCGTCAGCTGACCAGCCTCACTATCTGAGCCCATGAACAAGCGCCTCACCTCACCGGCGACACTTAGCATCCTGCTGACTATCTCCTCGGGCAGGCTCGGCACGGCAGCTTGGAGCATCTCCTTCTCAGCTTCCGGATCCGGGTAATCAACGTGGATAATCCGAAAGCGGTCCATGAATGCCAGATTTTGACGTAGAACGCCCTGATACAGCCCGGTGTTATCGCCAGAGCCGAGCGAGTTGCCGGTGGCAATGAGGCGAAACTGCGGATGCGGATGAATAACCTCACCACCATTCTCAGCAATTACCAACGGTTGCCCCTCGATGATGTCATTAAGCCCGGCCAGTTCTGCCGGATCCATCATGTCGAGCTCGTTCAATATGAGTATGTGACCGTCACGGGCTGCCACCGCCAAAGGCCCGTGAACGAACTCTGTTGAGCCATTAACCAGCACGAACTGCCCTATCAGTGACTGAAACTCCAAGCGGCCATGGCATGTTACCGATTGGACGGGCCAGTTAAGCCGGGCGGCTATTTGGCTGATCAAGGTGCTCTTACCTGAGCCGGTCGGACCGCAGAGGAAAAGCCCATCACCGGCGCTGTGATGCAGAAAGGCGAGCACATCGCCTAATAGCCGGTGGCGAAATACATAGCTAGATTTCAGTGGGGGGATGTTCGGATGTGTCGGATCCGAATAGCCCGGCACTTCAAGTCCTGGATGTGCGGGGACATTGAAGGTTTGGGATACGTTAAATTGCGTTAAAGCTGACATGATAATCTCCTTTGTCATCAGTAAAGTAGACAAGAGCACCACCACTACCCCAATGGCTGGGGCAGTGGTGGCAGGGTTGATTCAGGGTTAAGAAGACGGTGGCTGTGAGCCGTTACCACCTTGCTTAGCGGATGCTGGGTGGTTTTGCTCATTAAGGCTTGCAGGCTGTGGCTGTGGGATTTTTGAGAGCTGCTCTGAGAGTGAATTACTCTCTTGTGGCTGAGTAGACGCACCTTGAGCCGAATAAAACTCCTCGGCAACAGCAGCACCCTCCTCCGGGGACTCCTCGAAAGCGCCATTGGCCAGGCACTGCTTCGCAGCCCTATCCAACGCCTTTTGGTCAAAGCCTATCGCCTCACGCTCTTGCTGAAACCGATCGGCTTCAGCGAGGCTCTCTTCCAGCGTCCAACCCTCGCGCAGGGTCAGATCGACGTAGAAGATCGGTCTGCCAAAGGACTGCCTAGTCGATTTGCCCCTTAGGCGCAGCTCAAGGGGAAGGTAGGCCAATCGATTGCAGGATATCGCCTGGAAATAGCTCAATCGGGCCTCTAATGTCCTGATGGAGTTAAATCCGGTTGTCCTAAAGATAAAGCTACCGAGTGGGTCTTCCTGCTCGCCGATGAGCACACTAAGCCGGGCAAAAGGCTTACAACGCCCTCCTGCGGCCAACTCACAGCCATCCGGTGATGGGCAGGGCAACTCAACTAGCCCCTCTTTGGTCCGTCGACGACAGGTCTCCCCATCCCCCATGCAAAGGGGGCGACCCTGGTCTCGATCGAACAGGGCGTATGAGGCACGCAGGTTGAGATTCGGCTCACTGAAGAGCATGCGCACCGGCAAACGGCGCAGCTTCGCCTCGCCCTGCTGCTCGCGCAGCTGAGTATCGAGTGGGTGGATTATCCAGTCCCCGGCAGACTGGATCTGGGAGGTGATGGTAAATTCGTCGTCCTTCTGCGGCAGACGCCTGCCATCGCGCTCTACTACTTTGCCTATGGTTATCCGCCCGAGTACCGGCGGAGTTATAGCTAAGCCTTTAATCATCTTGGATCTCCTCTAAACGAAAAAACCCGCCTGAGCACGTACCCCCTGGTTACGGGGGTACGTGCTAGACGGGTCTGCTGGTGGTAATTTAAGTTGAACTAATCGCGGATCGTGAAGCGCCTCGAGCCTGGCACCTGCTGTTTGTAGCGTGCTACCAGCTCAGGATAGTCGGCCTCTAGAGCCTTGGTATCGACTCTATTGCTCGGGGCGGATTGCTTCCAGGTCACGGTACCGGTGGGAAAGATAGCCTTCTCCGCCTCGCCCATTGCCGCCTGGATGCTCTGCTTTAGCACATCCTCCCGGCGCCGGCGTTCAGCTATCTCTTCACGCACTCGCTGCAACTGAGCAAAGCTGCGGCCAAGCTCAGCATCC
Organism: Halorhodospira halochloris; assembly: GCF_002356555.2. NCBI lineage: Bacteria > Pseudomonadati > Pseudomonadota > Gammaproteobacteria > Chromatiales > Ectothiorhodospiraceae > Halorhodospira > Halorhodospira halochloris. Next base: position 1,570,407 of record NZ_AP017372.2, read on the forward strand.
TCCTGAAAGTCAACAACCACACCGACATGGCTCTCCTGGTAAAGCTCGCGTAGGGCTTGAGCCGAACTCTCGGAGCCATCGGGCCGTGGCGGAGTATCCGCCTCGACACAGGACCAAAAGGCTTGCTCCAGGGCGATCAACCGCTCTATCACATCCTCATCGCGCTCGATGCGGTGTATTTCCAGGTTCTGACCACCGATAAGAACAGCAACGTCAGCCGCCCTTTGCCCAGTCACCGCTAACTGGTGCTGAACCTGCAGCTGCACGTGTTGCGGTACTCCATTGCGCCAACGCCTCGCCTCCATTACACCCGTGGTCTTGATCTCCAAGATTTGGATATCAGGATCACCGACCACCTCACGGTCTAAGTTACATAGCATCCAAGGATGCTCGGGGTGCTGGAGGATGGCGTTGACGCGCCGCACCTTACGCCCGGTGACCTGGGCGTAAGCATCGGCTACGGTCGGCTCAAGGAGCTGCCCCCACCAGGCAGGATTTTGCGGATCGACTGACTCTGCCGATTGCTCGACCTGCCGTCCGCTCTTATCAAGCCAAACCTCCAGTGGCGAGGAGTACGGATGCATGCCAATTACAGCCGCTGCCTCAGATGCCCCAATTCCACCACGACGGATCGACAACCACGTCGCACGATCTAGATCCCTTGTCTCGACCAGACGATGCGCCTGACCCCAGTGCTCCGGAGCACGGCTACGCTGGCCACGGCTTTCAAGACACACAACGCCTTCAGTGGCTACCGTCATGGCGCACCTCCTCCCCACCGGCGCTAGAGCGAATCGGCAGCGTGAATCGATATCCACAGGCCATGCAGATGTGTGTATTGAGGACCGGACCGTCGAGTTGAGCGCCGATTCTCGCCCCACTGAGCCCACCTGCTACACCACCTAACAGACCTCCAATCAAAGCTCCCGAAGCAGTGCCCGTCGGGCCACCTGCCGCAGCCGCTGTAGCTCCCATCCTGCTGCCATGTATAGCACCAGTTATGCCGGAAGCTAATCCGGCACTTGCACCTGTGACTGCTCCTACAGTCTGACCGAGACGACGTTCTTCGACGTCTCTCGACCAGCATTTTGGACACGAATACATACGTCACCTCCACTTTGCTTTAGAAACCGCAAACCCCTCTGGCTTGCACGGAGGTGATGTATATTTTAAATTTTGATGAGTCCAAGGTTTGAGTTAGGTCGACGTGAGTTAGGTTTTTGTCTTGATAGGATTACCTGGATGATTTAATTAGGCTGCACTTGAGTTACGTTATTATATGGACTTTTCTTATAATTTCATCAACCTAAACATAACCTTAGGCTATTCATGGCGAGTGTTTAAAAGATATTCTAATTTAGGTAAATGTTAAGATCTATATATAGCACAGCTGATACGGCTGACACAGCTAATGCTGCTAATGCATCTTATAAAACAATTACAGAGTATGCTTCAGTTACTACAGTTTCAGCTATTACAGCTGATACTGCGGGCACTGCGGATACGGCTAATGCAACTAACACAGCTGATACAGCTGATACAGCTAATGCAGCGGATACAGATACGCATCCATACACACAGTGCACGATATATCTAAAAAACTAAGAACATAATCAGCATTTCTGCTATATAATTAAACTTCAGCCTAGTAAACCAACCACACCCTTAAAGATTCCCCTCCCCAAAGGGGAATCGATTCTTATCGATTACGACGAATGATTACATCCCACGAAGAGTAGATCCAGCAACAACGCAATCAACTCAGACACTTGCACACTAAAAGCAAGCATCTGGATCTGATCCATGCTGTATCCAGATACTTGCTTTCATGCTGCCTATCGTGCCTTACAACCCTCTTAGCAACCAAGCCTCAAAGATCGGCTCTTTTAAGATAGCCGATCTATTTGTCCAATACAAACCGCAAAAGGTGAAGACGATGAAAACCCAGCCCAGATACCATCCACTAAACCGAAATTGGCGCCTTCACTACGAACCTACCTACCAAGGACTACCTGTGAAGTGTGAGAGACATAATCACAGCCCTCTTGTCGAGAATTTTTTAGAGAAAACGCTCACACTCTTTCAACGCACAAGAGAACAACACCCAAGAACTTTCGCACTAAGATTCGATCTCTACTTTCCAGCCGACTTCGACCTAGCAGCGATTAACCATGGCAGTGACATCATGAAAACCTTTTGGCGCTACCTAGACTCGCAATTTAATGCCGCCTCTTTAGCGCATTCGCCGAAAACCGAGTACATCTGGGTGCGTGAAATAGGCCCACAATCAGACAAACCCCACTTTCACGTACTTCTAATGCTCGATGCTAACGCCATCTTAACCCTTGGCAATCCAGCGCCTAGTCCTGATGGCACTTACTCCGACAACACACTCGCTCATCGGATTATCCGCTCCTGGCTGGGCGCTTTAGCTTATCCTGCTCTAGATCCTCTAGGTTCGTTGGTATATTTCCAGAAAGATCCTCACACTGGAGAGTTTATACGCTGGCTTCTTGATAGATCTGACGATTATAACTGGACAAGACTATTCTATTTAACCAGCTATTTATTCAAGGCTTACTCCAAGCCTGTCGGCCAAGGTATTCGCGCGTTCGGCTCATCTCGTCTCTACCGAAGGACTCCAGCTTAGACTCATGTACTTATCGCGTTTGATATTTTTTTAGTACTTAGATATTTACCTTTTTGACTGAATTGATAAACGGGGATAGCTGGAGTTGGTATAAGGGGTTTAAGGCTATCCCCGATTTGCCTTTTGTAAAGCCACACTAAGCCTCTCACAGATTTTAAGAGTAAAGCACTACGTATGGATTCATTTAGCCTATAAATCGCTCATATCGGCTATGCGCAGCTCTCACAGGCATTTATGTTTGCTCTTCTCGATGGTTATTTTAAAACATGGGCATGAGTCGATTATAACTGGATAGCGATTTTACCTAGACCGGGAATTAATGGTTTTATTTTAAAAGCTACACACTGACTCTCTAAGCGATTTCTTACTTCCATCAGTAGGGTAGCATAGATGCATCCCATAAAAACACTCACAGCAGCTGTGCGTAGCTCACAGAGACATTTCTAACTGCTAAATTCGATACTTATCCACCCGAAACAAGACTTTAGCACAACCCCTTCACTAACCTACAGGATCAGACCTATCTAAAACCTAGAATCACTTCCATCGCTCTACTATAGCACCACTAGATTGACTCTAACCACCTCTCACCAGACAACCCATAGACACCTTTTAGTCACCTAACCCTTTAGCACCCGCACCTCTACTCATCACCCTTAAACGAACAGAGTAACAACCACTGCTTGGCCTACCCAGAGTCAGTCTAGCATCCCTCACCTGAGCGGATCAGCAGTGAGAACAAATTCGACTAAATCGCATGATCACACCCTCACCAAACCCATCAACTACGATCATCTACTACGGCACTGCTAATGGTATGAGCGAAACCCTTCCCCCCTTGCCATTGCACTGACTCAAAACCCTAAACGCTCAGGCAATGGCAGCACAGCCGGATCGCTCACTTTCACCTACATTTAACCATGAGGACAGAAACAATGTTAGCGTCTACCAAAGATCCTCTCCAGTATACTGCACTTCACTACGACAGTGAGTTCAACGGCTTGCCCGTAGACCAAGGTCAAGGGCCACTAATCGCCCGTCATCTCGGTCTACTCGAAGACTTACTCCAACGAGCTAGAAACGCGCACGATAACTCCCTAGCTGTGCGCTTCGACCTGCACTGCCCGAATACCATAGCCATCTCAGCGACTCTCAACCAAGGCAACGGTCTTGTCAGCCTTTTCTGGAGTAATCTCTACGAGCAGCTCTTTAACGCTCAACCTGCAGCGCCCTTCGATCTGCACTTTGCCTGGACACGTGAGCACGATCCTCACACCGGACAGGCCACTTACAAAGCCCTAATCTTACTAAACGCTCGCGCCTTTCATGGGCTCTACAGTAACGAGCAGGCGCAGGATATAGGCAAAAGTGACAGCCTCGCCGGATGCATCCTGCGAGCCTGGGCTAAATCCTTACGTATCTCTGACCCACCACCGCCTGAGCTAGTCTCCTTTCCAACAGATCCGCTAAGCGGCAAGACCCAGGTTATGCTCTTGAACAGATACGATCATAACGCCTGGCGAGAGCTTTTCACTCAATCGAGCAGCCTATGCAAGTACGAAGGTAAGCCGCTCGGTCGGGTCTTCTGCGCATTTAGAACTAGCAACCGCCAATAGCTCAAGCACAAAGACGCCCTGCGGCTCAACCAGCCTCTAATACAAGGGAGGAAAGTCGAGCGAGGTACTTTCCTCCCGCTCATGTTTAAAGGCTAACCGGGTAAAGCGCTGAGCCATACATCATGACGATGAACTCGTTAAAAGCCACATCAACTCATCATCCTATGACAGCAGCGCCGTAGTCCTACCCACATCAAATCAAGGAGATCCCAACCATGACAGATAACGACCTGCTCGAGCGCATATACGCGCAGATGCACCAGCCTATCCCCACCACAGCAAAAGCACAGCCAAGCACCGACTTCACAAACAAGCAGACCACAAACGATACCGCAGCACCAGGATCTACCCAAGATACGCCATACACACCGGCGCCGGTTCACACTGAACAACTACATAGCGCGAATCTCGCCAACTCACCCCGCAACGACGATATCGATCCGACCACTTTGATACAGGCGGTTATAGAGCACCGCCAAATCCATCAACTCACCCAAGAACAACTCGCCACTGAGCTTGGGATCAGTGTGCGAACACTTCGAGATTGGGAGCAAGGCAGACGCCAGCCCAAAGGACCGTCCCAAGCCCTGCTACGTCTATTCATCACTTCATCTAGAAGCTAACCGAGCTAGAAATTTCTACTGGCTCAGCATCCAAACCAGATGCCCCTTCTCCCGTAACACCACACAACCGAGACCTCGATGATTGCGGCTGCCCCTGCATATGGGGCGCAGCCGCGACTGCCTGGAAACGCCTGTTCTTCCTAAAGAGCATCGCATAGGCCCGAAACCATGGCGACTCAACCGTTTTACGTTAACTAGAACAAAGGCACCAATATGCTATAGCCAAGAAGCGCTCACACTTTCGCATCAACTCCTCAAATTCCTTTCATCTTTGGAGAGCTCTCTAGCCAGCCCCCTGCTCGGTCCATTCCCAAGGACGGGGAATGGACCGGGGAACGGGGGGCTGGCTTTTTTACTTTCTGCTCAATCTCAAATACTCCACCTCGCGCCTGCCACTGCTAACACTCAGACGATCCCTTGAGCACTGCTTGAGGCTAGCACGTCGACTAAAGATCGTTCATCAATCCAAAACGCCAGACGACAGAGTACCGTGACTTAATTTCAGTTACCTAAGGAAGAGAGACAGGATCACTTCTAGTGCGAGCCGCCTGCACGCTACCTGATAGGATCACCCTGTGGGCATCTAGCCTGACGGTCCAGAGTATCGGCTGCGTGAACCGAGGAGGCGAAAATCACAATTCTCTGGTTCACTGATAATTACCACGCTCGTAGGCACTGTAGCACTCAACCCAAAACCGCACAGTGCCTTACCCCCCTAACATATTGGGGAACTTTTTTGGGAGAATTTGGGAACAATTTTGAGGTATTGGAGATCGATACACACATAGACTGAAAGGTTGAGCCTGATATGCTGCCACCGACATTGGCAAGCAACTAATCTCAGAGGAACTTTAGACAACCAAGGAGTATGTAGGAAAAGTACCAATGGCTCGCAAGCATCAACCGAGGTGGTATAAACGCGCCCGCAAGGTCATCCAGAACCAGCATTCCCGGTGGCAGCTGATCGATCCGCATCACCCCTCCGGACTAGAGTTTGACCCTTACAAAGTAGAGACCGCCCGCCTAATTGCCTTAGTTGACCTCGAGGAACTTGTACACAAGCTCCTCAAAATCCCCAATGATGGGAAATCAATCTGGGACGAATTCCAGCCAAGCAGCGCAGCCAGTTCCTCCAAAGGCTTACCATTCATGCCCCATGAGGATAGCCTAATTGCTCAGGCACAGCGCATCTTCAAAGCGCTATACCAGCCGACTATCTGGGGCATAGAACCTCTCCTGCAAGAGTGGAAACCCCTAAATATCAACCCTCTCATTATGAAAGCTGATGACGAGCTCAGACCCCATACACAGCACCACGCTACAATGCAGAACCAGCGTGGCCGTTGGTTCCCCTCATCCAAGGAGAGTGTATCGGAACTGCTAGAACGCCTCCAAAAGAGCAGCCATAGCCTACGCAAGTTTGCCGAGGACCCGTCAATACGCAACCGGTTACGCAGTGCGCGCAAGCGCAGTAAGAAAATCGACGAATACCTCCGAGATTGCTTTCGCTGCAACCCCAAGCCGCGGCTCATGATACGGGTCGACTTAGGAGCGCATGAACTCCGTCCTCACCATTTCACCCCTGAGGGCCGAATCTGGTTAAACCCAGACAATCTGCAGCTCCATGCCGAGACTCTTGAAGAGCTGATCATGAGAAGAATTCTCGCGCGCCACAAGCCGCAACGAGATTGGCTCAACCGGTGGACAGGCTACCTCGTAAAGCGTCAATACGATTTTGACAAGGGGTATTATTGGCACCTAATTATGTTCTTCGACCCCAATACCGTAGGTAGTCACCCTGCGACCATGGAAAACGATCTGAGCGAGGCGTGGAAAGAAGTTACCCGCGAGCAAGATCTCACAGGATTGTGCTGGGGAGCCAATCGCGATATTAAAGCGCGCACCCCGGAAAGAGGCAGCCTATTGCTGCCGAAGAGCAAAAACCTTCCTATAAGGGAACTCGCTTTCTATCTCGGTGATCTCGACTACATCGCCCACGTCCACCGATGGGACAATCGCCATAACCTGCGCCATCCTCAATCCCCATCCAAAAAGTCTGCCCCCAAGCGCAGCCGCTCAACTGTTAAGAACTCCGCGAAACAGCCGAAAAAAACTCTGATAGAAATGGGCTCCGAGCGCTTATCGCCGCTTGACACCGGTAACGAGCAAAGCCAAGGGCAGGGCTTCGAGACAGGCTCTGAAAAGGGTGACGATTCCCCGCAGGATCCACCCGGTAACGCTTAGCTCTCCCCTCGCGACCATGCCTCCCAACTACAGTATTCATTATGCATATCCCTCACCGCCTCTCGCCAACTCTCGAATACGCGCTCTCTCATACCTGGTGATTAGGAATATCCGCATCTCTAATATCTATATTCCGCCTTTCCTCAACACAGTCCAAAGCCTGATCGCTTCCCGTGTAGCTGCGAACTAGCGCATCGATTACCTCGCTTCGGCTGCCAAGACCGAGTTCTTCCTTGAAATTATCCAAACTATCCCGGATCGCGGCATCCACCGTCAGCTCAAGCCGCACCTGGCCCTGCTGTTGCCTCTTTTTACGCAGCCGCTGTTGACGTTCGCTCTGACTCATGCCCACCTTCTCAATTGCGCTGATCTTCTAGCCAGAACCTAAAGAAGAAGTCGCCTATTGTCGGCCGGTGACGCCTTAAACCTCCATCCCGCGTTATTCACTAGAAGCCGAGTTTAACCCTTAGAAGATATGTTGCTTGAACAGGCTGAACAAGAGAGATTTGCCCCCAAAACCACTGACACAAAAGCGCTATTAGAGACTACCCTTAGATACACCGGATTCACGATCGTTCAACTCTTCATTCCTCCGACTCCTTCGACCGGGAGCCTTTGCTCGAGTACTTCAACTTCCTAATTTCTTCCTGGGTCAGCGCGGGAGGGTCCCCGAGCCTGATATTTCTATTCAGTTCGACCATCAGGGCCACGATATCCTCTTTATCTGCCTGACTCCTACCTGACTTAATCGCCGTCATCAGGCTCTCCATTGGTAGCGAGAGAACCAACCCGCCCTCATCGAGCTGGACCTGGACACCAAGGCGGCGGAAAACCGCTAGCAATGCTTCCAGTGTGCTTGTCCTAACCTTGTCGACATCTCTAAGCGTCTCGACCCTATTGATGGTTGGTCGCGAAACCTGCGAAGCCTTGGCTAGGTCCGATTGGCTCATATTGAAAAGCGCACGGAGAGTCCGAAGCACCACCGAAACCTGTTCAGCGTAGCTTGGCAGGTGCTCTTGACCTTTTCTGTCCTTGTGATTCATAATGAATACCAATTCTTGCTTATGAATTTTGATAAACCATTTTAGCACCTCATGAAACACATTATGACACCAATCGGGCGCGTTACAAACATGCTCAAGGGGCTTACCGCGATTGAGTAAGCATCATCACCATGAGTTGACCCAACAGCAGACATGAAGAGCTTGCCACCACCCAAAATGATGCGTGAACGGAGCCGCAAAGATACGCCACACGCAAAGCGCGAGATGAAGTGCTCAAGGCTCTGTGCAAACAGAACGAGCATCGTATGGAGTTTGTGCCGGAGGATGAAATGCTATTAACTGACAGAGAAATCAGACAGCTCACCGGGCGGAAGCGGTTCGCCGCACAGTGCCGCGCCCTTGGCAGGATGGGACTGCCACATGATAGAGACCCGGATGGCCGTCCGCTAGTATTGCGGGAGGTAGTTATGGAAAGATTAGGTGGAGAGAAGCCACCGCAAGAGTGGGAGCCTGATTTTTCAGTTATCCGAGGCTAGACATGGGACGCAAACGCCAAAAAGACAAGAGCCTGCCGCCACGTATGCACTGGAAGAATGGCGCTTGGTACCACGTCACATCAATGCAACCAAGGCGCTGGACACGGTTATCTGCAAACCGCGCCGAAGCAACACGCAAATGGGCAGAGATTGAGGCGCGTCAGCAGGCCGACGACGGCACTGTCGGTGATTTGCTAGCACGATATGAAAAATCTATCCTGCCAAGCAAAGCAGAAAAAACCCAGATAGAGTATAGACGACAGCTAAGCAAGCTCAAAGCAGTTTTCGGCAGCGCCAAACCTGATGATATAAAGCCCCATCATGTAGCGCAGTATCTTGATATGCACGCCTACCCTACTACGGCTAATCGCGAGGTGGCTTTACTGTCTGCCGTCTATGCTGAGGCCATGCGCTGGGGATTAGCAGACAACAATCCGTGCCGAGGCATTAGGCGCAACAAAGAAAAGCCGAGAGACAGATACATCGAAGATGCTGAGCTTGAAGCCCTGCGCAGGGTGGCTAATGAAAGAATCAAGGCAATCATTGATATCGCTTACCTGACTGCTCTACGCAAAGGCGATCTGCTTAACCTGCGCTTATCGGATCTGTACGACGATTGGATTCAATGCCGAGTCGGCAAGACAGGTCAGGAGGTCAGGATTGGTTGGAGTGACGCGTTGCGAGAAGCTGTTAGCCGTGCTCGTAAATTGCCGCGCCGCGCGTCTAGCATGTATCTGCTAGCTAATCGCAATGGACAGCCATACACTGTTTCAGGCTTCGACACGGAGTGGAAGAAGGTGGTAGCGAAATCAGGCATAGGGGATGTCCACTTTCACGATATTCGAGCCAAAGCGCTCACCGATATTGCTCGCGATCGTGGCAGAGATGCTGCTCAAGCTCTAGCGGCTCACCTTGTCGGGGAGACTACCGAGGCATATGTGCGAGCCAGGGAGAAGCATGTGGTAGCACCAACTCGGTAATTTTGTAGACAGGCGGCTTAATTTTGTAGACAACCACCGCCGAAGTTAGCGCTAAGTATCTGATTTAGTGGCGCGCCGGGGAGGATTCGAACCCCCAACCTTCTGATCCGTAGTCAGATGCTCTATCCAGTTGAGCTACCGGCGCTAAAGATTCTCATTATGCAATAAATGATTGACCGGGTCAAGCACTTGCTTGGCGGAGAGAGAGGGATTCGAACCCTCGGTGGGCGTAAACCCACACTCCCTTAGCAGGGGAGCGCCTTCAGCCACTCGGCCATCTCTCCACATCAGGCGCATACCTTAAGGGATTGACTTCATTTAGTAAACCCCTCAAGGCCAATTCTCTCTAAAACTGCCTAGCGGCTCTCGCCCTGGTGGCCATCGCCCGCAGATTGAGATCCGTCCGCCTCACCTTCATCGTCGCGCTCATGTCGGATCCGCTCGTAGATCTCCTCCCGATGTACCGAAACATCACGAGGCGCGTTAACACCGATCCGTACCTGGTTTCCTTTTACTCCGAGCACAGTCACACTGATCTCATCGCCAATCATCAGTGTCTCGCCCACTCGCCTTGTGAGTATTAGCATTGACTACAACTCCTCCTGCTTGAGATGCCAACAATCCCTGCGCGGCGCCATTCCAGCTTTGCCGCGCCTCTATCCCTGGCTTAACCCTGGGTTAACTCTCCTGTTCGGCCACAGGCTCCTTATTCAGCTCGAACGCCTTATGCAGCGCCCGCACCCCTAGCTCCAGGTACTTCTCCTCCACCACCACTGAGATCTTGATCTCCGAGGTAGATATCATCTGGATGTTTATACCCTCATCTGACAACGTCTGGAACATTGTGTTCGCAACACCGGCATGCGATCTCATGCCGACACCGACGACCGATATCTTAACAATGTTGTCGTCACCATAAACGTCCCGCGCCCCCAGCACCTCGGCATTCGAACGAACCAAATCTAGGGTATTCTGAAAATCGCGTTTATGCACCGTGAAGGTAAAATCGGTCAGCCCCTGTTGACTGATATTCTGGATTATCATATCCACTTCGATACTGGCATCGGCCACTGGGCCGAGGATTTTCGCTGCAATGCCGGGGGTGTCTGGTACTCCGATAACCGACACCTTCGCCTCTTCGCGATTAAATGCGATGCCCGAGATTAGCGGTTCTTCCATTCCTTCTTCCTCGTAAGTAATCAGTGTTCCAGGGCCTTCCTCGAAACTCGATAAGACGCGCAGGGGCACCCTATACTTGCCGGCAAATTCAACGGCGCGTATTTGGAGGACCTTGGAACCCAGGCTTGAGAGTTCCAGCATCTCGTCGACGGTTATCTTATCAAGCCTCCGGGCGTTAGGAACTACACGAGGATCTGAGGTATAGACACCGTCAACATCAGTGTATATTTGACACTCATCCGCCTCTAGGGCTGCTGCGAGAGCCACCGCGGTGGTATCTGAACCGCCACGGCCCAGGGTAGTTATGGCGCCATTCTCATCAACGCCCTGAAAACCAGCCACTACTACAACTCTGCCGGCACCTAAATCTTCACGGATCGATTCGGCGTCAATATCCTGGATGCGTGCCTTACTAAATGTACTATCGGTAAGTATGCTTACCTGAGCGCCGGTGTAGCAGCGGGCCGCGCAGCCTATCTGCTCAAGCGCCATAGTCAACAGCGCTATCGTCACCTGTTCGCCTGTAGAGAGGAGTACATCGACCTCACGCGGCGGTGGATTTGAATTCACTGACTCGGCTAACGACAACAGGCGGTTTGTCTCACCGCTCATAGCGGAGACAACCACAACCACATCATCTCCCGCATCACGGCTAGCCTTGAGCTTCTCAGCGACAGCCTGAATACGCTCCGTAGTGCCGACGGAAGTACCACCAAACTTTTTAACAATTAGCCCCATAAAGTCCCTCGGATTAAAGTGTCCCTCATTAACGCACGGGGCCCATTTAACAACATTGAGTTTAAGATGTTAAATAGTCTCAAACAAGTCAAGCATAAATTTATCTGACTTTTACCCCGCGCTTTCCTTTATCCATTGATCTACTGAGGCCAACGCGTTATTAACATTGCTCGGATCACGCCCCCCGGCCTGGGCAAAGTCAGGGCGGCCGCCGCCTTTGCCGCCAAGCTGCTGAGCAACAAAATTGACCAAATCACCCGCAGAGAATTTTGCGGTTAGATCCTTAGTCACCCCTGCGACAATCTGCACTTTCTCGCCCTGCACCGCAGCCAGCAGGATAACCCCACTACCCAGCTGATTTTTCAATTGATCTACGGTCTCACGCAGCCCTTTGCCGCCAGCCTCTACCTTACTGGCCAAGACCTTCACGCCTGCCACTTGATACGCCTCATCGACCAACGAACGCCCAGCTTGCGTGGCCAGCTTCTGCTTTAACCGCTCGAGCTCCTTTTCCAACTCGCGGGACCGATCGGCAAGCTGTTCTACTTTATGTTCGAGATTATCCGGACTTACCCGCAACACATCGCTAAGCCGCTGGATCTGCCCCTCGATCTGCTGCGCCCATTGGACAGCGCGCCCGCCGGTGACAGCCTCAATCCGCCGCACGCCGCCAGCTATGCCGGTTTCATGGACTATCTTAAATAAACCTATATCACCACTGCGCTGGACATGGGTTCCACCACACAGCTCACTCGAATAGTCACCGAGCGAGACCACCCGCACGGTATTGCCATACTTCTCGCCAAATAAGGCGACAGCTCCAGCCTCCAAGGCCTCGTCGAAACCCATTATCTCAGCCTGCGCGGGTAAGTTGGCTTGGACTTGAGAGTTGACCCGATACTCAATCTCCATAAGCTGATCGCGAGTGGGAGCCTCGTAGTGCGAGTAATCAAAGCGCAGGCGATCTGGGGCGACTAGTGATCCTTTCTGCTGTACATGGTCACCGAGCACCTCGCGCAAAACCGAGTGGAGCAGATGGGTAGCCGAGTGATTACGTACCGTCGCCTCGCGAGTGCCTTGATCAACCTGTGCACTGACCTGGTCGCCAACACTCAACTCCCCCCTCTCCAACCTACCGAGGTGGCCGTGGGCATCGCCCTGTTTGACCGTATCTTCCACCCGAAACCAAGCAGAGTTGGTATAGATCTCACCCCGATCACCAACCTGACCGCCAGATTCAGCGTAAAACGGTGTCTGATCGAGGACTAGCATGCCCTCTTCGCCAGCCTCGAGCTGCTGAACAGATGAACCCTCACGATAAATGCCGATGATTCGGCCGACATCGGCGAGATTACTATAGCCGGTAAAACGGCTCTCGCCGGCATCGATCACTTCTTCACGGGGACCACCAAAGCGGCTAGCCGCCCGGGCACGCTCACGCTGCTCAGCCATACGCCGCTCAAACCCATCATGATCGACCTCTAGACCGCGCTCACGGGCAATATCGGCAGTCAAATCGACCGGGAAGCCGTGTGTATCGTAGAGCTTAAAGACCACCTCACCATCGATAATGCCGCTATCGGTACGGGCCAGATAGTCGTCGAGCATATCCAGGCCGTCCTCGAGCGTCTCCCGAAAGCGTTTCTCCTCCTGATAGAGGATCTTCTCGACAAACTCACGACGCTGGCTGAGCTCACTGTGGGAGTCGCCCATTATCGACTCGAGGGGCTCTACTAGGCGATAGAAGAAGGGTTCATCGATGCCTAACTGGTAGCCGTGACGAATAGCACGCCGGATGATGCGCCGCAGGACGTAGCCCCGGCCTTCGGTAGATGGCAACACCCCATCTACTATCAGAAAAGAACAAGCCCGAATGTGATCGGCTACGACCTTTAGCGACGGATTCTTAGGGTCACTTATTCCGGCGATATTACCTGCCGCCTCGATAAGCGGAACGAATAGATCGGTTTCGTAGTTATCGTGCACGCCCTGAACTACCGCCGCGAGACGCTCCAGTCCCATACCGGTATCGATAGATGGACTCGGCAAGGGGTTTAGATTACCCTCGCTGTCCCGGTCATACTGCATGAAGACAAGGTTCCAGACCTCAATGTAGCGATCACCGTCTTGATCCTCGGAACCCGGTGGACCCCCGGGCACATCCGGGCCGTGGTCGTAAAAAATCTCCGAGCAGGGGCCACAGGGGCCCGTATCGCCCATCGACCAAAAGTTATCGTGGGCCCCTATGCGCCGAAAACGCTGCGGATCGATGCCGATTTCCTCGAGCCATATCTGCGCAGCCTCATCGTCCTCTTCATAGACGGTTACCCACAAACTCTCTGCCGGCAAACCAACAACCTCGGTCAGGAAGTCCCAGGCGTAGTGGATGGCATCGCGCTTAAAGTAATCGCCAAAGGAGAAATTACCCAGCATCTCGAAGAAGGTATGATGCCGGGCAGTATAGCCGACATTTTCCAGGTCGTTATGCTTGCCACCGGCTCGCACGCAGCGCTGACTGCTAGCTGCCCGGACGTAGCCACGATCTTCCCGACCCAAAAATACTTCCTTGAATGGCACCATGCCGGCGTTGGTGAACAACAGCGTCGGGTCGTTGGCAGGCACCAAAGCAGAACTATGCACTACCTCATGAGCGTGTTTACGGAAATACTCCAGGAACGCAGTGCGCAACTGCGCCGATGTCATCCTTTCACCCATACGGGACCTTTCCCCTAGTCGTTATAATACCCAAGTTCACCTATGGCGGCTCTGGTCTGCTCTGTAGTGAAGCCACGCCGCTGCAGAAACTGCGCCTGGCGCTGCATCTCCCGGCGCTGCTGCGGAGAATTATCTCCGAAGCGCTTCCTGCGAACCTGATCAGCTAACTCACGCCAATCTAGTTGGTGCTCATCAACATATTCTTCAATGGCCTGATCAATAATCTCTTCAGGCAACCCCCGCTGCAGCATCTCGCTACGCAGGCGCAGCGGCCCCTGGCCGCGCTCGACTCTGCTGCGCACAAAGGCCTCGGCAAAACGCTGCTCATCAAGCCAACCCTGCTCGAGCGCCTCAGCTACTATTTGCTCGCGCACCGCTGAGCTAAAGCCACGTCTGGTTAACTTATCGTCAAGCTCACGCCGGGTATGTTCTCGCCTAGCGAGCAGGCGCACGGCAACCTCGCGCGCCTGCTCGATCAGACCATCGCTGCCCATCTAATTAAGAGTCGGCAGAGTCATCCGCAACTGCCTCCCCTCCAGCCTTACCCTTTCCGCCGGCAGCTTGTGCTTCGCCAGATTTGCCCTTTTTGCCGCCCTGCGAGGGTGCGGTCGTAGCTCCCTTTTCAGTTGCACCGGCTTCTACGGCTTCTCCATCTTCGCCACTCTCAGAATCCAAACTACCGAGCACCTTATCGCGGATCTTGCGTTCTAATTCAGCAGCTATATCGGGGTTACTCCGCAGATACTGTCGGGCGTTATCCTTACCCTGGCCAATGCGCGTCGAGTTGTAGCTGTACCATGCGCCCGATTTTTCGATCAGCCCCTGCGCCACCCCCATGTCGATGATCTCGCCCTCGCGCGATATACCCTCGCCATAAAGGATCTCGAATTCAGCCTGCTTAAAGGGCGGCGCCATCTTGTTTTTGACCACCTTTACGCGCGTCTCGTTGCCGAGCACCTCATCGCCCTTTTTGATCGCCCCTAACCGGCGGATATCCATACGCACTGATGAGTAAAACTTAAGCGCATTGCCGCCAGTAGTGGTTTCGGGGCTACCGAACATGACCCCTATCTTCATGCGGATCTGGTTGATGAAGACAACCAGGGTGTTCGAGCGCTGAATGCTGCCGGTCAGCTTGCGCAACGCCTGTGACATAAGCCGGGCTTGCAGACCGACGTGCGAGTCGCCCATCTCGCCTTCTATCTCTGCCTTAGGGGTGAGCGCGGCAACCGAGTCGACGACCACCACATCCAGCCCGCCTGAGCGAACCAGCATATCGGCAATCTCCAGGGCTTGCTCGCCAGTATCCGGCTGGGAAACCAACAGGTCATTGATATCCACCCCGACAGCCTCGGCATAATCGGGGTCCAGGGCGTGTTCGGCATCAACAAACGCCGCCGCCCCTCCGGCTTTCTGTGCTTCGGCGATTATGTGCAGGGTCAGGGTGGTCTTGCCGGATGATTCCGGGCCGTAGATCTCCACCACCCTGCCGCGCGGCAAACCTCCTATGCCGAGCGCCACATCGAGGGCAAGAGATCCGCTGGAAATCGCCCTGACATCACCGCGCACCGCACGGGCATCACCCATGCGCATCACGGCACCCTTACCGAACTGTTTCTCTATCTGGCCCAGCGCTGCACCGAGCGCCTTTTTACGGTCGTCGTCCATTGCCGTTGTCACCCTTCTCGCGTCAATTCTACCTGATGAGTTTCAGGTTGCGGCGCTAAGGGACCCGCTGTGCATCCCTGCCCCCGGAGCCGCCCCTGCATTTATGTCTAACCCACTGTCATGGGCACAGGCCACTATAACTTAGCTGATCCATCTGAGCTAGCGGCTAATTGCCAAAAAGGGTCAGGCGCTGAGTAGAGCATCAATCGCAGCAGCCGCACTGCCTAACCGAATAGCCTGTCTATCCCCATTCAGTTGCAAGCGCTGTGCCATAACCCCGGCTGCACTTGCCCTCGCCACCCAGACTGTCCCTACCGGTTTGCCCATACTTCCTCCGGACGGACCAGCAACTCCGGTTATGGCAACTGTGTAATCAACCGGTGCCCGCTCCAATAAACCGGCTGCCAGGGCCTCGGCTACCGGCTGGCTGACTGCCCCGTAATCCTCCAGCAGCTCCTCGGGTACTCCTAGTAGTTGCTGTTTAGCTGCATTGCTATAGACGATCAAACCACGTTCGAACCAGCTTGACGCTCCGGGTATATCCGTTAGCACCTTGGATAGCAGACCGCCAGTGCATGATTCAGCTACCGCCATGCAAGCGCCACGGGATTCGAGTAGCTTACCCAGCTGCATAGCCCGCTCTTGCAAAGTGGCCTCATCGTGTACCATATCGCCCTACTCCCCAACCACTAGCTATACGGGAAACACTACCTGACAGCCAACAACCCGGGAAGCAATACACACATAAGTATGGCCGCACAACCTAACACCAGTGACCCTGCCGCAAACAGCTCCGCGCACACGCCCATGATGCGCCAATATTGGCGCATTAAGGGCGATTACCCTAATACCCTGCTCTTCTATCGCATGGGGGATTTCTACGAGCTGTTTTACGACGATGCCCAACGGGCCGCCAAGTTGCTCGATATTACCCTAACCAAGCGCGGTGAATCAGCCGGGGCGCCGATCCCCATGGCGGGAGTCCCTATCCACTCTGCAGAGAGTTACCTAGCTCGTCTCGTCCGCCTTGGCGAGTCGGTTGCCATATGTGAGCAGGTAGGCGATCCGAACACCGCGAAAGGTCCTGTTGACAGACAGGTTGTGCGGGTCGTAACCCCGGGCACCCTCACCGAGGAGGCGCTGCTTGAAGAGCGCAGCGATAACTTGCTTGCAGCCATAGCTCCAGGCCCTCGCCCGACTCGGGACGGTAATGAGTGCAGCTACGGCATTGCCACCCTAGAGCTTTCCTCGGGACGCTTCACGGTACTTGAGGTGCCCTCTGGAGAAGAACTGGAGGCCGAGTTAGAGCGCCTCAAGCCAGCCGAATTGATCTACCCTGACGACGACCAGACGCCTATTCCGCAGGTGGATTGCGTCGTTCAACGCCGCGCGCCCTGGCACTTTGAGCTTGAACCGGCACGGCGCTTGCTGCTGCGCCAATTCGCCACTCACGACTTGTCAGGGTTTGGTGCTGAGGGTCTCCAAGCGCCTATTGCAGCAGCTGGGGCGCTCCTGCAGTACGTCAATGAGACCCAGCAGGCAAGCCTACCCCATGTCAGCGGTCTGAGCGTGGAGTCGCGCAGCGATGCGATAACCATTGATGCGGCTAGTCGACGTAACCTGGAGATTGAGCGCAACCTCTCCGGCGGCACCGAACACACCCTGGCCGCGGTGATTGATAGCAGCATCACGGCAATGGGCGGACGGCTGCTGCGCCGCTGGCTACAGCGCCCACTTCGCCAGCGTGAGGTAGTTGCTGAGCGCCACGCAGCGGTAGAGGCGCTGCTCAACGGCGGCTATACTCGACTACGCCAACTCCTCGACGGTTGCGCCGATGTTGAGCGTATCCTCGCCCGCATCGCGCTAGCCAGCGCCCGTCCGCGCGATCTTACCGGCCTGCGCGACGCCCTCCAGCGCTTGCCAGAGCTGCAGAACCTGCTCAGCGAGCTACATGCCGAGCGCCTGCAGCAACTCGCCGAACAGGCCAGTGAGCACCCCCAAACCCTTGAACTGCTGCGCAGCGCAGTGATCGACTCGCCCCCTGCAACGATTAGGGATGGCGGGGTAATAGCCGACGGCTATGACAGTGAACTCGATGAGCTGCGTGATCTCTCCCGTAACGCCGACACCTTTCTAGCCGATCTTGAGCTACGCGAGCGCGAACAGAGCGGCATCGCCACGCTCAAGGTCGGTTTCAACCGGGTCCACGGTTACTATATCGAGGTCAGTCGTGGTCAGAGCGACAAGGTGCCCGAGCACTTCTCCCGCCGCCAAACCCTCAAGGGCGCGGAAAGATATATCACCCCTGAGCTAAAGCGCTTTGAGGAAAAGGTTTTATCCGCTCGTGAGCGCGCCCTAGCCCGCGAAAAGGCCCTCTATGAGGCGCTGATAAGCAAGATCGGCGAAGATTTAGCGCAACTGCAAGAGTGCGCTGCGGCGCTTGCCGAACTCGACGCCCTAGGCACATTTGCCGAGCGAGCTCAGGCGCTCGCCTACGTCCGCCCAGAACTTAGCAATACCCCAGGCTTGCTGATCGAGGCGGGGCGTCACCCGGTAGTTGAACACACCCTTAACGGTCCATTTGTGCCCAATGATCTGTGCTTCGACAATCAGCGCCGCATGCTCTTGATTACCGGGCCAAACATGGGCGGTAAGTCGACATACATGCGCCAAACCGCGCTCATTGCCTTGCTCGCTTACGCCGGGTCTTTTGTCCCCGCCAAGCGGGCTGTACTCGGCCCGATAGACCGTATCTTTACCCGCATCGGCGCCGCAGATGACCTCGCCTCAGGACGCTCAACATTCATGGTCGAGATGACCGAAACCGCCAATATCCTGCACAACGCCACCGCCGAAAGCCTAGTGCTGATGGACGAAATCGGTCGGGGAACGAGTACCTTTGATGGGCTCGCCCTGGCTTGGGCGTGCGCTGAACGCCTAGCTAAAGAGATACGCGCCTTTACTCTCTTTGCGACCCACTATTTCGAGATGACTACGCTCGAGCAGACCCATCCCGGGGTAGTCAACGTCCACCTTGATGCCACCGAACACGGTGATAGCATCGTCTTTCTCCACTCGGTGCGCGAAGGGCCGGCCAACCAAAGTTACGGCCTGCAGGTTGCAGCACTCGCCGGTGTTCCTCAGGGGGTTCTGAAGGCCGCACGCGAGAAGCTGCAGGGACTGGAACAGAATGCTGCAATAACTCCCCAGGGCGATAGCCTGCAGTTATCGCTGTTTGACCCCTTCACGCCTGCCGCCCCCCCGCCGCAGACGGAGCCTAAGCCTGACCCTGTTAGGCAGAAGATCGAGCAAATAGATCCGGATGAGTTGACCCCTCGTCAGGCCCTAGAGAAGCTTTATGAATTGAAACAGGAGTGCAAAGATTAGGACATAAACGCAGATAGGCGGTAGAATAGCCAGCCTCAGGGGTTTAGGCTGACCGGTTCAGTCCACGTTTGGCCTGGTCAATTCCCTGATTAATAAATAGCGGAGATACCAACGGCAACGGAGCCTTTCCATGAGTTACGTCGTCACTGACAACTGCATTAAGTGCAAATACACCGATTGTGTAGAGGTATGCCCGGTGGACTGTTTCCACGAAGGGCCCAACTTCCTGGTCATCGACCCGGAAGAGTGCATTGATTGCACGCTTTGCGAACCGGAGTGCCCTGCTGAGGCAATATACTCCGAAGATGACTTGCCACCGGAAATGGAGCAGTTCCTGCAGCTTAATGCTGAGCTTGCTCAGCAGTGGCCGCTGATAACCGAGAAAAAGGATCCGCCGCCGGATGCCGAGGACTGGAACGGGGTGCCTGATAAGCTGCAGTATCTGGAGCGCTGAGCGGCGCCTCGGCAGTTAACCGCGCGGGTGATGCTCTGAGTGCAAACGCTGCAGACGATGCCGGGCTACATGCGTGTAGATCTGGGTTGTGGAAAGGTCAGCGTGGCCGAGGAGCATCTGCACCGCGCGCAGGTCGGCCCCATGGTTGAGCAGGTGGGTCGCGAAGGAGTGGCGCAAGGTGTGGGGGGATATCTCCCGCTCAATCCCGGCCACACGGGCATGATGCTTGATGCGATACCAGAAGGCCTGTCGGGTTAATCCCTCGCCGCGCTTGGTTACAAAGACCTTCTCGGCCGGCTGCACCCCGATGAGGGCGGGGCGCGCCTCGCGCATGTAGATCTTCAACCAGTCTTGAGCCTCCTCACCAAGTGGCACAAGGCGCTCTTTGTTGCCCTTACCCAGCACCCGCACTAGACCTTGGCGGGTGTTAACCGAACTGACCGCCAAACTGACCAGTTCCGAAACCCGCAACCCGGTGGCATAAAGCACTTCAAGCAGTGACTTATCACGGATGCCCAGCGGATCGTCGGTATCTGGGGCCGCTAACAGCCTCTCCACCTGATCCTCAGTTAAAGCCCCCGGGAGAGGCTGGCCGAGTCGCGGCGGCTCGATATCTACACTCGGGTCATCCTCTCTAGCCCCCTGCCTGACAAGCCACCGATAAAACCGGCGCATACTACTGACCAGGCGCGCGGTAGTCCGCGGCCGAGCACCCTGACTAACCCGCCAGGCCAAGAACCCGAGCAGATTTGCCCGACTGGCATCAGCTAGACCCTCGGAACAGGAGTTAAGGTGTAAAGCTACCGCTTCGAGATCTGATCTATAGGCGGCAAGCGTCGCCTCTGATAGTCCCTGCTCACTCCAGAGCGAGTCTAGAAACCCCTCCAGCAGCTCGATATCGCCATCGCTAGGCAGTGGTCGGCTGCGCGGCCGACCACGGCGCTCAGGCTGGGAATGCCGTTTGAGGCGCAACCGACGCTCTGCCATCTAAGCAGCCTACAGCCTTACTCTCTGAAGGTTGCCATCAGGTGCTACCGCTAGCCCCGCTTGAACTACTCGCCGGCGACGCCACACCGCCCCCGGCCCCAGCTGCCGGCGCGCTGCTGCTATCACCGAAGGCACGTAAAAACTCCAACGGCAGCGGGAAGATAATCGATGAGCTCTCGTTTTCGTTGGCGACCGTAACCAGAGTCTGCATATAGCGCAATTGCACCGATGCAGGGCTCTGGCCGAGTATTTCGGCAGCATCGCGGAGCTTTTCCGCCGCCTGCATCTCACCATCAGCATGGATGACCTTGGCCCGCCGCGCCCTTTCAGCTTCGGCCTGCTGCGCTATCGCACGCACCATCGATTCATCTATATCGACGTGCTTGATCTCAACATTGGCTACCTTCACGCCCCAGTTGTCGGTCTGCTGATCGAGAATCTCCTGAATATGGGCATTCAATTTATCCCGCTCGGCAAGCATCTCATCGAGTTCGTGTTGTCCCAGCACTGAGCGTAGGGTGGTCTGAGCGAGTTGACTCACTGCGGAGTAAAAGTCTTCGACGTTTATAATCGCTCGCTCGGGATCGACTACCCGAAAATAGAGCACCGCATTAACACCAACCGAGACGTTATCGCGTGAAATAACATCCTGGCTCGGCACATCCATGACTACGGTGCGCAGATCAACCCTGACCATCTGCTGGATGACCGGGATTACGATGATCAGGCCAGGGCCTTTGACCCGCCAAAAGCGGCCAAGCTGGAAGATTACCCCACGCTCATACTCGCGCAAGATCCTGATGGCCGAGGCAAGAATAGAGATCAGTATCGCCAAAACTATAATTAGAGCGGTTTCCATAATCGGTCTCCTCGTTGTCTGGCTCTTCACCCAGCATACTGCCTGCTACTGTGACTTTACCAGCCCATTTAGTAACATCCCCTGCCATGCAAACTAAAGGATGGCTTTTTCACTGCCGCAGCGGCTATGAGTCGACCCTTGCCAGCGAAGTCAGTGCTGCTGCTGACAGCTTGGGGGTACACGGTTTTTGCCGCGCTCGCAAGGGCGATGGCTTTGTGGTATTTGAGGTGCTGAGCACAGATGTGCCGCCACCGCCGCAGTTGATCTTTGCCCGCAGCGGGTCAACCCTGCTAACCGAGCTGGACAATTTACCGAAGGGCCAAAGGGCCGAACACATCGCCGCATCACTGCAGCAAAACCTTGGCAGCGCAACCCCTTGGGTTGAATATCCGGATAGCCCCGAGGGACGTCACCTAGCGCGTTTCTGTCGCCGCTTTAGCGGCGCTGCTAAACGCACATTAGAAGCCAGTAAGGTTATTGCCGGAGACCCACGTCAACGGCTGCACTTGCTATTCACTGACTCAAGCCGAGTGATAATCAGTGTCAGCACCGACAGCACCTGGCCGATGGGAATACCCCGACTACGCATCCCCAAAACCGCCCCTAGCCGTTCGGCGCTAAAGCTCGAGGAGGCGCTGCTACGCCTCGTGCCCGGGGACGAAACTCCCAGCCCCGGAGAGCATGCTATAGATTTAGGAGCTGCCCCTGGCGGCTGGAGCTGGATAATGCGTCAACGCGGTGCTAAAGTAACTGCCGTCGACAACGGGCCACTAGCCAGGCAATTGGCAGATGACCCCGGTGTTGTCCACCTCGAACAGGACGCATTCCGTTATCGCCCTGCCCAGCCTGCCGACTGGTTGTTGTGTGATGTTGTTGACCGCCCCCATGGGGTTGCTAAACTTATCTACAGGTGGTTTGAAAAAAGACTTTGCAAAGCGGCGGTTTTCAATCTTAAACTGCCGATGCGCGAGCCGTTAAATACGGTAAAAAGTTGCCTCAAGGTAGTGTCAGCAAGCGGAGTTCGCGTGCACGCAGCACAGCTCTACCATGACCGCGAAGAGATTACAGTTTACGCGAGATTGGTTGAGTGATTTTATACCTTCGGTTAACGGGTGATTGTAAAAAGAAATGACACTGGACGAGTTGAAAGAGAGCTTTGAACTGATCGATGACTGGGAAGAACGCTATAGGATTTTGATAGAGCTAGGCAATAACCTTCCCCATTTTCCCGAAGAGCAACGCATAGAAGCCAATCGTGTAGAGGGCTGCACCAGCAACGTCTGGCTTATCAGTAAGCGAGATGAGGAGGATCCGCAGCGCCTTATTTTCCTTGCCGATAGTGACGCGTATATTGTCAAAGGGCTTATCTCTCTGGTATTGATGGCCTATTCTGGGGCGACACCAGAGCAGATCAGAAAAACCGATATTCGCGATATATTCCAAACTCTCGGCTTAGAAAAGAACCTAAGCCCCAACCGTCGTGATGGTTTCTACTCGATGGTTGATCGGATTCACGAGTTAGCAGCGCAGGCAGAAGCCGCGGAAACACGAGCCTAGGGCTTAATCCGGCTAGTACAATCACCTAGACTAAACAGTAAAATGCTAAACAATCAGAGAGCAACAGATAATCGACAGGGCGTGTTGATGAACAGTGAATCGACTCAATCCAAGAACAAACTACAGGAAACACTAAGCAATTACTCCTTAACAGAACTGCAGGAATTGCTTGCAGCCATAGACAGAGAGATTGAAGTGCGCTCATTCGCGGAAAGCATAGAAGCGCAGATGAGACTATTTATGCGCCGACGTGAACAATAATGAAGCCATCTGGTCAAACAAAGGCCTTTCATGTGTCCGATAGATAGATTGTTTGACCGAATGTTGATGGCATTAGGGAGTTCCCCTAGAGCTACTCGGAGCGGGTGAATCATTATTTAATGCAGCGCATAACAGCCATAAAAACACTGCTGTTTTGTTCTCTATGCTGCGCCAGCTTAGCTAGCGCGGCAGATCAGAGGCATAGTGACCAACTCCCTGCTGTAGAGGACCTAGCGGAACAGCAATCGCCAGGCTGGAGCGCAACCCATATCGTTACCGCGGATGACTATGGCCTCCCCTACCGCTACTGGTATCCGCAGGATCATGAGCCTGAAGCCATAGTACTCGGTCTCCACGGACTCAATGACTATAGCGCCGGCCTGAGCACGTTGGCCGAATACCTGGCCGAAAACCATAACGTCGCGACATACTCATACGATCAGCGTGGGTTTGGGGCTACAGCTGACCGCGGCTCATGGGCCGGGAAGGAAAAATTGCTTAGCGACGCTGAGTTGGTCTCTGAGCTTCTTGCCGAGCGCTATCCGGATAAGCCTCTGTTCATAGTCGGGCACAGCATGGGCGGCGGTATAGCTATCCGCTTAGCGGCTGAGCGTCAACCCGAGCATGTCGATGGATTAGTCTTGATCGCACCAGCAGTCTGGGGCCGTGATGAAATGCCGTGGTACCAACGCTCAGGGCTGTGGCTCGCTACCCATTTAATACCACAACTGGAACTGCGGGGCGATTGGGTTGGAGTGGAGCCTACAGACAACCCGCAAGAGCTGGAAAAATGGCACAACGACCCGCTTATCCAACAAAGCGTTAAAGCTGAAACACTGGAGAAGGTTACTGAACTTATGGGTAAGGCGTTAGAGGCCACTAAAAAGCTGCGTCTACCGGCACTAATCCTCTACGGCGAGAGAGATGAAGTGGTCCCTGCTGAGCCTATCTGCGCAATGCTCGAACGCCTCCCAGAGCCGCCTACCGGGAAGTGGCGATTTGCCCTCTACCCAGATGGATATCACATGCTTACCAGAGACTTGCAGCGCCAACTAGTGCTACAGGATATAGGCGCCTGGATCAGCCATGGTCACCGCGATGCAGACTTACCCTCTGAACACGAAAAAGACCGCCAAGAGGCACTGCAAGCCCTTTGCCGATAGGGAGCTTCACAAATCTCACCCTGGAGCCACTCAGCTATCCCGGTGCGGAGGGCGCCGTGAATCCATCCCTGGAGGCTTCATGGCGCCATCCGAGGCTTCATGGCGCTATCCCTGGCGCCAAGACCTCCGCACCGGGGCAGTTGAGTGACTCCAGGGGAGTTTTTGAAGTACCCAGTAGGTAGTAATTTTATATATGACTCGATACCTAAGTTTCGATCTGCTAGATTCTATAGTGCGTTTTGAGGCTCCCCCAGCAGAGCTGCAACATATAATAATACGCCCAGGAGGAACCGAGTATGTCCAGAGACCATCCGTCACAACCCCCCCGAGAGGGGCAGAGTAACTTGATTGAGGTAGCCAGTCGCCGAGATTTTCTCAAACTCTCCGGAGTTGGAGGCGGAGCATTGGCGGCTGGTGCCATGGGTGCCCCAGGCTTGCTCTACAGCGCCCCGAGCCGTGCTGTATCAACCAATGCCCGCATTGTCATAGTAGGTGCCGGTGCTGCGGGGCTAGCCGCTGCTAACCGATTCAGCCGGCGCCTGGATGGCGCCGAGATTACAGTAATCGACCGACGCGAGCCGCACTACTATCAACCTGGTCTGACCCTGGTTGCTACCGGCATCTGGGAGAAAGGCAAAACCGAGGATAGCAACGATCGCTACATGCCCAACGATGTGCGCTGGGTAAAGGCGATGGTCGAGGAGTACGACCCGGAAAACAACCGCCTGGTCACTGACGAAGGCGATACCATCGAATATGACTACCTGGTTGTAGCGACTGGCCTTGAGTTACGCTTCGATCGTATAGAGGGGATGAGCGCCGATCTGATTGGAACCAACGGCATCGGCTGCGTTTATGACACCCCCGACAACGCCCAACGGACTTGGGATGCGCTGGAGCCATTTACCCGTGAAGGCGGCAAAGCCCTCTTTGTTCGCCCACCCGGAGGGATAAAGTGTGCCGGGGCGCCGCTGAAGATGATGATGATCACCGAACACCGGCTTCGTCAGCAGCAAACCCGCGAGAACAGCGATATAAAATATTTCGTTCCCGGTGATGGCTTGTTCTCGCAGCCGGACATAGAAGATTATCTGCGCGATCATCTACCCAATGAGCGGGGTATCGATATCAACTGGCACCACCAGGTCAAGGCCATTGACCCGGAAAACCGCCGCATAACCTTTGACTCCGATGAGGAGGGCGAGTATACCGAGGACTACGACTTTATCCACCTGCCACCGCCGATGAGCGCGCCCAAACCGATTCGCGAGAGTGATCTAGCAGCCAAAGAAGGTCCCTATGCCGACGGCGGATGGCTCGAGGTAGACAAATACACCCTGCGCCATAAACGTTACAGCAACGTCTTTGGGGCGGGCGACGTATGCGGAGTGCCGATTAGCAAGACCTCTGCTTCGGCTAAAAACATGAATCCGGTTGTCGTTCAGAACATCATTGATGACATAGAGGGGCGCGAGTGCAGCGCTGAGTACGACGGCTACACCTCATGCCCGTTGATAACAGAGATTGGCAGAGCGATTCTGCTCGAATTTAACTACGACCTTGATATGGTACCGACAGTCCCGCTGATAAACCCATACCGGCCGCACTGGGTTGGCTGGGTCATGAAGGTGGAGTTTCTCCAACCGATGTACAATGCCGTGCTGCGCGGCCGTTTTGCCTAAATCAACGGAGGGATAGTCATGGAGTTACCAGTTTCTCCACTCGAAGTATTAGCCTTGGGACTGGAGTACGTGCGGCCGGTACTCGGGGCCTTGATCACCGTCATCAGCATCGATGTAGCGCTGCTCTTACTCGCTCTGCTCGGCTTTGGCGGCGGATTCCGTAATGCCGGCAAGGCCATCAAGAGTTCGCTTATGCTCGGCGGTGTAGTCGGGGTTATTGCCCTGGTTCTTGCCGTACCGGCCACCGGCGCTGGCTTTAACGATCTGCTCGGCTGGATAGATTACGCTACCCTGCTGGGGGCTGGAGTCGGTTTCGGCCTGGCAGCGGCAGTTATCAGCTACCCGCCGATCCAGTTGCTAGTGGCAAGCAATAGCCGCCATCAAGCCAGGCACTTTACCCGCTGAAGCGGCAATCAATCTAGGGGGCGTAATCATTGCCAGCAGACCTCATGGCGCCAGAGCTAGCCGGCTCTGGCGCCATGAAGCATCCAGGGATGGATTCACGGCGTCCCCCACACCGGGGCGGATGGTGGCTCCGGCGAAGTTTTTAGAGGTTCCCCTTAGCCACTTCTAGCATTTTCAGTAAAGGAAATCCGGCAAGTGCTGGCGGATTTGTTCCGGCTTGGTCAGATTGCAGATGTCTTTTGATATCTCACAGCTTATTACTTGGTGCAGCGATTTGGACATGTTCTGCCTCAACAGCCCGAGAAAGTGAGGCGCTGCAGCGATAACTAAATGGTTGAAGCGCTGCTCATGGTAAGAGTGTTCCAACCACTTGACTAGTTCACGGGCAAAACGCTCCGACTCAACCTCTTTGACATCACTTGACTCTGCCAGTGCATGGCGCCCCTCGCCGCCGGAATCAAAGCTACGCCCAGGACGATCAGATGTCAGATCATGGGCAGGCTGGCGCAACT
Organism: Halorhodospira halochloris; assembly: GCF_002356555.2. Classification (NCBI taxonomy): domain Bacteria; kingdom Pseudomonadati; phylum Pseudomonadota; class Gammaproteobacteria; order Chromatiales; family Ectothiorhodospiraceae; genus Halorhodospira; species Halorhodospira halochloris. The sequence continues at coordinate 1,597,627 of NZ_AP017372.2, forward strand.
CGGGGTTTACCCAGGTTTCAAGTTCATGCATATCCTTGGCACTACGCTGCTCAGACTCAAACAACCTGGCTTTGGCAGCATCGGCGGCGACCACCCAAACTTTCGCCATGATTTGGCCTCCTTTTATTGGCTTACTATTACCCTTACTCTATAGGGAACATCTAAATACACCCCCGGGCCAATTGGCTGCCCCGGTGTGGAGGTATTGGCGCCAGGGATGGCGACGCCTTTTCTAAGCCCACCGCAGGCAGTCTTTTTAGCTGCCCTCTACTCCATAATGGGGATTATTGCTCGCTACAACAAGCCAAGCTTCTCACCGGGAAATAAAGAGGATACCTTTATGCTTCAAATCGGCGCTCACGTCTCTGCTGCTGGAGGAACACCCAACGCCCTGGGCAGAGGCGAGGAGATTGGTTGTAACTGCATTCAGATATTTACCCGTAACCAACGCACCTGGAAAGCTAAGCCGGTAAGTAGTACGGAGGCTGAGGAGTTCCATACCAAGCGCGGCGAGCACCCGATGCAGACGGTGATGAGTCATGCCTCTTACTTGATTAACTTGGCCGCCCCGGATGAGGAGAAGCACCAGAAATCGAGTGCTGTATTCGCCGAGGAGCTAACCCGCTGCCAACAATTGGGCATTGAACTGCTCAATTTCCACCCCGGGGCCCACATAGAGGCAGGTCTTGAACAGGGCATAGAAAAAATCGCCACCACTCTCAATGCAATATGTCATGAGCATGCCGACAAGCAAGATGTCACCCTAGTACTGGAGAATGTCGCCGGACAGGGCACAACCATAGGCGCCGACTTCGCTGAGTTGGCTGCAATCATAGATCTTCTCGATCAACCTGAACGCTTTGGGGTATGTGTCGACACAGCACACGCCTTCGCCGCCGGCTACGAGCTGCACCATGAACAGGGCTGGGAGGATATGTGGCAGGATTTCGACACCAAGATCGGCCTGCACCGCTTGTGCGCCTTACATATTAACGACTCCAAAGTCGGTTTGGGATCGCGCAAAGACCGCCACGCCCTGATCGGACGCGGCGAAATCGGCCCCGATGCCTTCATTCGTGCGCTCACTGACCAGCGTACCCGCGATATCCCGCAGTTCTTGGAGACACCGGCCGGACCCGAGGGCTGGGCAGAGGAGATAAAGTGGCTGCGCGCCAGTGCCGCCGGTGATAGACCTGAGCTTCCCGAAATAGCAGATAGCGGAGTAAGCTTATGATCGTTTCCTTATCGACTTGAGCTCAGCATGACCAAACCCTTAACCGCTATTGCCCATGAGCGGATAGCTGACAGTCTCCCGCCTGCCTGCAGCGCTATAGACGCCACCGCCGGCAACGGCCACGATACCCTCTTCCTAGCCCATGGCGTGGGCCCTCACGGCAGGGTGTTATCTATAGACATCCAAAGCACGGCACTCGAGCAGACCCGGCGGCGTTTGCAGCAACATGGCCTGCTGGAGAGAGTAACCCTCATTCAGGGTGATCACCGCAATATGCGAGATTTTGTTGAACAACAAGGGCTTGATAACATCCGAGCAGTGATGTTCAACCTTGGTTACCATCCCGGCGGCAACAAAGAGATAACCACTCAAGTGCCGAGTACGCTATCGGCCTTGGCTGCTGCGCTTGATATACTCAGTGCAAACGGAGGCACTTTAAGTGTCATGGCTTACCGTGGCCATGAAGGTGGCGCGCATGAGGCCGATGAGGTAAAACGATTCCTTGAGAGAAGCTCTAAAAACCTCCCCGGTGTCGAGGACGCCATGAATCAATCCCTGGAGGCTTCATGGCGCCACCCTTGGCGCCATGACCTCCACAATGGGGCAGATTATGGCGCCGGGGAATTTTTTAGAGGTACCCTTGAGAGGGAAATAGCTACTCCGCAAAATGAGTGCAAACTTGATGTTTTAGAGACTCAAAGCCTTAACGGCCCGGTGCTTTATCTATTCAGCCTGAACAGCAATGAGGAGCGGGACAATGAGTAAACTAATCATTGGAGCTAGTCGCGGAATCGGACTAGAGGTGGTCAAGCAGCTGCGTGAACGTGGCGACGAGGTCCTAGCTACTGTCCGCTCTACTCCACCTAGTGAATTGCACTCATGCGCTGCTAAGGTCTTTGAAGGTGTTGATATAACCGCTCATGATACTCTGCGTGAACTGGCCAGCAAGATAGGCTCTCAAGAACTGGAGTGGGTCTTAGTAGTTTCCGGCCTGATGCGAGTTCAGCATCTCGGCAGGCTTGATGAAGATGCGGTAAAGGGTATACGCGAGCAGTTTGAGATTAACTCGCTTGGGCCGCTGATGGCTGCAGAGTTTCTTAGCCCACTAATCGGCAACGGCGGCAAGTTCGGTATCGTAACCAGCCGCATGGGTTCAATTGCCGACAATACCTCGGGGAATAGCTACGGTTACCGCATGTCTAAAGCAGCAGTAAACATGGCGGCTGTATCACTTGCGCACGACCTACAGCCGAAGGGAATTAGTGTTGCCCTGCTCCATCCAGGCTGGGTGCGCACCGATATGACCGGGCATAACGGCCTTATTGACCCGCCGGAATCTGCAGCGGCCCTAATAGAGCGGATGGACAATATCGGTCCTGAGGAGTCTGGCTGTTTCTGGCACGCACCCAACCGCGAGATACTGCCGTGGTAACGTGATCCTCTAAAAGGAACCTCTAGAAACTTTCCCAGAGCCACTTATCGGTTCCGTTATGGAGGACGCCGTGAATCCATCCCCGAAGCCTTCATGGCGCCAACACCTCCACCCCGCGGCAGTTCTAGGCTCAGGAGGAGGTTCTCAGAGGCGCCTTAACCGACCTAGATGGTTCCGGGGTAGTTTTCTGAGGCTCCATTTGCAGGCTCAATAGCCATTAGCTCAGTCTCGATTGAGGCCGCGGTTATTTCAAGGTCGTATTGATTTTGCAGATGCAACCACAACTCAGGCGCTGTACCCAAAAAACGCGCTAAACGTAATGCGGTATCGGCGCATATGCTGCGTGTACCGGCAAAAATCTCGGCAATATCTTCTGCCGGCAACCCAATCTCATCTGCCAACCGCTGCCCATCAATGCCGGCTGGCTCAAGAAACTGTTCAAGAAGAATCTCACCGGGGTGGATGGCCCCGGCAGGCTTATGCATGGAATCGTTACTCATAAAAAAATGGCCAGCGTAGGTATAAGAAGAAGCGGACCCTTACGAAATTTATGTTAAGGTTTAGGTATATATAAATCTATAGCTTATTTTAAGCAAACCAGCAGGTCTCGCGCAGGAGGAAAAATGACCAATCACCAAGCTCTAATCCAGTGGGTAGAGGAGACTGCCGCCCTATGCAAGCCTGACCAAGTTCACTGGTGCGATGGCTCGAACGAAGAGTACCAGGCAATGTGTCAGCTCATGGTCGATAGCGGCACGGCACAACAGCTCAACCCAGATTTGCGCCCGAATAGCTTTCTGGTCCGCTCCGAGCCAGCAGATGTGGCCCGGGTTGAGGATAGGACATTCATTTGCTCCTCCGACGCCGCTGACGCCGGCCCAACCAACAACTGGGCCGACCCGCAGCAGATGCGCGAGAAGCTGCGCAGCCTTTTTGATGGCGCCATGCGCGGGCGCACCCTCTATGTTATCCCCTTCTCTATGGGACCGGTAGGCTCGCCCATAGCCCATATCGGCATCCAGATTACCGACTCCCCCTATGTTGTCGCCAACATGCACATAATGACCCGAGTCGGCACCAAGGTTCTCGAAGCACTAGGCGATTCCGGGCGCTTCGTCCCCTGTCTGCACTCGGTCGGCTATCCGCTGCCGGATGGCAAGCCCGACGTAGCCTGGCCCTGCGATCCTGATAACCGCTACATCGTCCACTTCCCGGAGACCTACGAAATCTGGTCGTACGGATCAGGGTATGGCGGCAACGCCCTGCTCGGCAAGAAGTGCCTGGCCCTACGTATCGCCTCGGTAATCGCCCGCGATGACGGCTGGCTCGCCGAGCACATGCTGATCCTCAAGCTCACCAGCCCCGAGGGCGAGGTCAAGTACATTGCTGGGGCCTTCCCGTCAGCTTGCGGCAAGACCAACCTAGCCATGCTAACCCCTCCCCTAGAGGGGTGGAAGGTCGAGACCATCGGCGACGACATAGCGTGGATGAAGGTCGGCAGCGATGGCCGACTCTACGCCATAAACCCCGAGGCCGGATTCTTCGGCGTGGCCCCCGGCACCTCCTATAAGTCGAATGCCAACGCCATGGAGTCGCTCAAGGAGAACTGCTTTTTCACCAACTGCGCCCTAACTAAGGAAGGTGACGTCTGGTGGGAGGAGATGACCGAGCAACCGCCCGCCGAAGCTATCGACTGGAAGGGACGTAAGTGGACGCCGGATAGCAGTGAGCCTGCGGCACACCCTAACGCCCGATTTACTGCCCCAGCCCGGCAGTGTCCCTCTATAGCCGCGGAGTGGGATGATCCGCGCGGCGTGCCTATTGATGCCATAATCTTCGGCGGTCGGCGGGCTGACACCATTCCGCTTGTCCAAGAGGCCCGTGACTGGCGCCATGGTGTCTTTCTCGGCTCGATAATGGGCAGTGAAAAGACGGCTGCAGCGTTCGGCGATCTCGGTACCCTGCGTCGTGACCCGATGGCGATGCTGCCCTTCTGCGGCTACAACATGGCCGACTATTTTGGCCACTGGCTCGGATTTGCTGACAGAGAAGGTTTGCAGCTGCCTCGCATCTACCACGTCAACTGGTTCCGCAAAGACGCCAATGGCCGCTTTGTCTGGCCCGGCTTCTCAGATAACGTCCGCGTGCTGAAGTGGATATTCCAGCGCTGCAGTGGTGATGTAGGCGCCGAACAGACGCCTATAGGCCAGCTACCACATGCCGAGGACATCGACCTATCCGGTCTAGATCTCGACCATGCAACCCTAAAGGGCCTAATTGAGTTTGATCGACAGGGCTGGCAGCGCGAAATCGAGCTTATCCGTGAGCACTATGAGCGCTTTGCTGATCGTTTGCCGCAGCAGCTCTATGACGAGTTAGATGTGCTCAAGGATAACCTTAACTAGCTTGATACGGCGCACTAGCCACAAACCGCTATTTTGATAGCTTCAAACTGTAATTGCGGGGAAGCTCGCCCCCCCCCTGAGCCACTTGGCTGGCCCGGTGTGGAGGTCTTGGCGCCAGGGATGGCGCCATGAAGCCTCCAGGGATGGATTCACGGCGTCCTCCACACCGGGCGGCCAATTGGCTCAAGTGGGGAGTTCGATGTCCTCGGGACGCCTTTGCTCCCCGCCCGTCTCCTGTGACAGCCCCAGGTTATGCCAGATGCGCTCCACCACTGGTGCTTTATTCAAGGCGTAGAAGTGGATTCCTGGTGCTCCGGCATCGAGCAATTCCTCACAGAGGTTGGTAATTACATCAATGCCGTACTCCAGCCGCCCCTGTGGGTCGTCTTTCATCCCCTCCATGCGCTTAGCCAGCCAACGCGGAATATCGGCCTTACAGGCCTCAGAAAAGCGTGCCTGCTGCTCGAAGTTCATCAGCGGCATGATCCCAGGGATTATAGGGATATCAACACCACGTTTCTCACAATCCTCGACAAACCTGTAATAGGCCTGAGCATTGTAAAAGAACTGGGTTATTGCCGAATCGGCACCGGCGTTGACCTTACGTACAAAGTTATCGATGTCAGCAAAAGCCCCCGGGGCCTCGGGGTGAAACTCCGGATAGGCGCCGACCTCGATGGTAAAGTGGTCACCGGTAATCTCACGGATAAACTCAACTAGTTCATTGGCATAGCGGAAATCACCTTCGCCACCAGATCCCGACCCTGACGGCCTATCGCCGCGCAAGGCAACGATGTATTTAACGCCCTCCTCACGGTAGGCGAGGATCATCTCCTTGAGGCGCTCGCGACTTGAGTCGATACACGAGAGGTGGGGAGCGGCCTCGGCGCTGCTTTGGCGCTGGATATCGACTACCGTCTCGAAGGTACGGTCTTGGGTAGATCCGCCGGCACCAAAGGTTACTGAGAAGTAGGCCGGATTTAACTTCTCCAGACGCTGCCGCGTAGTACGCAGGGTCGCTGCACCTTCATCTGTTTTGGGCGGGAAAAACTCGAAACTGAAAACGCGGGGATGTTTCTTTTGGCTCTCCATGGCACCTCTCCAATTCTGCTCAACATAAATTTGCGGGGGGAACACTCAGAGATCAGCGTTCAGAGCTCAGCATGAGGGGAGTTGGCTAATTGCTACAGCGCTGAACGCTGCAAGCTGAATGTTGTTCACCTTGCAATTCGAGCCTGAGGGGAATCACCTCCCCCCAGGCTCGTGCAATAGAGCCACAGTAGTGTAGCTACTGGCCCAATGATGGGCCTTAGTAGCGATACCACTCCGGCTTGTACGGACCATCGACCGAAACCCCGATGTATTCGGCCTGCTCCTCGGTCATCCGAGTCAGCTTAGCACCGACACGGCCTAAGTGCAGTGCAGCGACCTTCTCATCGAGGTGCTTGGGCAGCACATAGACGTCGATCTCGTACTTGCCAGGATTGTTGTAGAGCTCCATCTGAGCCATTACCTGGTTGGTGAATGAGTTCGACATCACAAACGATGGGTGGCCAGTACCACAACCTAGGTTTACCAGACGACCCTCGGCAAGCAGGATGATCTTCTTGCCGTCGGGGAACTCGATATGGTCAACCTGAGGCTTGATCTCATCCCACTTATACTGCTTCAGGCTAGCAACGTCGATCTCATTATCGAAGTGGCCTATGTTGCAGACGATGGCCTCATCTTTCATAGCCTTCATGTGATCGTGGGTAATGACATTGTAATTACCCGTAGCGGTGACAAAGATGTCAGCGACCGGGGCCGCATCTTCCATGGTGACTACCTTGTAGCCTTCCATGGAGGCCTGCAGGGCGCAGATCGGGTCGACTTCAGTTACCCAGACCTGGGCACCGAGACCGCGCAGCGATTGCGCCGATCCCTTACCGACATCACCGAAGCCGGCTACGACGGCCACCTTACCGGCGACCATGACGTCAGTCGCACGCTTGATGCTATCAACCAACGACTCGCGGCAGCCGTAGAGGTTGTCGAACTTCGACTTGGTCACCGAGTCGTTGACGTTAAACGCCGGCATGCCGAGTTCGCCCTTACGGCTCATCTCATAGAGACGATGCACACCGGTAGTGGTCTCCTCAGAGACGCCGTAGATATCTTTCATCATCTCCGGGTACTGCTGATGGATAACGGCCGTCAGATCGCCGCCGTCATCGAGCAGCATGTTCGGTTTCCAGCCATCAGGACCGTTGATGGTCTGCTCGATGCACCACCAGTACTCCTCCTCGGTCTCACCCTTCCAAGCAAAGACCGGGGTACCGTTAGCGGCGACTGCCGCTGCCGCTTGGTCCTGGGTGGAGAAGATGTTACAGGAAGACCAACGCACCTCAGCACCGAGCTCTTGCAGGGTCTCGATAAGCACCGCGGTCTGGATGGTCATGTGCAGGCAGCCGGCGATGCGCGCACCTTTGAGCGGCTTTTGTGCGGCAAACTCGCGCCGGGTCTCCATCAGACCCGGCATCTCGTTTTCGGCAATTTTGATCTCTTTGCGGCCCCAATCGGCCAGTGAGATGTCGGCTACTTTGTAATCTTGGTTACTCATGCTAATCGGTTACTCCTTCGGAAAATTCTGCTGTTACTTAAGGCCAGCTGCTTCTTTGAGCGCTGCGGCACGGTCAGTGCGCTCCCACGGCACGTCGATATCTTCGCGACCGAAGTGGCCATATGCGGCGGTCGGACGATAGATCGGCTGCTCCAGGTTGAGCATCTTGAGTATGCCGTACGGGCGTAGGTCGAAGTTCTCACGGACTATCTTGTTTATGAGCTCTTCTTCGACCTTGCCGGTACCAAAGGTTTCGACATTGACCGAGGTCGGCTCGGCAACACCGATGGCGTAGGAGAGCTGCACCTCACAGCGGTCGGCCAGACCGGCAGCCACTATGTTCTTAGCTACATAACGGCCAACATAAGCCGCCGAGCGATCGACCTTAGACGGATCTTTGCCGGAGAAGGCACCGCCGCCGTGACGGCCCATACCGCCGTAGGTATCGACGATGATCTTACGGCCGGTCAAGCCACAGTCACCCAGCGGACCACCAGTAACGAAGCGGCCGGTCGGGTTAATGTGGTACTTGGTCTCGTTGGTCAGCCAGCCGGTGTCACCGAGGATGGGCTTGATGATCTCTTCCATCACGCCCTCGTGGACGGTCTTCTGATCAACGGTCTCGTCATGCTGCGTGGAGAGCACCACCGCATCGCAACCGACGATCTTATCGCCTTCGTACTTGAAGGTGACCTGGCTCTTAGCGTCCGGGCGCAACCACGGCAGCTTCTTGGAGTTACGGACTTCGGATTGGCGCTTAACCAGCAGGTGCGAGTAGTGGATCGCTGCCGGCATGAGGACGTCGGTCTCATTGGTGGCGTAACCGAACATCAGTCCTTGGTCACCGGCGCCCTGCTCCTCTTCCTCTTCCCGGTCAACGCCTTGATTGATGTCGGGGGACTGCTCGCCGAGGGCGTTGAGTACGGCACAGGTGTCGGCATCAAAGCCCATATCTGAGCTGGTGTAGCCGATATCGCGGACAACTTCACGTACCAGCGGCTCAACATTGATCTTGGCATTGCTCTTAATTTCGCCGGCAACTACAACCATGCCGGTCTGAATCATCGTCTCTGCAGCCACCCGCGACTTTGGATCCTGGCGCAGGAACTCATCGAGCAGTGCATCCGAAATCTGGTCGGCCATTTTGTCCGGGTGGCCTTCAGAGACCGACTCAGAGGTAAATAGATATCGCTTAGTCATAGTTTCTCCTTTGCTATAGTTTATTCGAGCGCTAAACCAGAATTCACTCTTTTCTATGTGCAAATCCACTGGGCTAAAACATATGCGCCCGAAGCGCGGCACAATTACCGCGCCTGCGATTTAGCGCTCTAGTGATCACCCTTTGCGGAAGTAAAAGATACCCCAGGTGAGATAACCCTTGTTACCGCCATTGACCCAGTGGTCAAGGCCATTTTTCATGCGTTCGATGTACTCTGCCGAGACATGCCCCTGCAGTTCACCTTCTCGACGATCTAGCTCACGGCGCACGCGCCCGTAATGGCGCGGCAACTGATGGGTGTGGTCTTCGAAGGTGATTTCCTCAAAGCCCAGATCCCTAAGGGTCTGGCGATAGAAATTAGGCGTGCCCATCGTCTCGAGGTGGATCCTATCGAGGATCGGTTGAATAACCCCCTCGGGGCAATCATCCGCCTGCATTGGATCGGTGAAGATAAACTCGCCCCCAGAACGCAGAACTCTACTAGCCTCCCGCAGTACGCGTTCCCTATCCGGACTATGGAGGAAGGAGTCCTGCGACCAGACCAGGTCAAACACCCCATCATCATAGGGGACATCTTCAAAGGCAGCATCGACAACCTCAATCAGGTGATCGACTCCTTGCTCCTTATTCATCTGCCGATCACGCTCATTCTCACGTTCGGAGAGATTGAGCGCCGCCACCTTACAGCCATACTTATGCGCAAGGTAACGGGCAGACCCTCCGTAACCAGCCCCCATGTCGAGGACATAGCTATCTGGGCCAAGCTGCCGGGACAGTGACGACATGCGCTCTACAGTACGCCTGCTGGCATCTGCTATCGGCTCTTCATCATCGTTGTACAAACCGATATGGATATCCTCACCACCCCATATTATGGCGTAGAAGTTATCGGCATCCTCACTGTTATAGTACTGCCTCGCCGTTTCTATGGCTTGATCGTCGTAGCGCGTCGCCATATATCAGTCCTCCTCCCGATATTCCTTCTCGGCGACATGAATAAAGAAATCCGGATCTGCATCGCGGTAGGTTGCCTTGAAGTCGCCGTAGGTATCGATTTTTTGGAAACCCACCTCATGCATTAGGCGGCGCGTGTAATCCTTGCGCAGCGGGAACATGTTCAGGAAGTAAGTTGAACCGTCGTTGAATTCATACTTGAAGCGGGCTAGGCCATCATCAACGTGCTCAGGATAGACAGAGACGCCCTCACCGCAATAGTAGTAGGAGTGGCTTGAGTCATAGCCGTGATCGAGGATGCCGTCGTAATTGCGCTGATCCAATATCAGCACCCCTTCCGGGTTCAGCGCGGAATAGAACTCTGCCAGGGTCTTGCGCCGATCTTTTTCATTAAACAGGTGGGTAAACGAGTTGCCAAGGCAGATAATGGCGTCATAACGACCGTGGATATCGCGATTCAGCCACCGCCAGTCGACCTGAACCGTGCGTAGGATATGGCCACGCTTACGCCCATTCTCGAAGGCTTTGGCGAGCATCTCGGCACTGCCATCAGCACTGACGACATCAAAACCCGCCTCGAGCAAACGCACTGAGTGGAAGCCGGTACCTGTTGCGGCATCGAGGATGCGTGTGGCACCACGCTTCTTCAACTCTTGAATAAAGAAATCACCTTCACTCTTCGCGCGGCTATCCCAATCAATCAAGTCGTCCCATTTGTCGACAAACCCGTCAACATACTCTTCCGTGTAGTGGTCGGTATCTCGGACTTTTGTTGGGTCCGCTCCGAAGTCCTGCTCAGTAGTCGTATTCATATATCACCTCAGCTTGGCGAATGGTTGGTGTAGCGAACGCGCGCTACGGTATACCCATACGCTGTGAATTCAGATCGTGTGCTTGATCGCCGGCGCCGCTTGGACAACTGAATGTCAAGTGCCTCTTGTAGCAAGTTCATTATCTATGGCATGCGCCTCCGTAACTACGGGGCGTGTTTCTGGCCAGGGGGCTGCCCTGTATTGGTGGCACCGAGCCTGCCACGGCTCGTCAGGCGATCCGGGTCCCGGTACCTTCTTTCGCATGCCTTCACGACCGCATCACGATCGTTAGCGTGGGTATACTGTGCGTGAGTTGGCCGGGGATTTCAAGCCCCGGCGCCCAAACGTACTGTTAAGAGCATACTGAGATGGTATTATCTCCCCGTTTATAAGGGAAATATCCAGATGACGGCACACATCCCAAAACATCCATTTCACGCTGAAAAGCCCAACTCTCCTCACTGCGAGCACCACCCCAAGCCTCCTCCCCCGGCAACTGCTCATTTGCCCAGTTACTAACTTCTTGTGCTGTGGCGCTATTACCCACGTCGGTTCCACCGGATATAGCCGCAAGCTCCCGGCACAAGGCAGAGCGCGGTCGCCGGACCCCATCCATGGCACCGGACAATATCAGCGGCTCAATGAGGTGCACATTAAGATCGCCACCATAAGCTCTGGTGATTAAATCTATAATAGAACTGTATGAACCCTTCGAACGCCCCCCAACTATGCGCCGAGCTGACGCCCTATCAATACAGGCAATTGCCCCTAACCCGAAGAGAATGCGGTCGTGATCTATGGCCGTAAACCCCCATTCACTTCGATTAATATCGGGCGGCAACACGGTAATGCCATCCTGCGCGGCGTTTCGACACACTTCTAGTAAGGCATCTCGATGCTCGCTGCCTTGCGAAGTGCCGCTCGGCTGGGTATATCTGACCCCCTCCCATGCCCCAAACAGTTCCAAGAGCATGTTCATCTGAGCGGCATAGAATACCGCCGGAAAGCGCGCTCGGATATAGGCTTGACGGTATGCCTCTAACACCTCCGGGAGCAGTGCACTGCGCTCAATGGATTGCGCTAACGCCTGACGCAACATGCGAAGCAGATAAACCCCCCTCGCTTCAGGCAGGGCGCAGGATTCGGCTATGGCCTTGGCTGCTCGTGCACTCGCCTCTCCCTCAAGGGCGGTTTCACTCTCAGCCGCCAGCTCACGACTAACCCTCAGTGCCTCCTCCCAGCTTAACCTCATCAGCCTCGCCAACGCTGCTACTATCTGCTCGGAAAAAAGCCAAACGTTCGCCGTAGGTGCGAGTACCTTTTCTAGCTCAGGATGTGGTAAAGCCGGTATATCTTGGCCCTCGCAGGCTGCAAGATACTTGTTCTTCTGCCCACCATGGGCACCGTGACGGCAGGCAGCCACAAGCCTAACCAGTTCGTCCAAGCTTTGCGGCGGCTTGCGCAGGAGACATTCGCGTAGCTGCGGATCATCGAGCAAGTGGATACCAGATGTCTGCCCCCGGGCAATAAGAGCGAATGGTTTGCGGTCGTTATCTGACCATGTCCAGATGCACTCGGCGGGATCATAACCACTGTGGCCCTGCATTCTAGCGAGCATGTCTATCATCTCACGCGACAGCCCAGCGGCTCGCTCCCGCCCGATGACAACGTAAACCGCCTTTTCATCTACCTCGTCAATCGGCGAGAGACGGGCGTAGTGGCGCAGCATGGACGCCGTTTCTGCCTGTTCAGCGCGGCTCGGAACACGCAAATGCAGTCGCTGCGCTTCTAACTCGCTACCAAACCCGGTAAATGGCAGTTCGTGCTGGTGCGGATCGACCCCATGCAGTCCCAGCAAATAGAGCAGCAGTGAACCGCACTGCGGGCCGTAACCGAGCCCAAAAACCACCCCGCGCGAGCGCAGATCTCGCACCACCCATGAGAGCTCCAGAATTACACCGGGATCTATGCTCAGCTCATCAAAGGCCGCCAGCTCAATCTCGAGACGCTGCATATAGCGATCGAGCTGAGGGCCAAGGGCCAGGCTCGCCGCCTGACTACGGCATAAATCACGTAGCCGACCCTTAGCGGCTCGCTCTAAGGCGCCCCCACGAAATGGGACTATACTCAAGGAGTCGTCTTGCATTGGCATATATTACAAACATTAGCGTCCACCATGAAGCCTCCAGGGATGGGTTCACGGCGTCCTCCACACCGGGGCAGCTGAGTGGATCAGGGGGAGTTATAGAGGTTCCCTACGGGGCTCATCATGGGGCTGCCAGTCAAGCGTGAACAGTTTAGCCACGACGCTGACGGAAGAAATTACGCAGCAAATCGCCGCACTCCTGCGCCAAAAGACCACCAACGACCTGCGGATAGTGGTTGTGGCCGGACAAGCCAAGCAAGTCAAATTGACCACCACAGGCCCCCGTTTTAGTATCGGGAGCGCCATAGACAATACGACTCAGGCGGGCGTGGATAATAGCCCCTAGGCACATAAAACAGGGCTCCAAGGTCACATAGAGCGTGGTATCCGGCAGCCGATACGCCGCTGTTCTTTGCCCCGCCTGACGCAAGGCCACTATTTCAGCATGGGCACTAGGGTCATTGTTGCTGATCGGGCTGTTCCAACCCTCCCCGAGCGGCTCATTATCGCGCACCAAGACAGCCCCTACCGGCACCTCTCCTGCGTCTGCCGCCCGCCGCGCCAGCTCCAGGGCGTAGCCCATCCAGTAAAAGTCGTTGTGCTCAGCGCCCATCCTCGCTGCCGCCCGGGGGGGTAATCGACCACAATTTGAGCTCGCCCTCACTCCCACTCTATGGTTGCCGGGGGTTTGCCTGATATATCGTAAACAACCCGAGAAATACCCTCTATCTCATTGATTATCCGGCGTGAGACATGGTCGAGAAAGTCATAAGGCAGATGCGCCCAGCGTGCCGTCATGAAATCGACCGTCTCAACGGCACGTAGCGCAACAACATGCTCATAGCGACGCCCATCGCCGGTAACCCCTACCGAGCGCACCGGCAAAAAGACCGCAAAGGCCTGACTAGTCCGCTCATACCAACCCGCTTGACGCAACTCTTGAATAAATATGGCATCTGCCCGGCGTAACAGGTCAGCATACTCCTTGCGCACCTCACCAAGTATCCGCACCCCCAGACCGGGCCCAGGGAACGGATGACGATGGATCATATCCGCCGGCAAGCCCAGCTCCAACCCAATGCGCCTCACCTCATCCTTGAACAGTTCACGCAACGGCTCGACGAGCTCAAGCTGCATATAATCGGGTAATCCACCAACATTGTGGTGTGACTTGATGACATGAGCCTTGCCGCCAGAGCTATCCGCCGACTCAACCACATCGGGATAGATCGTGCCTTGAGCAAGGAACGCCACATCATCAAGCTTAGCCGCCTGTTCATCAAATACTTCGACAAACAGCCGGCCAATTATTCGCCGTTTCTCCTCTGGATCCTCAACCCCACGCAAGGCATCGAGAAACCGCTCTGCGGCATCAATGTGCAGCACATTAACGCCCATGTGCCGATCAAACGTAGCTACCACCTGCTCAGCCTCGCCTAAGCGCAGCAGGCCGTTATCGACAAAAACACAGGTGAGCTGATCGCCGATAGCCCGATGCAGCAAGGCTGCGGTCACCGAGGAGTCCACCCCGCCCGATAGGCCCAAAACCACTCTCTTGGTGCCTACTTGCTGGCGAATGCGGGCGACGCTGTCTTCTATGATGTTGCTCGCTGTCCAATCCCCCGGGCAGCCACATATATCGCGCACAAATCGCGCCAATATCCGCGCCCCTTGCGGGGTGTGAGTGACCTCTGGATGAAACTGCAGCCCGTACCAGCCGCGCTCATCGTCTCCAATGCCGGCCACCGGCGAGGTTGGGGTTGTGGCGATGGTTTTAAATCCAGCCGGCGGCTCAGTAACCCTATCGCCGTGACTCATCCAGACATCCAGCCAGGCATAACCTTCAGCGTCGGCGTGATCCTCGATATTGCTCAGCAGCCTTGAGTGGCCGCGGATGCAGACCTGCGCGTAGCCAAACTCTTTGCTCTGAGCGGGCTCGACGCGCCCGCCAAGCTGTGCGCTGAGTGCCTGCATGCCATAGCAGATACCTAGTATCGGCACCTCCAGATCGAATATCGGGGCGGGGATAAGTGGGGCATCATCAGCAGTGACCGACTCCGGTCCGCCGGATAGTATAACCCCAACCGGATTGAATGCCTGGAGACGCTGTGGCTCGCAGTCGTAGGGCAATATCTCGCAATAGACACCATTCTCCCTAACCCGGCGGGCTATAAGCTGAGTGTACTGCGAGCCAAAGTCGAGGATCAGGACTCGATGAGCGTGGATATCAGCAGCACCGGCACCTTGGCTGTCCGCGGTCGAATTGGGTAGAGACATTGCGTTTTCTCACTCGACTCGGTAGTTAGGGGCTTCTTTGGTGATAGTTACATCGTGAACATGACTCTCGCGCATACCGGCTCCAGTAACTCGAACAAATTGCGGTTTGCTACGCATCTGAGCCAGATCGCCACAGCCAACATAACCCATGCTGGCCCGAATGCCACCGATCAGTTGATTGACTATCGTCACCATGCTGCCCTTATAGGGAACCCGCCCCTCGATTCCCTCAGGAACAAGCTTATCGACTGACTGGCCTTCTTCTTGGAAGTAACGATCGGCACTGCCTTGACTACCTGACATGGCACCTAACGAACCCATACCGCGGTAAGACTTGTATGAGCGGCCTTGGTAAAGCTCGACCTCTCCGGGGGCCTCTTCGGTGCCGGCCAGCAGACTGCCGATCATCAACGAGTGGGCCCCGCTGGCCAGGGCCTTGGCTGCATCACCGGAGAAACGGATACCGCCATCGGCAATCAGCGGCACATCACTACCCTGAAGCTCCTTAGCGACATTGGAGATGGCACTAACCTGCGGCACCCCGACACCGGCGATGATCCGTGTGGTACATATAGACCCTGGACCAATGCCGACTTTAACCCCATCAGCGCCGATCCGGCACAGATCACGGGCCGCCTCGGCTGTAGCTATATTGCCGGCGATTACATCAATCTGCGGGAAATTGCTCTTGAGCCAACCCACGCGCTCACTAACCCCAGCGGAGTGACCGTGAGCAGTGTCCACTACCAAGACATCAACTCCGGCATCAATGAGAGCCTCAGCCCGCTCCTCGGTGCCGTGACCGACACCAACTGCAGCACCAACCCGCAAGCGCGCGAACTCATCTTTGCAGGCATTCGGATAGTCGCGGCTTTTCTGGATATCTTTTACCGTAATCATGCCGCGCAGATGAAACCCTTCATCCACAACCAGCACCTTCTCGATTCGATGCTGATGGAGCTTGCTTAACACCTCATCGCGCGTAGCACCTTCGCTGACAGTCACCAAGCGCTCTTGTGGTGTCATAGCCACCGAGACCGGCTCATTGACCCGGGTTTCAAAGCGCAGATCACGGCCGGTAACTATCCCCACCAACTGTTCGCCGTCAACTACCGGCACCCCGGATATACCCTGGCTGCGGGTCACCTCAAGCACTTCGCCGATGCTAGTGCGCGGCGATACGGTAATAGGCTCCTTAATTATGCCACTCTCGAACTTCTTAACCCGGCGCACCTCGCTCGCTTGCACCTCGGCCGACATGTTCTTATGGATGATTCCTAAGCCGCCCTGCTCCGCCAAGGCTATTGCCAAGCGTGCCTCAGTTACCGTATCCATAGCTGCCGATACTATGGGTATATTAAGCTGTATATTGCGGGTGAGCTGGGTGCGCAGATCGGCATCGCGCGGCATTACCTGAGATTCGGCAGGTAACAGCAGAACGTCATCAAAAGTAAGAGCTTCCTCGGTGATTCGCATTAGTCGCATAAACCTCGGTCGGGAAAAGTGCCGTGGCTGAATTAAGAATAGCCGTACAGTATACTGGCAACATGGTGTAGCATGCCAGCATGAGTGAGCCTGAACAGAACCTATACACCCCATCGCAGCTGAACCAAGAAGTGCGCGGTATGCTCGAAACCGTGCTGCCGGGCATCTGGGTAGAGGGCGAGATTTCCAACCTGGCCCGCCCAGCATCGGGACACCTCTACTTTTCGCTTAAAGATAGCGATGCCCAGGTACGCTGCGCCCTCTTTCGCGCTCGCGCAAGCAGGGCCAATTTCAGGCCCGAGAACGGCGATCAGGTCAGGGTTAAAGCCAAGGCCAGCCTCTACCCACCGCGCGGGGATTTTCAACTGATAGTCGAGCACCTAGAAGAGGCCGGTGAGGGGGCCTTGCGCCGGGCCTTTGAGCAACTCAAACAGCGCCTTGAGGCAGAGGGGCTGTTTGCAGCAGACAAAAAGCGACAACTGCCCTCCTTCCCCCGTCGCATAGGGGTCATTACCTCCCCCAGCGGTGCTGCCATAAGAGATGTGTTAAGTGTTCTTGAGCGGCGCTTCAAGGCCCTGCCGGTGATAGTCTACCCTGTTGCTGTACAAGGCGATGGGGCCGCTGGGCAGATTGTGCGCATGCTCGAGATTGCCGAACAACGCAATGAGGTCGACGCCCTAATCCTGACTCGTGGCGGCGGCTCGCTCGAGGACCTGTGGCCCTTTAATGAGGAGGCTGTAGCTAGGGCTATTCGCGCGTGCCCTATTCCGCTAATCAGCGCTGTAGGCCATGAGACTGATGTGACCATAGCCGACTTCGCCGCCGATCTGCGTGCCCCGACCCCGTCAGCCGCCGCTGAAACCCTAAGCATTGATACCGCTGCTTACCTTGAGCGCATCGGCACTCTTCACCGGCGCCTAACAGCGGCCGAGCACCGCCTACGCAACTCTCGACAAGAAAGACTCGACCAGCTGGAGCGACGCCTTGCCTGCCAACACCCGGGACGCAAACTGCGCGATCGCGCTCAACGCCTCGACGAGCTGGAATCTCGCCTCAGACGCCTCGTCTTAGCAACCATCAGCAACCATCGCCAAAAGATAAATACCGCCGAACAAAGGCTTTTTTCTGCCTCTCCCAAAAGGCGAATAGATGACTCGCGTAGGCAGATACAACAGCAGCTACAACTGCTGCAACAAGGCATGAGATCCCGCCTAAACGACTCCCGACAACGCCTGGCCGCGACCACCCGCGCCCTCCAAGCGGTAAGCCCACTAGCGACCCTGGAGCGTGGCTACGCCGTAGCTCAGCACCCCGACGGTAAGGTCATACGCCAAGCTCAAGAGCTAAAGATCGGGGATACAATATACACCCGCCTAGCTACAGGAGCACTAGATTGCACAGTGGAACGGATTTACCAACAGCATACAGACACCACCAGTTCCTAATCACCTCTGTGGCACCATCTAACTCCTCTGCGGGGATCTCGGCAACTGCGATGGCGCCGGGTATCGGAATCCCCGCGCCCCCACGGCAGGACGACTTGACGTAAAAGATGGTTTTAATAGGCTGCCAGGCAGGCAACGTAAGGATGGATCACATGAAGCCCAGCACCTTTTTTCTAGCTGCACTCCTCATACTTCTTAGTAGTGCAGCTTGGTCAACACAAAGCTCTGCAACAAATTCTGAGAATAGGCCTAGCGAGCGCCCCATAGCTGGCGGCTTAGCCCTTATCGATTTGGATCGTGACGATCCTACGCGCAAGGCCACTTACCAAGGTGAGCAAGTCCTTATCAGGGAGACTGAGAGCGGCTGGCAAGCCGTAGTCGGTATTGCCCTTGACGCTGAGACCGGTAAACACGAGTTAGAAGTAGATGGTGAAACGCTTTCCTTTACGGTTCAGGAGCACGATTACAGGGCTCAATATATAACTATTGCCGAAGAGGACATGGTCAGCCCGCCCGAGCATAAACTTGAGCGCATATTCGCCGAACAAGATGAGATCCGCAGTGCCTTCCGCAGTCGAGAAGTCGAAGCTCAGCCCCGCCTAGATCTGCACATCCCGGTGGCCGATGCGCGCGTTTCGGCTGAATTTGGAGTCCGTCGCTATATCAATGAGCAGCCCCGCAACCCGCACAACGGGCTTGACCTGGCAGCACCGACCGGTACACCGATAGCCGCCGCCGAGGCGGGTAAAGTGGTTGAAAAAGGGGATTACTATTTTAACGGTAAGAGCGTCTTTATCGACCACGGTGCGGGCCTAGTAACCATGTACTGCCACATGGATGAGATCGATGTGGCAAAGGGGGATTGGGTCGAGCGCGGCGAACAGATCGGCACTGTAGGTAAGACCGGACGAGTCACCGGCGCACACCTGCATTTCAGTGTTATCCTCAACGGCAACACGGTGGATCCGGAACTATTTCTCGAGGAAGCCCCTTAAAACTCCCCACTGAGCCTGGTTGACTCGGTGTGGAGGTCTTGGCGCCAGGCAGGGCGCCATGAAGCCTCCAGGGATGGATTCACGGCGTCCTCCACACCGAGAGTGGGAAGTTTTAGAGGTTCCTTAGAGGATAAAGTTGCACTATTCTCTTAACATCTTCATATAATCAAACCGAAAAGGAGACAATAATGGCCCAGCGTAAAGTCACCATCTGCGCCCCAACGCGCACCGCTTTAGGAACTTTCAATGGCTCTCTAGCTAAGGTCCCAGCTACCGACCTAGGTGCGACGGTTGTCCGCTCTACCCTAGAGCGCTCGGGGCTCTCACCGGATGCTGTAGACAGCGTGGTGATGGGCAATGTTATTCAAGCCGGCTGCAAGATGAACCCGGCACGGCAGGCCTCCATTAACGGCGGTGTACCAGCCCAGACCCCTGCCCTGACCGTGAACCGGGTTTGTGGCTCGGGCGCCCAAGCAATTGCCAACGCCTTCCAGGAGGTAGCCCTGGGCTTTGCCGACACCGCCATAGCCGGTGGCATGGAGAACATGGACCGGGCCCCCTACCTGCTCATGCAAGGGCGCACCGGTTATCGCCTCGGACACGGGCAAATTCTTGATGCGGTACTAAACGATGGCCTAAACGATGCCTTCTCAGATCAGCACTCGGGATGGCATACCGAAGACCTTGCCAGCGAGTACGGTATCAGCCGCGAGGAGCAGGACGAATGGGCTGCACGCTCACAACAACGCTTTAGCCAAGCCCAGGCGGCAGGCCATTTTAATGCGGAAATAACCCCGGTTGACATCTCCGATCGTAAGACCACCAAGCAATTTGATACCGACGAACATAACCGCGGCGACACCACAGCGGAAGGCTTACAGAAGCTCCGGCCGGCGTTTCGCAAGGACGGCACTATCACTGCCGGCAATGCCCCCGGCGTTAATACCGGCGCTGCAGCCATGGTCATCGCTGCTGAAGAAGCTGCCGCCAAACACGGCCTCACCCCAATCGCCCACATAGCATCTTATGGGATTGGTGGCGTTGAGCCGGGCATGTTTGGAATCGGCCCTGTTCCGGCAGTCAAACAGTGTCTGCAACGCGCCGGCTGGTCTATTGATGATGTCGAGCGCTGGGAGATTAACGAGGCCTTTGCCGCCATCGCCATCGCCGTGATGCGGGATCTGGGCGTCGCGGAAGAGCGGGTTAACGTTGAGGGTGGGGCAATAGCTCACGGCCACGCCATCGGCGCAACAGGTGCCGTACTTACCACCCGGTTGCTTCACTCAATGCAGCGCGACGGCCTAAAGCGCGGTGTGGTAACCATGTGTATCGGCGGCGGCCAGGGAATTGCGCTTGCCCTGGAGATGGCATAGGAGGCAGGATCCCTGCGGGAATCCCTCTACGCCCCAGCTCCTGAGCTACCAACCATTCGGCATGTGCGGGGAAGGGAGGAGCTGAATTGTAGCGGTTAGGGGGGTAAACTCCATGGCGTCAAACATTGGCCATCAAGCCTTGTGTGGCGCCATGGAGCCTAAACGGGGCTGCCGATGACTAGCCCCATGATCGGCCGATAGGCCTCAGACTCAGAGGACCTTTAGCCCTAGCTACTGACCCATATGCTCCCTCATCTCGGAATAGAGCCGCTCAAGCTCATCCATCAACTCAGCAGTCTCCGGGTCGCGCTCCTCCATAGCGGCCAGCAAGTCCTCCTGAAATGAGCGCATGTCTTCCTCCATGCTGCGCCGGAACTCCTCATCTTCCATCGCCTCCTGCTGCGCCTGCTGCAACTCCATTTGGGCCTGTTGGAATTCCTCGGCTAGCTGTTGCTGCTCATCCTGGGATACATTACCAGCCTCAAACCTCTCATATATCTCTTCCATGCGCTGATAGTGACTCTCAGGATCGTAACCGAGATCTTCCATCTTCGCAGTAGCACGATCCTCCAGGCGCTGCTGGCGCTCTTGCAACTCCTCGCTATTTTCGAAGGTTTCCTGCTGGATTTGACCAAGGCGTTGCTGGATTTCCTGCAAGCGCTGCTGCGACTCCATCATCTCCGGGCTGTGCGGCTGCCCCGGGGCCCCGCCTTGTTGCGGTGCCATCTGCGCTTGCAAAGATGTTGAGATCAGAAATGCTGCGGCGACCGCCGCCATTGTAACTCGTGTCATAACTTTGGGCTCCCTCACAAAACTTGGTTAATACACTCTAAGGGTGAGCCGAAATAGCATAACACTTGCCAACGACCGGCGGGCCACCCAAAAAAAAAGAACTGCCCAAACCCCTGCTGGACAACAAACGGCGCTGCAACACGACTCTAAAGACCTCCCCTGAGCCAATTAGCTGCCCCGGCGTGGGGGACGCCGTGAATCCCTTCCAGGATACCTCACGGCGCCCCCCCTGCTGCCTTGAACTTCACATGGGACTGCACATGGCTAAAGAAAGGGGAGTTTGTATAAGCTTGCAGCGTTTGTATTCCGCCAAGATGCGGATCTCAGTAGAGCTGCTTTACTGCGGCATGCCTCCGCCGCCACCCATACCTTGACCTTGTTGCATCTCCGCCTGGAGTTGCCGTAACTCGTCAATCAGCTCACCGGCGCGCGGGCTTTTCTCTTCCATAGCAGAGATCAGATCCTGCTCCAGCTCCTGGCGATCCTGCTCCCAGCCCTGCATGAAATCCTGGTCTTGCATCGCTTCCTGCTGCGCTTGCTGGAGCCTCATCTGCAACTCACGATCCTCCTGCAGGCGGGCCTCCGCATCGTCCTGGTCGGCCAGCGTACCATCTTCCAACTGCTGTATGGTCTCTTCCAGGCGTGCGATGTCCTCACGGACATTCTCGTAGCCTACCTCTTCCATCTGGTCGAGAAGGCGATCATCAAGCTCATTAGCGCGCTCTTCAAGCTCCGGGTTCTCAGCCATGGTCTCTTGCTGAAGCTCACCGAGCTCCTGATGGATCTCCTGCATGCGCTGCTGCGCCTGCATTTGCTGCTCAGCAGCCTGAGGATCCTGCTGCATTCCCGGGGCACCTTGTGGGGCCTGGCCACCTTCTGACATACCACCTTCAGGTGCTTGCTGCGGGGGCTGCCCTCCACCTCCTCCACCCATCTGGGCTTGAGCAGCGCCCATCGCAAGCATTAACGCGAAAGTCGAAGCAACAGTCTTGTTCGCAGTCATCAATATACTCCATTGCTTTGAAATTAAGTTTGAGCTCGGCTCAATCTCACCAACCGGCTATCTGTTAATGACAGCCGAACGGGAGGGATTGTTCCTAACCGAGGGCACTGCATATGGCAGTATGTCATTCTTCTAATTAAACAATAATGCTTTTTTATTGTCGATTCCCGTCCCACTGCTGCAGAATATAATTTCTTACAACGAATCTAATTATCATCCCACTCACGCAAGATACAGTCTAACTTAAGGAGGTAAGCATGAGTCACCCGATGGAAGGCCAACCGGTACCCAAAGTAACATTCCGTGCCCGCCGTGACGGTGAATGGGTAGACATAACTAGTGACGAATTGTTTAAGGGCAAGAAGGTGGTAGTATTTGCCCTACCCGGGGCCTTCACACCAACCTGCTCCTCGACGCACCTGCCACGTTATGACGAACTTGCGCCAACCTTCTTCGAGTCAGGGGTAGACGACATCGTATGTCTGTCTGTAAACGACGCCTTCGTCATGGAGGAGTGGAAGCGCGATCAGCAAGTTCAGCACGTTACCTTGATACCTGATGGCAACGGCGAGTTCAGCGCCGGCATGGGGATGCTGGTCGATAAGCAGGATCTAGGCTTCGGCAAGCGCTCCTGGCGTTATTCTATGCTGGTAAATGACGGTGTCATCGAGAAGATGTTTGTCGAGCCAGAGGTGCCGGGTGATCCATTTGAGGTCTCCGATGCCGACACCATGCTCAATCACATCAACCCCAATGCCAAACGGCCCCAAGCGGTTACCATGTTTACCAAGCCAGGTTGCCCACACTGTGCTAGTGCCAAGCGCATGCTTCAGCAAAAGGGCTACCAGTATGAAGAGATAGAACTCGGCGAGGGCATTACACCTCGCTCGGTAAGGGCAGTCAGCGGCTCCGGCTTAGTGCCGCAGGTGTTCATGGACGGCAAATTGATCGGCGGGGCTGATGACCTAGAGAAGTGGCTGGCTAAATAGCAGCCCAACTCCAACGACCTTATTCGCAAACTCCACGCCCGGCTTGGGAACTACGAGCGAGTTCTCGAGCCGGGCGAAGTTATATTAACTTACCTCGCAGCAGAGCTTAGTCAGGCTGGAGCCATACAATGGCGCCAGGAGTCTACACACAGTGGGTATGATTGGGCTCACAACGGCCGGAATGCCGAAAATCTTACCCGGGACTGACTAATAATCCATCTACGCTCGCCTCTAAAAGCACCCCACCGGGCCAGCCAGGCTCCGGTAGGGATTTTAGAGGCGCCCATAGCATCAGATCATCAACCTAGAACCGAACAAAACCTCCGCCATAAAGGCCGCTGAAGGAGATATCGGTGGTGATATCGTCGAACTCATCCAACTCGATGCTAAGGTCACGATAACCGACCATCACCCCGGCATACATAAACTTATATACCAAGTTGGCCTGCATATCGGTAATCGAGTTATCGCCGATACTCAAGTCCTTGACAGATGCCTCTAGGCGCAAGGGCGTGGTTGGTATGTTTACCGCCGCGCGCAGATAGCCTAGCGGCAACCAGCCGGAAAACGAGGTGATGGTGTCTATCTCATCAGCCCAATTGCCAGGCAGATCATCATCAGCGATAGTGCCACCATCGAGCTCACCATCGAAATTTCTTGCCGTAAGACCTATATCGATGCTGACAAATGGTAGTGGCAGAGGGCTCCAAAAGGCGGTGAAATCAGTATGGCCAAGGTCGACACTAGACCCGTCTGCGCCATCCTGGACTAGCTCAGTGTGGTCAAGTCGCACGCTGGGTATCATCGGGAAAATGTGATCCCATTCCGCCCAGAGGTGGACATCATTATCGCTGTCTAAATCCAACGTATCGTCTATATCACCACCGAACAGATCCCCGCTTGAGCTATGGGACCAAATATTCGCCCCCGCCGAGAGGCCGAAGATGCCGCCGGTAGCATGGGCCGCACTGCCGCCGACTGCGAGAAACAGCGCTACTGTTGTTGTTTGGATTACTCGTCGCATGATAGCCCCCTGTATATGATTCGCCTTACACCACAAGATTATCACGCCGAAACCATATCCCCAATAAATTGGCCCAAAATAGGCTAGCACCAGGGGGGTGCCTCTAAAGAATTCGCCGGCGCCACCATCCGCCCCGGAGTGGAGGTCTTGGCGCCAGGGATGGCGCCATGAAGCCTCCAGGGATGGATTCACGGCGTCCTCCACACCGGGGCGGATGGTGGCGCCGGCGAATTCTTTAGAGGTTCCCAGGGGCGACCTCGGGAAACTCATTTATAACCCGGCCTGACTCCGCATCCACCTCGTAGAGTTTTACTGCATACCCCCACAGATTGGCAAGGTGGCCGAGTACCGCTTGGGCATCGCTCTTTTCCAGCGTTGCCCCGTCATTTATGCGGTGTTCGAGGATCAATTTACGATCACCCGCCAGATCGACATCAACCACTTGAATATCCGGTTCTATATAGGCCAAGTCATGACGTTTAGCCAAGGCGCTACGAATCTGCCGATAACCGGCCTCATCATGTATCGCAGCAACGACTAACTCCGGCGCTGAGGCCTCATTGTAGAGGCTAAAAAGCTGAAAATCGCGGATCACTTTGGGGCTAAGGAATTGGAGGATGAAACTCTCATCCCGGAACTCCCGCCAGGCGTGCTGCCAAACACCGACCCAATCACCGCAACCAGCTAGCTGTGGGAACCACTGTCTATCTTCGGCGGTGGGCTGTGTAGCCATGCGCTTGAGATCCTGAAGTATCGCAAACCCGAGGGCGTAGGGGTTGATACCAGAGAAGCGCAGATCATCGAAGTCAGGCTGCATAACAACGCTAGTATGACTGTGCAGAAACTCCATGAAGGCCCCGTCAGTTAGCAGCCCATCCTCATGCAGACGAGTCATTATGTAGTAATGGACCGCGCTAGCACACCCCTCATTCATTACCTTGGTCTGTCTCTGTGGGTAAAAGTACTGCGCGGTATTGCGAACAATGCGCAAGATCTCGCGCTGCCAATGCTCCAGCAACGGGGCCCGCTTCTCCAGAAAATAGAGCAGATTCTCCTCCGGCAGCCCTAGCCGTTCGCGGCGCGCTGCGACTGGATCAGCGTAATCGCGCAAAGGATCGTCGGGGGCACCCGGCACAGTCCGCCAGAGGTCATTGTATGTCTGCTCCTCATAGCGAATCCGCTCAATTTCCCGATCCCGCTCCTCGCGTAGATTGCGTGAATGCGGCTTAGGATAACGGTCAACCCCCTGCCCCATCAGCGCATGAGCCGCATCAATTACCTGCTCTACCGCACTTACCCCATAGCGCTCTTCGCACCCGCTGATAAAACTCTTGGCAAAGTCGAGATAGTCAAGAATTCCCTCGGCATCGGTCCACTCCTGAAAGAGTCGGTTATTCTTGAAAAAGTGGTTATGGCCAAATGCGGCATGCGCTATTACCAGCGTCTGCATGGTTAAGGTATTCTCTTCCATGAGATAGGAGATGCACGGTTTGGAATTTATGACAATCTCATAGGCCAAACCTGTATAGCCCTTGCGATAGAGCATTTCATCGCGGGCGAAATGCTTACCGAACGACCAGTGACGATAGAATAATGGCAGCCCCATCGATGCATAAGCATCGAGCATCTGCTCCGAGTTGATAACCTCAATCTGATTAGGGTAAACATCCAGCTGCAACTCTTCTGTAGCTATGCGCTCGACCGCCTCGTAGACGCGCATCACATCACGATAATCCCAATCAGAACCTCTGAATAGCGGCTCTTTGCTCATCTCTTCAGCTCCGCAGGGGTAAAGAGATCACGAAAAACCGGGAAGATGTCGCCTTGGGTGCGCACCTTGCGCATAGCAAGCGGGGCCTGGCCATGCGAGACCTTTTCATAGAGGCGCCATAGATCAGATGGCAAGCGCACGGAATGCCCGGCTAAGCCGACCTCAATGTAGGCGAAATGCTGGCAAAGCGGCAGGATCACATTACGAATTAATTCATTGGTATGCGGATTATCTGCCGGGGTATTATCTCCATCAGAGGCCTGAGCGGCGTAGATGTTCCAGTCAGCCACTGGATAGCGCTCAGCTACTATATCGCTCATCATCCGTAACGCCGGCGATACCAGCGTGCCGCCAGTCTCCCGCGAGTAAAAGAAGGTATCCTCATCGACCTCTTGAGCAATATGCGTATGGCGGATAAAGACGATATCGACATAGCGATAGCGCCGCTCAAGGAAGAGGTAGAGTAGCATGAAGAAGCGCTTAGCCAGCCCCTTCATCTCTTCACTCATGGACCCCGAGACGTCCATTAGGCAGAACATGACTGCCTGAGTTACCGGCTTACGGACCTGGGTAAAACGGTTGTAACGAATATCAACCGGATCAATATAGGGGATAGAGCGGGAACGCTCCTTCTTAAGCCGTAGCTGATCAATGAGTTCGCGCAAGCGCTCCGGGTCCGAGCCGCTGCGCTCAAGGCGATCGATCTCCTCTTCCAGCGCGCGGATCTCATTACCCTTCGGCCGACGCAAAGCTATACGCCGCGACAGCGAGTTGCGCATTGTGCGCTCGACATTAAGGTTGGACGGCGAGCCGCTGACCGCATAGCCGGCCCGTTGCTGCGTCAACTGATCGGACTTCTTGACTTGGCTCTTGGCCATATTCGGCAGTTCCAAGCCTTCGAAAAAAAGATCGAGAAACTCATCCCGGCTGACCGTGAAGGTAAACTCATCTTCACCTTCGCCGCTGGGGCTAGCCTGACTGCCGCCGCCAGAACCTGCAGGCGGGCGCGGAATAGTATCGCCAACTACATACTCTTTGTTGCCGGGCAAAACATGCTCACGAACGCCATGCTCAGCAGATTTACGAAAAACGGGTTCATGCAGTCCGTCTGTGGGGATGGTAATCTTCTCCCCGCCGGCAACATCGGCTACCTTGCGCTTTCCCGAGGCCTCGTTTACCGCATCTACCACCTGGCGCTTGGCGCGGCGCAAAAAGCGCTGCCTATTAGCCAAGCTTTTGCCTTTCGGGTTACGCCGGCGATCAATAATATTGACCAATGCACTCTTACCTCCGCCGGTTCAGCCGGCCTGCTTAACTCGCATGTACCACTCCACTAGCCGTCTGACCTGTCTTTCGGTATAGCCGCGCTCAATCATCCGCCGCACAAACTCGGTGTGCTTACGCTCGGTTTCCGAATCGGCCTTGGAAGTAAAGCTGATTACCGGCATCAGATCCTCGACCTGGCTGAACATGCGTTTCTCTATCACCTCGCGGATCTTCTCATAAGAGGTCCACCGGGGCATCTCGCCTCCCTGTTGCGCCTTGGAGCGCAAGGCAAACTTTACTACTTCATTGCGAAAGTCCTTAGGATTGGCGATGCCTGCCGGTTTTTCGATCTTGGTCAGTTCTTGATTGAGCGCCTGCCTATCCATCAATTGCCCAGTATCGGGGTCCTTGAAATCCTGGTCCTCAATCCATGCATCGGCATAAGCGACATAGCGCTCGAAAAGATTCTGGCCGAAGTCTTCATAGGATTCGAGATAAGCCTTTTGGATCTCATTACCGATAAACTCGGCATAACGCGGGGCGAGCTCAGCCTTTATCAACTCAAGGTATTTACGCTCGGTCTCCTCAGGAAACTGTTCGCGCTTAATCGCCTGCTCCAGCAGATAGAGCAAGTGCACCGGATCGGCGGCCAGCTCATCGGTCTCGTAGTTAAAAGTTTGCGATAGCACCTTGAAGGCAAAGCGGGTTGAGATGCCATCCATGCCTTCATTGACCCCGGCCTGATCACGGTACTCTTGCATGGAACGCGCCTTCGGGTCGGTCTCCTTAAGGCTCTCGCCGTCATAGATGCGCAACTTAGAGTAGAGATTCGAATTCTCATGCTCTTTTAAGCGGGTCAGGACGGTAAATCGAGCCAATATTTCCAGTGTCCACGGCGCACAGGGTGCGTTAGCTAATTCACTCTCGCGGATCAGCTTGTCATAGATCTTTTTCTCTTCGGTGACGCGCAGGCAGTACGGCACCTTGATTACCGAGATGCGATCAAGGAAGGCCTCGTTGTTTTTGTTATTGCGAAAACTCTGCCACTCCGACTCATTGGAGTGGGCCATCACCAAACCATGGAAGGGGATCGCACCGATATTCTCCGAGCCTATGTAGTTACCCTCCTGGGTAGCAGTCAACAGGGGGTGGAGCATCTTAATGGGCGCCTTGAACATCTCAACAAACTCAAGTATCCCCTGGTTGGCCCGATTTAGGCCTCCCGAGTAACTATAGGCATCGGTGTCATTCTGGCTATATAGCTCCAGCTTGCGTATATCGACCTTACCAACCAGAGAAGAGATATCTTGATTGTTCTCATCCCCCGGCTCAGTCTTGGCAATAGCTATCTGGCGCAGCTTGGATGGATGCATGCGCGCCACTTGGAAGCGGCTGAGATCACCGCCATACTCGTCGAGGCGCTTGACTGCCCACGGCGACAGTAGCCCACTCAGCTTGCGCCGCGGTATACCAAAGCGCTCTTCCAAATCCGGACCGTGCTGCTGCGGATCAAATAGCCCTAATGGGCTTTCAAAGACCGGACTTATCTCATCCTCTGCCTTCAGCACATAGATCGGATACTTCTCCATCAGGTGCTTTAAACGTTCCGCTAGCGAGGATTTACCACCGCCTACCGGGCCGAGCAAGTAGAGTATCTGCTTGCGCTCTTCCAGACCTTGAGCGGCGTACTGGAGAAAACCGACTAGCCGCTCAATGGTCTCCTCCATACCGTAAAAATCTTCAAAGGCGGGATAGATGCGTAGGGTCCGGTTGAGGAATATGCGCCCCAAGCGTTCATCTTTGGAGGTGTCTATGATATTCGGCTCACCTATGGCGGCCACCAGACGTTCAGCAGGGGAGGCATAGGCCATGGGATCATCACGACATAGCTCCAAATAGTCAGCCAGGGACATGGTTTGTTCCTGGCGACGTTCATAGCTGCGGGCATAACGGGCTATCAGATCAGCGGCTGTATCCATGGATCACACCCTCTAATGGATATTGGGATGTAGCTTGCGAACTCGTGCTCCTGCCTACCCATTATATTAGACGTTTATACAAGAAAGGGTGTTCCATTAAAGATAAAATAAAAACAAGTTTTTTGGGCTTATAAGCCGCGCTAACTGACGGAACTGCTCCTCTCCACAGGACCTCTAGAAACTTCCCTTGCGCTATCACCTGCCACGGCGTGGAGGTCTTGGCGCCAGGGATGGCGCCATGAAGCCTCCAGGGATTGATTCACGGCGTCCTCCACGCCGTGGCAGGTGATAGCGCAAGGGAAGTTTCTAGAGGTCCCACCCAGGCTAGCGCTATGGTTAGAACAACGCCAAAGCGGTAGCGGAGCGACATATAGCTATCCAGCCGGGAGTAGCTGCTTCTCGGCGAGCCACTGCGAATTAAATAGCCGTGAAGAGTAGCGCGCCCCGCCATCACAGAGCACCGTCACAATTGTATGCCCTGGCCCAAGCTCTTTGGCTAATCGCAGCGCTGCACTAACGTTAACCCCGCTCGAACTGCCTACGAACAAACCCTCTTGGTACAGTAGCCGATAGACCATCGGCACAGACTCTGTATCCGGGATACTGTATGCAGTATCTATCGGGGTGTCCTGGAGATTGGCGGTTACCCTACTACTGCCTATCCCCTCGGTGATCGAACTGCCGGAGCTGGAACTCGGAGTGCCGTGATAGACGTAGTTATATAGGGAACTACCGGCCGGGTCAGCGAGTACAATGCGCACCTTGTCCGAGCGCTCTTTGAGGGCACGCGCAACCCCGCCCAGCGTTCCTCCGGTACCGGTAGCAGCGACAAAGGCATCTATCTGACCGGCGCATTGCTCCCATATCTCGGGCCCGGTTGTAGAGTAATGGGCATCACGGTTGGCGGTATTATCGAACTGATTTGCCCATATCGCCCCCTCCATCTCTGCAGCCATCCGCCCGGCTATCTTCTGATAGTTGTTGGGGTCACTATAAGGAGCGGGAGGCACCAGGTGGACCTCAGCGCCAAGGGTCTTCAGCAGGTCGATCTTCTCTTGGGTTTGAGTCTCGGGGATTACAATGATACAGCGGTAACCGCGGGCGTTGCAGATATGCGCCAAACCAATGCCGGTATTGCCGGCGGTGCCCTCCACTACTATCCCACCGGGGCGCAGCTGACCAGCCCTTTCGGCGTTATTTATTATCCCCCAAGCGGCCCTATCCTTAACCGAGCCGCCGGGGTTTAGCCACTCTGCCTTTGCGAGTATTTCGCACCCTGTCTCGGCACTTAATGCAGACAACCGAATCAGCGGGGTCCTACCTATCGCCCCAACAAAGCCATCGCAGATGTCCATACCAAACCCCTTATCTGATGCCAGTATTGATATATATCATACTGGCATCAGACTAGGTTACGCTACTAATAGATGGCAAAGCCGATATTAATTCACGGCCTCTCCGATGGGGGTACCTCAAGGTCGGGCTGATCGGACCCTTCTTTCTCTGGCGGGATCAGATCCTGCTTACTCACACCGAGAGCCAGGGAGGTAGCACTGGCAATGAAGATCGACGAGTAAGAACCGACTAGCACCCCTACCAGCAAGGCAACAGCGAACCCGCGAATGATCTCACCGCCTAAAAAGATGAGGGCACATACCACTAGCAAGGTGGTAAACGAGGTCACCAAGGTGCGCGAGAGGGTCTGGTTTATCGCCATATTCATGACGAACTCTGTCGTCCCCTTGCGAACCTTGAGGAAGTTCTCGCGGATACGATCAGAGACAACAATAGTGTCATTGAGCGAATAGCCGATAGTTGCCAGCAGTGCCGCTAGCACCGTCAAGTCGAAGGTCATCCGGGTCAGCGAGAAGAAGCCTATGATGATCACTATATCGTGCAGCAGGGCTGCTACGGCACCTACCGCAAAGCGGTACTCGAAGCGAAAGGCGACGTAGATCAAGACACCAAGCAGGGCCAAACCTAGGGCCATCAAACCCTGCTCAGTTAGCTCCTCGCCGATCTGCGGACCGACAAACTCCACTCGGCGCAAATCGACACCATCATGAGCAGCGCTGAGCTTATCGAAGATCTGCTCGGATATTTGCGCCTGCTCAACGCCATCCATAGGCGGAACACGGATCATGATCTCGCGCGGTGAGCCGAAGTGCATTACCTGAGCATCTTCGAACTCAGTCTCGGCGAGTATCGCCTCCACTTCGGATACCTCAATCGACTCCTCGTAACCTACTTCGACTAGAGTCCCGCCGGTAAAGTCTATTCCCAGGTTCAACCCCTGCCAAAGTAAGGAGCCGATAGAGATCACCAACAGCAGCGCCGAAAGGCCAAAGCCGATGCGCCGATGGCCGAGGAAATTGAAATTTGGATCCTGTTTAAAGATCTCCATAGTTAGATCTTAAGCTCCGTGACCTTGCGCCCACCATAGATCAGATTGATCACAGCGCGCGTGCCAACAATGGCTGTAAACATGGAGGTTGCCAAACCGATAGCGAGGGTGACCGCAAAGCCCTGCACTGGACCTGTTCCAAATATAAACAGCATTGCAGCGGCTATGAGCGTAGTCACGTTGGCATCGGCGATGGTTGAAAGTGCTTTTGAATAGCCACGGTCAATGGCTGTCTGAATTGGCGTTCCGGCCTTCAACTCTTCGCGGATGCGCTGGAATATGAGCACGTTAGCGTCTACAGCCATACCGACGGTCAGGACGATACCAGCAATGCCCGGCAATGTCAGTGTAGCCTGCAACATAGATAGTACGGCTACTATGATTATCAGGTTGGTGAACAGCGCAAGATTGGCAACTAATCCAAACACCCGGTAATAGACGGCCATGAAGGCGACGACCAGGAAGAACCCGATGACAACGGCCATAAAGCCGCGCTCGACATTCTCGGCACCCAAGCTCGGGCCGATAGTCCGCTCTTCAACAATATCTATAGGGGCAGCCAAGGCACCAGCCCGCAGCAGCAATGCCAGATTACTCGCCTCTTCGCTTGAGTCTATCCCGGTGATGCGGAATCGCCCACCCAAGGCTTCGCGGATCCGAGCAACGCTGATCACCTCTTCTATCTCGCGGCTAACCCGCTGCGGCTCACCATCGACCAGTTCCGTCTCGGTAACCCGCTCAATGAACAGAACCCCCATATGATCGCCGACACGCTCACGGGTAGCCCGGTTCATGATCCTGCCGCCAGTACCGGAGAGGCGGATGTTTACCTCGGGTGAACCGGTCTGCTGATCATAACCTGATGAGGCATCGATGATCCGCTCTCCGGTAACAATGTAATCACGCTCGAGCAGGACATAATCACCAGCATGTTCAACATTGCGCGTGGGGAAGAGTTCCGAGCCCGCTGGTACGGCATCAGGGTCATCCGGGTCGCCAGTAAACGGGAAGTCGCTGTGATCTACGAAGCGGAACTCAAGGGTGGCAGTAGCACCAAGTATCTCTTTCGCCTGCGCTGGGTCTTGCACCCCAGGCAACTGTACCACTATCCGATCAGATCCCTGGCGCTGTACAATCGGTTCAGCCACACCCAGCTCATCAACCCGGTTGCGCAGCGTAGTGACGTTCTGCTGCACAGCGAGGTTGATCATCTCCTGCTGATCATCTTCGTCAAGCTTGACGATGAGCAGATAATCGCCATTGCTCGGCTGCTTATCTATCTCTATTCCTTCAACCTGCTCGCTGATTAACCCTTCGGCGCGGGCGCGCAAATCCTCGCTGGTGAAGATCAGCCGCAGATCCTGCTCATCACTCACCTCAATGCTGGAATAGCGGATTCGCTCTTCGCGCATGAGGGTGCGGATATCCCTCTCGTAACCCTCAAGGGTGTCGTTGATCATCGCATCGAGATCGACCTGGAGCAGGAAATGGACCCCGCCACGCAGATCCAGCCCCAAGAACATCGGCTCAGCCCCTATGGCACGCAAGAACTGCGGCGTGGCCGGAACCAAGGTCATGGCTACCGAATAGTCGCGGCCGAGTTTGGCAGAGATCATGTCAGAGGCGCGCATCTGCCGATCCGTAGAGTCGTAGCGCAACACCCAGCGCTCTTCTAGGACCTCATGCACCGCCGGGCTCAAGCCTTCCTCTTCAAGGAAAGAGAGAACCTCGGACTGGGTCTCCTCGGCAGGGATCTCACCATCCTCGGTAGTTATTACCACCGAAGGGTCTTCACCAAAGAGGTTCGGCAGGGCGAATATTACCCCTACCGTCAGGACGGTGAGAACTAATATGTATTTCCAGAGTGGATAGCGGTTCAAGAGCTACTTGCCCTTCTTGTTTTCCAGTTCCTTGATCGTGCCCTTAGGCATCACGTTGGCCACCGCATGCTTCTGGATCTGCACCTGCAGACCGTTAGCTACCTCTACTGTGGCAAAGTTCTCGCCGACCTGAGTAATGCGCCCGAGCAAACCACCGTTGGTAACCACCTCATCACCCTTGGTCAAATCCTCGACCATTTGGCGGTGCTCTTTAGCCCGCTTACTCTGCGGACGTATCAGCAGGAAATAAAACAGCGCGATCATGCCCACCAGTAGCATGATGCTAAACCATATATCACCCTGCTGAGCCTCATTCTGCGCCCAGGCACTGGAAATCAAGAAATCCATATAGCTAGCTCCGTTATATTACAAAATTCTCTTATAGCTTACCTAAACAGCGCCCTATGATTGCTGTTCGGTCTCTGTCTCCCGCGAGTCATCGCCGCTGCGCGCCTTATCCAGCGTTCCTTGAGGTAACACCTCACCAACCATCTCGCGCTTAATGCTCCACTCTACCCCCTGCGCAACCTCCAAGCGAACGAAATCATCACTAACTCGGGTGATGCGACCAAGCTCGCCCCCCGCGGTGACAACCTCATCGCCCACTTGTAAGCCCTCAACCATTTCCTGATGTTCCTTCATCCTTTTGCGCTGCGGACGAATTAGCAGAAAATAGAAAATAGCAATCAGGAGCGCCGTGAAGACCAGGAAAAAGACCAGGTCACCCGTGCCCGGCTCCTGTTGCGCATATGCCGGTGCAATGAAAAAATCCAGCAACATCAACCCACTCCCTTATTCAATAGCCTCATGATCGAGTCACCTCTGGGCTCCCGCCGAACAGCTCAGAGGTGCATTATGTCATACGCGCGGGGGCTTTTGCTCGCGTGCAGTATAGAAATCATCAACGAAGGATGCCAGCCTACCCTCACTAATCGCTGCACGCAGCCCGGCCATTAGAGTCTGGTAATAGCGCAGATTATGCAATGTTGCCAACCTTGAACCGAGCATCTCGTTGCAGCGTTGCAGATGACTTAGATACGCCCGTGAAAAATGCCTGCAAGTATAACAATCACATGCCGGATCGACAGCCCGCGTATCCTGCCTATAGCGGCTGTTGCGCAAGCGCAATAGCCCTTGTGAGGTAAACAGAAAGCCGTTGCGCGCATTGCGCGTCGGCATCACACAGTCGAACATATCTATACCGCGGCGCACACACTCTACCAAATCTTCCGGCTTGCCAACCCCCATCAAGTAACGCGGCTGCTTAGCAGGTAACTGTGGTTCGAGGTGCTCGAGCACGGCATCGCGCTCAGCGCTTGGCTCACCGACTGAGAGGCCGCCGATGGCATAGCCATCAAAGCCTATATCCAGCAAACCTGCCAACGAAGCGCTACGCAACTGCGGATATACCCCACCCTGCACAATACCAAAAAGTGCTGCTGCGCTCTCACCATGGGCATCACGACTGCGCTGCGCCCAGCGCAAAGACAGCTCCATGGAACGCTTCACCTCATCCCACTGCGCCGGATAGGCCGGACATTCATCAAATATCATGACAATGTCTGAACCGAGCTCCCGCTGCACAGCCAGCGACTCTTCAGGGCCCATAAAGACCTTAGCCCCATCAACCGGCGAGCGAAACTCGACACCGGCCTCACTAACCCGGCGCAACTTGCCCAGACTGTAGACCTGAAAACCTCCCGAGTCGGTCAATATCGGCCCCGACCAGCCCATAAAGCTGTGCAAGCCGCCATGCTGGCGAATGATCTCGGTGCCTGGTCGCAGCCAAAGATGGAATGTATTGGCTAAAATGACCTCGGCACCCAGCCCGCTAACCTCCTCGGGCGTCAAGCCTTTGACCGTCCCGTAGGTGCCAACCGGCATGAACGCAGGTGTCTCGATCGTCCCGCTCGGGAGTCTCACCCTGCCCAGTCGTGCTGCGCCATCATTCGCGAGGAGTTCAAAAATGGCCCTGCGGCCAACGCCATTAACACTCAAACCGGTATATAGCTCCCTGCCTCGCTAAATCCACTCGACTACACCGGTAGCCAAATCGTACTTTGCCCCGATGACTTGCAACCGCCCTTGTTGAATAGCTCGCTCAAGTAGCTCAGACTTAGCACTCAACCGCTCGGCTGTGGAGCGTACATTGGCTATTGTCGCCTCCTCAATGATCTCGGCATCTGCCGTTGAGGTGTCGCCAAGCAGAGGCCGAACCGAGGGCTGCAACTCATCGATGATCTCCTGCAAGGCATCTGAAGGCGCCCTGCTTTGGCTACGCAAGGAATCAACCGTTGCCCCTATTGCGCCACAGCAAGAATGCCCCAAGACTACAATCAGCGGCACAGATAAGACCTCTGCAGCGTATTCAAGGCTGCCGATCTGGCCCCTGCCAGCGTAATTGCCAGCCACCCTGACTACGAACAGATCGCCTACTCCCTGGTCGAACACCTCTTCGGCCGGCACCCTTGAGTCTGCGCAGCCGAGGATTGCGGCAAAAGGCTGTTGCTTGGCAGCTACCTCCAAGCGCCGCTGATGGGTCATACGCTCATGCAAGCAAAGCTCGCCGTGCACAAACCGCTGATTGCCTTCTTTAAGTCTTGCCAAGGCAGCAGATGGAGTTAACATGTAGAATATTCCTCATGCATCAACGGGGGGAGGAGGACGATGTTACCACTTTTTGGCTTATCAGCATTACTAGCTGATGTGGGCTTGGTGAAATTAGCAAAGCCAATTTTTGATGCTCCCTCTGGCCGTTAAACCTAAAACCGTTCAGAATATGCGCTTATAAGTCAGCCGAGGAGTATCACGTTTGCCAAGCCGGGCACAGCTGAGCATAGTCGAGAGAGTTCTGGCTACTGACGTAACAGCGGTCATCGTCCTAGATGAAGATGGCGCGCTGGTATACGCCAACAATATGGCCTACCGGATGCTGGGCATCTATCTGCCCGATGGCTCCACTACTGAAGACCGTGCAGACACAGCTGACGATAATGACACCGCTGAACTCACGCAGCAGTTGCCCGACGAAATAGGCTCCTTTCGCTGGATTGCCAGCACCGGCACCCCGTTGCGTGATGTTAGGTTAACCCTCAAGCAATCCTCCGCGGGCCAGCGGGTATTCTCTATAAATGCGTCTCCCTTGCCAAGAAATGCTCATGAGACGCCGTGTGTCGCCTTATCTATACACGACTTTACCGAGCAGTATAAGTACTACGAAGAGGCCCTGCACAAGAGCCAGGAACGTCTGCAGCTGGCTACCGAAGCGGCCGGTATCGGGATCTGGGAGCGCGACCTTACCAACGATACGTTCCATTGGGATGAGCGCATACCCACCATCTACGGTATAAAATATGCCGATCTGCCAAGCAATTATGAGCAATGGCGCAAGATAGTGCTCGCAGAAGACTTGCCCGCACTAGAGCGCTCCTTCCGCCAAGCGAGGATCAACCACACGCGCTTCGAGACCGATTTCCGCATCCACGCCGGGAGCGGCGAAATACGCCACATCAGGGGCTTCGGCCAGTACATATATGACAACTCTGGAAACGCAATAAAACTTGTCGGAGTGAACGAAGACATTACCGAGCGCAAGCAAGTTGAGCATGAGCTTGCCCAGAGCAAGGAGAGATTGGAGGAGGCACAGCGAATAGCCCGCCTAGGCCACTGGATCGCCTCAACCGATAAAGGCCTGCTCGAGGTGGACCTGTGGTGGTCCCCGGTTATATACGAGATCTTTGGTCGTAACCCGGAAAGCTTTAAACCCGATTTTAAATCCTACCTCAGGGCCGTACATCCAGAAGACCGGGGAGAGGTAATAGAGCTACTGCGCCGCCTGCGCGCTGATCACGATCACAGGAGTGAGCATCGGATAATTCGCACCGACGGCGTCACCAAGTGGGTGCGTGCAATCGCTCGGACTGAAGATCAGTCTCCGGTTAACGCTCGCCGAATACTCGGCACAATCCAGGACATAACCGAGCAAAGAGAACTCCAACAAGAGTTGGAGTACCGCGCCTCCCATGATCCTCTTACAGACTTATTCAATCGTGCTAAACTCCAGCAGCAACTGCGGGCCGCGCAAGCAGCCTACGAACGGCATGGAACACCTTTCGCGCTAGTGATCGCCGACGTTGATCACTTTAAAGCAGTAAATGATCGTTGGGGACATTCGGTAGGAGATGCTGTGCTCTGGGAAATAGGCCGCCGCATGTCGAGCCAATTACGTGAAACCGATTTTCTCGGCCGCTGGGGAGGCGAAGAATTTCTTATTCTAGCCAACCACACCGATGAGTCTGGTGCAGCGCAGCTTGCCGATCGCATTCGTGAGTCTATATGCGGCTCTGAAATTCAGGGCATAGGCACCATAACCACCAGCTTTGGAGTGGCAGCTACAGAGCCAGGCACCTACCTAGAGGTGCTGGAAAACCGTGCCGATAAGGCTCTCTACGCCGCCAAGGAGCGAGGCCGCAACACCGTAATGAAGTATTCGCAGCTCTGACACGAAATTTCATCGCAACAAAAGGCGCACACCCGCCATGATAAACAGCCCTTCCCCCGAGGACTGTGAACGCATAGCCAGCCGCATGGATGGTTTTTTGTATCGCTGTAGATACGATGAAGAGCTAACCATGCTCTTTATCATCGGCGCAGTCCAGGCAACTACCGGCTATCCGCGCGAATCCTTACTAAACAATTGTGAACTGTCATACGCCCACTTAATCAACCCTGACGACCAGGCCATGTGTCGTGGCTCTCGCATCCGAGCAATAATGGACGATAGCGAATGGAGTATCGACTATCGCATTTGGCACCCGCAGGAGGGCTGGCGCTGGGTAAATGAGCGCGGCGCGGCGCTGCTCGATGACAACGGTGAAGTCGCCTATCTTGAGGGTGCTATAGTTGATATCTCCGCCCGCAAGGAGGCCGAACAAGCCCTGGCCAGGACAACTCACGCCCTGCGCGAACGCTTCAAGGAGGTGGCCTGCCTCGGTGAGGTGGCTGCACTCACCAATAAAGATATATCCATAGACGAAACGCTTACTGCGATAGTCGGCCTTCTGCCGAGCGGCTGGCAGTACCCAAGCCGCTGTGAGGCAATCATAAATTACCGCGGCAAGCGGTTTGCAACCAGCCGACGAGAACCTCACGAGACGCGCCTTGAGGCCCCGATTAGGGCAAGCGGTGAAAATGTCGGCCAGATCACCGTATGGTATGTCTTACCGCCCCCTGATGCCAATCAGCCATTTCTTAACGAAGAGAGCGTCCTCTTAGAGCGTACCGCGATCATTATTGGCCAGTACCTAACCCGCAAGCACGCCGAACGTGAGCGCGAGCAGCTGATGCGGCTAATCGAGGCAAGCCCTGACTACATCGGCATGAGCAATCCAAAGGGGATGATCCTCTATCAGAACCCTGCTTTATCAAAACTAACCGGCTTCGACACCGCTGCTGATGACCTATGGTTGAGAGATGCCCACCCGGACTGGGCCGCCTCCAAGCTCTACCAAGAGGCCCTGCCCGCTGCTGCTCAGCATGGCCAATGGCAGGGAGAGACAGAGATATTTGATGGCCAGGGAGGCACGATCCCAGTCTCCCAAACTATAGTAGCCCATACCGACTCTAGGGGTGATGTTGAAATCTTCTCGACCATAATGCAGAACCTATCAGCAAGCCGTGAAGCCAACCGGGTCAAGAGTAACTTCCTTGCTGCGGTAAGCCATGACCTGCGTACCCCTTTAAATGCCATCATAGGCTACTCAGACTTGCTCTGCCGTAGCGAGCTCGATAACAAACAGCGCGAGTTTGTCGCATTGACTCGGCGCGCGAGCGATAAACTGCTCCTGCTCATCGACATGCTGCTCGACCTATCGCGCTTGGAACACGGTAAGCTCAAGCTGCGTCGTGAGGACTTCGACATAGTCGATTTCGTCACCTCTCAGGTAGAGCTTGTTAAACCACGAGCTGAAAATAAGGGGGTAGCGGTCAAGCAGCATATAGCGCCGGAGATACCGCGTTACGTAGAAGGAGATGCCGCTCGAGTCGGCCAAATTATCAGTAACCTGCTTGGCAATGCGGTCAAATTTACCGATACCGGGGAAGTGACCATCAAACTCGCGCAGGCCTCCCCAGACTGGATCCACATTCAGGTCAGCGACAACGGGCCTGGCATCCCCGAGGAGGAGCGCCAGAGAATATTCGACTGGTTCTCACAGGGCCATATGGGCACCGAACAGCGCGAAGGCACTGGTTTGGGGCTCAAGATATGCCTGGAATTGGTCAGACTGATGGGAGGGTCAATTGATGTCGACGATAACCCGGCTGGCGGGGCTATATTTACAGTCATCATCCCTCTACCCAGGGCAGCCGGCGAAGATAATCGAAGATCATCGCAGGCCGACTCTGCTGATAACCCGGCCACTGCCCAATCTAGGCAAGTCAAGCCGCCAGAAAGCTCGACGGAAGAACTGCGCAGGACCGACGGCGGGAAACTAAATTTACTTGTTGCCGAAGATGAACCGACCAATGCCCTGCTCTTATTGCGCTTGCTCGAGCAGTATGGGGTGCAGGCTGACTTGGTAAATGATGGCCAACAAGCCTATGAGAAGGGCTCAAGTGGCGATTACGACGGCATATTGATGGATGCCCAAATGCCACTTATGAGTGGGGAAGAGGCGATAGCCGCTATAAGGTCGTACGAGTCTGAACACAGTAAAGAGCCTATCCCTATCATAGTCATCTCTGCGCACGCTATTGAAGAGGTCAAAAATTCCGCGCTTGATGCGGGGGCGGATCAATACATAACTAAACCGATCAGCTTCAATGCCCTGGGTAATGTCCTGAAGAGATTGGCTGGTGTCCAAGCAATCCAGTTATAAGCTCTGCAGCGCGTAGTCGCTTTCTTGGGAGTCTCTAAAGCACTCTCCGGAGCCACTCTACTGCCCGGTGTTGAGGTCTTGGCGCCAAGGATGGCGCCATGAAGCCTCCAGGGATGGATTTACGGCGTCCTCTACACCGGGCAGCAGAGTGGCTCCGGAGAGTGCTTTAGAGACTCCCAGAAACAATTGGCATCCAATTGCCGGCTTTTGGGAGCTTACCTCTCATATACATGCCACCAAAGTCGAGTGGCCGCACCCTCGCTCAATTAGCTAAGATCATGATATGATTCGATCAGCGCTAAAAGAACAAGGTGGCAACATGGAAAAAAGCAATTCTGGCTTAGGAGCAATCATAGCTGCGTACGTTTTTAGCATACTGCTACCCCCACTCGGCTTGTTACTGGCAGGGTATCTCTACATAGGCAAAAAACAGCTTAAGCATGCGTTTATCGTAACTACTATCTGCATAATTATGGCTTTGCCGTGGCAGTGGGCAGTGTTCTCGATATATGAAAGCCTTTAGGATGGGTGATCAAATCCAGCCACAACCCGGCAATCCTTCATAAAGGGTGGAGTCATGGTCTTTAGAAGCAAAAAAGCGTCGCAAAACAGCTCAAATCAGAATGAGCAGAGCCACGAACACCCAACCGACGCCGAGCCAGGCAGTCAGTCGAAGGTAGAAAACAATGCTCAAAGCCCACTCAGCATCCTGGGCATGCGTCAAGAGACATGGACAGACTATGAATCTCTGGATATGGAGATCCAGAAAGGGCAAGCCTTCGCTCTGCTCGGCCTAGTAGGCGTCCCGGTCGCACTGCTGGTGCTAATTGGGGGCATATTCACTCTGGGGTCTGAACATATAGCCATGGCCGTTGGCATACCCGCTCTCTTCGTCGGCGGCATCTTGGCTATAGGCGCTAACATCCAGAGGCTGCAAATCAAAAGGCTCAAGCGCATCCGGGACAACTGGGACGAAGAACAAGCGGGCTCGTAAGTAGCTGCTAAGTCCCGCGCTAACCCCCCTGCTGGGGCAGGTCTTAGCGGAACAAATTGCGCCCACGGGGCACCTAGAAAAATCCCCCTGGACCTGAAGCTGCCCCGGTGTGAACAAGCTCCGTGAAACCATCCCGGGAGGCTTCATGGCACCAGCCTTGGCGCCATGACCTCCACACCGGGGCAACACAAGGCTCAGAGGGAGTTTTCAAAGATGCCCCATGGGTTGATTGTGCCGCTAGTAATCCGCCAAACTGAGGCCCGACCCTCCGCGCGGTCTATCATCATCGCTTTCACTGCCCTCAGGCCCAACGCCACCGGTCTCTAGCCCTTCGAGTTTGGCCATCAGCCTAACCTCGTTAGCCGAATCGGCATGGGCGAGCGCGTTTTCATATGAGATGAACCCATCGCGATACAGCCGGAACAGGTGGCGATCAAAAGTCTGCATCCCTTGCTCCTCCGATGAGCTCATAATCTCCTTGAGTTCATGTATATCACCACTGCGAATCTTCTCTTTAACCAGAGGGGTAGCCAAAAGCACTTCGAGCGCTGCCACTCTGCCGTGACCAGAAGAGCTCGGTATAAGCTGTTGGGCAACAACCGCCTTGAGGTTTAGGGATAGATCCATCAGTAGCTGCTCACGGCGCTCGCTAGGAAAGAAGTTTATGATCCGATCCAGGGCCTGGTTGGCATTGTTAGCGTGGAGTGTTGCCAAGACCAAATGCCCTGTCTCGGCAAATGAGACGGCGTAATCCATGATCTCCCGCGAACGTACTTCACCAATCAATATCACGTCAGGGGCCTGACGCAGGGCATTTTTAAGGGCTGCATCAAAGGATTGGGTATCCACCCCGACTTCGCGTTGAGTCACAATGCATTGTCGATGAGGATGAACAAACTCTACCGGATCCTCTATCGTCAGTATGTGTCCAGGGGCGGTGGAGTTGCGCTTGCCGAGCATAGCCGCCAGCGATGTCGATTTGCCGGTCCCCGTCCCCCCGACAAACATGATCAGACCGCGCTTGGTCATGGCTAAGTCATGGATAATCGGGGGTAACTGCAGTTCGTCAAGGTCAGGTATAGTGGTTTCAATACGCCTGATCACCATGCCAGGGTTGCCGCGCTGATAAAAAGCGCTAACCCGGAATCGCCCGCCTGTTTCATTCACAATGGCGAAATTGGCTTCCTGTTGCTGCTCAAACTCAGCTACCTGCTCCTGATTCATGCTCTCATGCACCAGTCTGGCCACCTCATCAATTCCAAGAGGAGCATCGGCAAGGGCCTGCAAAGCACCACCCACTTTGATCAAGGGCGCTGAACCTGCGGTAATGAACAGATCGGAGCCCTTGCGCTGAGTTAGCTGATCCAACA
Organism: Halorhodospira halochloris; assembly: GCF_002356555.2. Lineage (NCBI taxonomy): Bacteria > Pseudomonadati > Pseudomonadota > Gammaproteobacteria > Chromatiales > Ectothiorhodospiraceae > Halorhodospira > Halorhodospira halochloris. The sequence goes on from NZ_AP017372.2 coordinate 1,640,356, forward strand.
AGAAATCTAACTGCATGCGGTCACACCTCAAAATATATCTTTGCTCAACGCCTTTGACTTCGCGTCTTCGCGAGTTATTTGGCCGGTTTGAACCAGTTTCTGTAATGACTGATCAAGGGTCTGCATGCCCATAGACTGGCCGGTTTGAATAGAGGAGTACATCTGCGCAACCTTATCCTCACGTATCAGGTTACGAATCGCAGAGGTGCCAAGCATGATCTCGTGCGCTGCAACCCGCCCTCCTCCGACCTTCTTGATCAAGGTCTGCGAAATAACCGCTTCCAAGGATTCGGAGAGCATTGAACGAACCATGGTCTTCTCCGCCGCAGGGAAGACATCGATTATGCGATCCACCGTCTTCGGGGCCGAGCTGGTGTGCAACGTACCAAATACCAGGTGACCAGTCTCTGCTGCGGTCAAAGCGAGCCGAATTGTCTCCAAATCGCGTAACTCACCAACCAGTATCACATCAGGGTCTTCGCGCAGTGCCGAGCGCAGAGCGCTGTTGAAGCTGTGGGTATCGCGATGAACCTCGCGCTGATTGACTATACAGCGTTTAGGCTGATGGACAAATTCTATAGGATCTTCAACGGTCAAGATGTGGCCATACTCATTACGATTTTTATGGTCCACCATCGCCGCAAGGGTTGTTGATTTACCCGAGCCTGTCGGTCCAGTGACCAAGATAAGCCCACGCGGTCGATCGCATAGGGTCCTAAAGATCTCCGGCGCCTGAATATCTTCAAGGGTGACGACCTGCGAAGGTATCGCTCTGAATACAGCTCCGATACCCCGATCCTGATTGAAGACGTTGACCCTAAACCGGGATAGCTGAGGCACAGCAAATGAAAAGTCGATCTCCAGGTTCTCTTCAAATTCGCGCCGCTGGCGGTCATTCATTATGTCGTAAACTAAGGCCTGGACCGACTTATGGTCCATTTCCGGAACATCAATGCGGCGCACGTCACCATCAACGCGGATCAGAGGTGGCATCCCGGCTGAAAGGTGCAGATCTGATGCGTTGTTTTTTACGGCGAAATCCAATAGTTCTGTTACATCCATAAGATATCTCCCTAACTAGTTGCCGGAGTCATTTCCCCCGGTCAACTCTTCAACCAATTCTGACGCCTTCTCCGGCTCCCTTACCCGGGCAACATGGAACAAGGCGTCTCCCTCATGAACTAGCGGCAGGTTTACCCGACCAATCACAATACCACTAAATCCGGCGTTGACCTGCGTCTCTGTATCGCCAAACGGATCTGAGATAAGACCAATCCGGTCACCCTTGATAACGTGTTGGCCCAAACGAACTGTAGTCCTGAGGATGCCGCTACTTTCCGCTCTAACCCACCGAGTCATCTCGACCTGAACTGGCTGGCGAGGTGGATACTTGACCCTAACCCTAGGCAACATGCCAAGGCGGCGCATCACACCTACCACGCCGCGCACACCCAAGCGGATGGACTCCTCGTCGAAGCGCAGCGCCTCTCCTGCCTCATATAGTAGGACTGGTATCCCGCGCTCATCGGCGACATGGCGCAACGAGCCATCACGCAGGTCAGAATTGATGATTACCGGCGCAGCGAAAGAGCGGGCCAAATCGAGTGTGGTGGGATCATCTAGGTTGGCGCGGATTTGCGGCAAGTTTGAGCGATGCGCTGTGCCGGTATGTAGGTCTATAGCGTGCGATGCACGCGCTAAGACTTGACTGACAAAAAGGTTAGCCAAGCGGGCAGCTAAAGAACCGCTAGGGCTGCCCGGAAAACTGCGGTTCAGGTCACGCCGGTCGGGTAGATAGCGAGTTTGGGCCAAAACCCCGTAAACATTCACAATAGGCACAGCCAGCAGCGTCCCCCGAATGCGGCGCAGCTGAGGCAAAGCCAAAACCCTCCTGATGATCTCAATGCCATTGATCTCGTCACCGTGAATCGCCGCACTCAGGCATAACACCGGCCCATCACGGCGACCGTGAACAACGTGCACGGGCATATTGACCGGGGTGTGGGTATAGAGCTGGGCAACGTCTAACTGCACCGTCTCGCGAGTCCCAGGAGGAACACTTACCCCATTTATATGGAATGGCCTGCTGCGGCGCTGTGCCATTAGCCACTACCTAGACACGCTGGCCGAGCCTGGCCACGCCGGCCTCGCAGGGGCGAACCGATTGTTTAACCGCGTTTACCCCGAGTACGAGTGCGGCCAGGTTTATGGTTACGTTCGATAAAATCAATGATCAGCCCCGCTACGTCCTTGCCAGTTGCCCGCTCTATGCCTTGAAGGCCTGGTGATGAGTTTACCTCCATTACTACCGGACCGCTATTCGAGCGCAGGATATCAACCCCACAAACATTGAGACCGAGCACTTTAGCAGCTTTAACCGCAGTTGCCCTCTCCCGTGGAGAAATCTTCACAAGTTCGGCACTACCACCGCGGTGCAGATTAGAGCGGAACTCACCCTCGCCACCCTGTCTTTTCATGGCCGCTACCACCTTGCCGCCAATGATCAAGCAGCGTATATCAGCTCCTCCTGCCTCTTCCACAAAGTCCTGCACCAAAAAATGCGCCTTAAGGCCGCGCAATGCTTGAATTACACTCGCCGCAGCCTTGCGTGTTTCGGCCAAAACCACTCCGATTCCCTGAGTCCCCTCCAATAGCTTGATAACTACCGGAGAACCGCCAACTAGCTTGATTAAATCATCAGTATCGTCCGGTGAGTGGGCAAATCCGGTGGCGGGCATCCCTACGCCCTCGCGCGAGAGCAACTGTAAGGCACGCAGTTTATCGCGGGAACGGCTAATCCCTTGAGACTCATTTAGTGGGTAAGTACCCAGCATCTCGAACTGGCGCAATACAGCTGTGCCATAAAAGGTGATCGAAGCACCAATACGGGGGATAACCGCGTCAAAATTCTCGAGCTTTTCACCTTTATAGTGAATCTCCGGATTGCTGGTAGCTATATTCATGTAACAGCGCAGCGGATCAATAACCCGAGCCTCATGTCCGCGTGCCTCTATCGCCTCAATGAGTCTACGAGTCGAATAAAGTCGCGGGTTACGCGACAGTATAACTACCTTCATTCCTCCTCCGTAGCAGCGATGACCAGAGCATTAGGGAGAATACAAAATCTTTTCAACCGCTCCACCACCGCTGTGAAGGAGGGGTTGTGAATATTTCCATGCAAGCACCATGGCGCCGTCTTCGGCACCGGGATCTCAATAGCGTGGATACGGCTTTGCTCACAACAGCGGTCCTTAGGGCTCCCTTTAGCAGTCCTCGGGGGGCGAATTTTCCCCAGCTAAGCCTTTGGCAAGATAAGAAGCCTGTGGGTCTATCAATACTCTGCCTGCCATAGCCGAGCGGCCCAGCAACATACGAAAGCGCATAGTATCGCGGGCGGTTAGGGTTACCTCAATTGGCCAGGCCGCTCCGTTTAGCTCGAGGTTAGTCTCTATAACCCAACGTTTTTCCCTTTTACCGCCTGAGTCACTAACTAAGCGACGGTCAACAACCTTAGACTCACACCATAACTGCTCTTTGACCGAGCGCTGTTTAAGATGGACACCAAACCTGACCCACTGCTCGTCGTGGCGTTCAAAGGCCTCTATGGCAAAGGTATGTAGAGCAGATGTTCGTGCCCCGGTATCAATTTTGGCTTTTAACCGTTCTATACCCAGCTCTGGCAAGGCAACCCATTCTCGCCAGCCAACCCAGATCCTATGATCTTGCACGGTCTACTCCTACCTTGCTCTTTTTGTCACACCCTTGTAGTGTATGTATATTCTCTTAAGTCAACGGCTTACATCACTTGGCAGCATACAAAAAATGCGTAGATTTATATTTGTTATTATGGGATTGGTCATCGTCTTTGGATCAATGCATCTACTCCGAGATACCTTACGACCACCCGCCCATGCTGAGCTGGATCTGCACAATATTAACGCTGAACTCTCCCGCGCCGAGCTCCAAGAACGCCTCGCGGGCATAGAATTTAACTGTTCTGACGACAATCGTCTCGGCTATGGTGAACAGGCCTGTTTTGCTCCGGTAACTCAGGTCGATGGCCTGAAGGCTAAGTACCTAGCCCTGTTCTTCTCTGAAGACGACACCCTATCCGCGGTTAACATCGTAACCGACCCGGAAGATCACGACAGCAGCATAGCTTATCTAGAAGAGCACTTCGGCAAAAGCAATTTCAAAAAGATACTCGACGAAGACAAGTGGTTAGTATGGCGTAGAGATGATAAAAGCGGAGGTATATTAATGGCCCACCACGATGACAGTGACAACCGAGCCCCAGCAGTAATGTGGTTCCGTGATGCAGAGTTGGCAGAACGACTCCTAGCGCCATAAGTTGCTAAACCTTTAACACTCCCCGCTGAGCAATATAGCTGCCCTGATATGGAGGACGCCGTAAATCCATCCCTGGAGGCTTCATGGCGCCATCCCTGGCGCTATAACCTCCATATCAGGGCAGCTATATTGCTCAGCGGGGAGTGTAAAGGTAGCCAAGATTAAAAGTGTTGTGTGACTCACCGGGGGTGGATTTTATTATCTCCCCGGAGTTTTGCCAAAAGTCTCCGCGCCCTTAGTGACCAATGGCTATTCCGGCTTAAGTAGTCTGCCATTTAATAGAGCCACCACGGTAAAGACAAAGACCCATAAGATAACCAAGGTCGTCAAGCCCACTAATGCCATCAGTAATGGCTCAGCATTAGGTGCCAGGTTTTCGACATAATGGAAGCTAGCCAGGCTGAAGGCCGCAAGAGGAAATGTATACGCCCACCAAGAAGGATAAAAAGGTATCTTTACTAACCTTGGCACCTGTACCAAAAGCAAGAAGAAGGTAAACAATGCCTTATAATAAAGCATACGGCCAATGATATCGGTCTCGGCTTCGCCGGTGAGGGATACCCACGCCAAGTAGCCCACTGCGGGGGGCGCAAGCAAGACCGCCAAGGTTGGCTGCAGGAACTCAGGCAGGTTTGCGCCGAAAATCAAGCGGTGGTAACAGAGGGTCATTAATATCAACCAGAAGAAAATACCAACAGCAAAGAAGAACCACGCAACCTCTGTATACCCCGCGTTGGCTGCTGGAATAGGCACCAGCACATTGCCAACCGCTGGAATAAACCAGGCCGGATTGAGCATATTAAGATCTAGTTGACGTAACAACCAGCTCGTAACAATGCCCAACATAAATGCCAGGTGCAAAGCAGCCCCGCCGCCCCACAGCAGGAGTGACAATTGCCCAGGTCCAGCGAGCATACCGAGCAGTATTAGAGATATGGATACCGCTGGTAGGAAGTTTAAGCGTACCGGGTGAGTTATTTCAGCAAGTGATTCCTGCCGATACAAGGCCAATTTAGAAGCATAAGCCAGTAACATAGCAACGAATACAATCGCCGCCAGGACGCCGATAACTTCAGCGAAGGCCTCTCCTCTACCCCAAAAACCCTCAACTTGATGCCAAACCAGAGCTAATCCGGCCAGGCCCATAGTGCCAGCAAAAAGAGGCAACGGTAGATTGGCTATGCTTATTCCAGCCGATTCAGCCTTATCATCGTTTTTCATACGCCCCCCAGTGATTCACATTAAAAAAAACCCCCTATGGGGTATATCCACAGGGGGTTTATTAGGGAGCCTGGCGATGACCTACTTTCGCACAGCGGTTTAGCTGCACTATCATCGGCGCTGAGTGGTTTCACTTCCGAGTTCGGCATGGTGTCGGGTGGTTCCCACTCGCTGTACTCGCCAGGCAAAACTTTGGCCGGAGGGATTATTTTTCCCTCCTTGGCGTCTATTCGGGAAGTTGCCGCCATGCAAATAGGTGCACTGCGCTGTATTGCGTTATTTAGAACGTGCTTGGGTGTTATATGGCCAAGCCTCACGGGCAATTAGTACTGGTTAGCTTCATGCATTACTGCACTTCCACATCCAGCCTATCAACGTCCTAGTCTTGGACGGCCCTTCAGGGACCTCGAGGGTCCAGGGAGACCTTATCTTGAGGGAGGCTTCCCGCTTAGATGCTTTCAGCGGTTATCCTGTCCGTACGTAGCTACCCGGCTGTGCCACTGGCGTGACAACCGGAACACCAGAGGTACGTCCACTCCGGTCCTCTCGTACTAGGAGTAGATCCTCTCAAGTCTCCGACGCCCACGGCAGATAGGGACCGAACTGTCTCACGACGTTCTAAACCCAGCTCGCGTACCACTTTAAATGGCGAACAGCCATACCCTTGGGACCTGCTACAGCCCCAGGATGTGATGAGCCGACATCGAGGTGCCAAACTCCTCCGTCGATGTGGACTCTTGGGAGGAATCAGCCTGTTATCCCCGGAGTACCTTTTATCCGTTGAGCGATGGCCCTTCCATACAGGACCACCGGATCACTAAGGCCGGCTTTCGCCCCTGCTCGACTTGTAGGTCTCGCAGTCAAGCACCCTTATGCCTTTACACGCAATGCGCGATTTCCGACCGCGCTGAGGGTACCTTCGCGCTCCTCCGTTACTCTTTGGGAGGAGACCGCCCCAGTCAAACTACCCACCACGCACGGTCCCCGACCCGGATAACGGGCCAAGGTTAGAACCCCAAGCATGCAAGGGTGGTATCTCAAGGATGGCTCCGGCAAAGCTAGCGCTTCGCCTTCAAAGCCTCCCACCTATCCTGCACAAGCATGCTCGAAGTCCAGTGCGAAGCTGTAGTAAAGGTTCACGGGGTCTTTCCGTCTTGCCGCGGGTACACAGCATCTTCACTGCGATTTCAATTTCACTGAGTCCCGGATGGAGACAGTGGGGCCATCGTTACGCCATTCGTGCAGGTCGGAACTTACCCGACAAGGAATTTCGCTACCTTAGGACCGTTATAGTTACGGCCGCCGTTTACCGGGGCTTCGATCAAGAGCTTCGCCCAAAGGGCTAACCCCATCACTTAACCTTCCGGCACCGGGCAGGCGTCACACCCTATACATCCTCTTACGAGTTAGCAGAGTGCTGTGTTTTTAGTAAACAGTCGCAGCCCCCTGGTCACTGCGGCCCCCTTCTGCTTCGCCCGCAAGGGGCTACACATAATGGAGGCGCACCTTCTCCCGAAGTTACGGTGCCATTTTGCCGAGTTCCTTCACCCGGGTTCTCTCAGGCGCCTTAGGAT
>NZ_AP017372.2:2252500-2457500 GCF_002356555.2 Halorhodospira halochloris
GCGATAAAGTGCAAAATCCACTTTTTGGCCTGGATGACGGTCATAACTCACTGATCTTAATGTTCTAACTGCTTTTCTGAACAAAAACTATCCAACCTCGCCAAATGCCCGTTATGCTTAGCCAGATCGAAAATCTCCACAAAGTTTTCCACAGCTTTTGTGGACAACTTCAGTAGCTCTCCCGCCTTCTGACCCACCCTACTCTAAGGCCGCGCCTACCCTTAGGCTCTCCAATGGACATGAGCAATCAAGCATCTCCTTTACCGCTCAGCCGCCACTCTCCCCTCCTCTCTCGCTTGCTCCGTGCACCCCATCTATCTACCATGTCCGTTCATAATACACCTTCCCGAGACATGGACGGGTGCGGTCAGATTCCTCTAAAAGAATCCTTCACCAATTATGTACGTATTTTGGCAGCCAACAACATACGGGTGGTGAGTCTAGTTGAGATGCTTTATAAGCGCGCGTAAGTTAGCGGCAGCATTTGATGAACCAGAGCAATGTGTCCGTTACCATTGGACCACAACATCCCGAAGCTGTACCGTTGGGTACCGACCTCAGCGAATGCCCTAGCGTACGATTTTTTCCTTTTTCTGAGAGGGCCCCTAGTAGTTCGTTTCCCGGAGTTCGACGACGGCCGTGATCCGCTGACCATCCCAGCGATATTCGAAGTGCTTCCCCTGGCGCGTCGGGCCAAGTGCCGGAGGGCGGAATACGGCGGCACAGTCGCCTCCCTCCTGGTCTCTGACGCTGGGGTAGGCCAGTCCGTAATGATCGTGCATGCGGGCAATCGCGCCGAGCCGTTGGCTGTTGGCATAGCTGTCGGGATCTAGGTACGAGGTGGCCAAGTTGGTATCACCGCGCAGGTCGAGCAGGTCGGCGTCGAGTTCCGCGATGTAAACGCGCATCTCCACCGCCATGGGTGGCTCATTGGACTCGGCTTGGAAGCGCTCACGATGGTATCGCGTCTCAGCGACGGCCGTGCGCTCATTGTCTGCGCAGTAGTACACGCCGAAGCTGCAATCGGTGAACCGGCTGGGCCGCGGATAACACAGGGCGGCCATGATCGGTGACCATCTCGGCCCGTAACGCCGATCCTCCTGCTTGATCAGGTGGATTTCGCCCGCCTCTTCGCGTAAGCGGTTTGCTGTCAGGCCCTCGAGTTCGTTCAATGCATCGAGATCAGCGGGATCACCGGCAATGCCCTCGAACAGGGCAATTGGAGGGAAGCGAGAGGTAACGATGCGGTACGATCACGGCCAGAGGACCGGGGAAACAGGGAACAGGTCGCACTCGTCAGCCACGGGCACCGTCCAGATGCTGGCGCACCGCCACGAGATCGCCCACCTGACCTCCCAGCATGCGCTCAAGTGGGGTGTGTCCGGCGAACAAGGGGTTCGTGTTCGGGCGTCGTACCCAGCTGTTCGCAGCGTCCTCGCGCGGAAGCAGGATGTGCAAATTCTTGTGGATCCCCAGGATCAACGACAACCGCTCTAGGTGGTTTACGTCGAGACTGGCGCGCTCGGGGTTGCGCTTCCACCGCCGGTAGGTGCTTTCCGGGGCGCCGAGTAGCCGCGCGGCCTGGGTTTCAGTAAGCCCCCATGCGCGGGCAATGTTGGGATAGGCGCGAAGGCCGGCGGCACCGAGCTGATGCTGCTTTCGAGCGGTCATCTGTTGCATGGCGTATACCCGAGATCTCGTTCAGTATTCCTTTATTGTACATCCAAGTAAGCTTTCACGGCAAAAAATCGCTCATTTGGTCGATGTTTGTTTTTGGGGAGCGCGTCAATCTGTATGGGCGGTTCGATCTCGATATGAGTACCCGGCGCGACCTGTCGTGGTCGAGATGGCCCCTGGTGACACGACTGTTGGGCCTACCCCTACTACCGAACCTAACAGGCAATAGTTACCCTTCGGCGTTTGTTGAGTCGGCCCGGGGAGCCTATCCAGAGCCGCTCTAAGAACCTTGCGTGACATACTGGCTTCTCCTTGCTGGCGACCTTGGGTTCTCACAGTTCTACTTCATAGAGACATCCAGCGAAAAAACCATCGGCCAAGAAGTGACCAAGGCTAAGCGACACGAGGGGACGCTCCTGTAAGATTTTCTAGGTATGAAGAGTTTGGTGAAGGATTTACAAATTCCTTTACAACATATACGTTTACCTTGTGAGCCCTCCCCCCGGGCCATGCTAACGACCAATGCCGGAGTGATTCGGCAGTGGTTATGGCTATTTCGGGATGGCACGCGCGAAATTGCACGGGCCCGGCGGTAGCGTGGTCAGTGTTGAAGGTTATATGACCTACTGTCCACAGAACGGACCCTTAAAGCGCTCTAGCCTAACTTGGTTACAGACGGTATGATCCAGTATAGGTGTTGGAGTTCTTTAAAAATGAGAATGGAGTGCAGATGCCAGCGTATGTTAAGTATTCGGGCACCTCGATTTCTGTCAAACCCCCTTGTAGATATCTGTTTTGAAAGGGCTTATAGAGCCGAGGAGTCTGAATCTGGCCCTGTTTGAGAAGGGATTAAGACCCTGCGGGCGGCTTTCTTTACCTCCCTTCGGCACTGTCTGAATCTGGCCCTGTTTGAGAAGGGATTAAGACTTTTTGACACCGGCTAATCGTCTACGCGATAGCCCTGTCTGAATCTGGCCCTGTTTGAGAAGGGATTAAGACTGCGAGCAGGTATTGACCAACCAATATAGGGCTCTTTGCCCTTGACATTTGCCTGTCAACACCACTCAGCCAACTAAGTTATGCACAAGGCTCAATGCTTGCGATTTGGACCAATAATTAGCCTGTGATAAAGCGCAAGACCCACTTTGTACCCTGAATTACAGTCATAAGTCACTGATTTTAATGCCCCCACTGCCTGCCTGAACAAAAACTATCCAAACCCGCCAAATGCCCGTTGTGATTAGCCAGATAGAAACTCTCCACAAAGTTTTCCACAGCTTTTGTGGACAACTTCAGTAGCTCTCCCGCCTTCTGATCCACCCTGCTCGGGGTACTGCAACAGTTGTGTCACCAGGGGCCATGCCGCTACGCGCCAGAATTCCTTGCCGTGCTCAAGCTGCGGGCCGCGCCCGCAGCCAAGGATGTGCTCGATGCCATTGAGGTGCTGCGCGGCATGAACAGCAACAACGCCCGCAAGGTGCCCGCTGACGCGCCAACCGACTTCATCAGGCCGCGCTGGCAAAAAATAGTCATGACCGACACCGGCATCGACCGGCGTTACTACGAACTGTGTGCATTATCGGAGTTGAAGAACGCGCTACGCTCCGGCGATATCTGGGTACAGGGGTCACGCCAGTTCAAAAACTTCGACGACTACCTGGTGCCGCCCACGACATTCGCCAGCCTCAAGCAGGCCAGCGAACTGCCGCTGGCCGTGGCCAGCGACTGCGACCAATACCTGCATGAGCGTCTAACGCTGCTGGAAACGCAGCTCGCCACCGTCAACCGCATGGCGCTGGCCAACGAACTGCCGGACGCTATCATCACCGAGTCGGGCCTGAAGATCACACCACTCGATGCGGCGGTGCCCGAGACCGCGCAGGCACTGATCGACCAGACGGCGATGATCCTGCCGCACATTAAGATCACCGAACTGCTGCTGGAGGTAGACGAGTGGACCGGCTTTACCCGTCACTTCACGCACCTGAAGTCAAACGACCCGGCTAAGGACAAAAAACTGCTGCTGACCACGATCCTGGCCGACGCGATCAACCTGGGCTTGACCAAGATGGCAGAGTCCTGCCCCGGTACGACATACGCCAAGCTCGCTTGGCTGCAAGCCTGGCACATCCGTGACGAAACCTACGGGGCGGCATTGGCCGAGCTGGTCAACGCGCAATTAAGACATTCCTTTGCCGAGCACTGGGGAGACGGGACCACATCATCGTCGGACGGCCAGAACTTCCGCACCGGTAGCAAAGCTGAGGGCACGGGCCACATCAACCCGAAATACGGCAGCAGCCCCGGGCGAACGTTCTACACCCACATCTCCGACCAGTACACGCCGTTCCACACCAAGGTAGTAAACGTCGGTGTGCGCGATTCGACCTACGTTCTCGACGGCTTGCTGTACCACGAATCCGACCTGCGCATCGAGGAGCACTACACCGATACAGCCGGCTTCACCGATCACGTCTTCGCGCTGATGCATCTGTTGGGCTTCCGCTTCGCGCCGCGCATTCGCGACCTTGGCGACACCAAACTCTACATCCCGAAAGGCGAAGCTGCCTACGAAGCACTGCATCCAATGATCGGTGGCACACTGAACATCAAGCGCGTCCGAGCCCATTGGGACGAAATCTTGCGGCTGGCCACTTCAATCAAGCAGGGTACGGTGACGGCTTCGCTGATGCTCAGGAAACTCGGCAGCTACCCACGCCAGAACGGTCTGGCTTTGGCGCTGCGCGAGTTGGGACGCATCGAGCGTACGCTGTTCATCCTCGATTGGCTGCAAAGCGTCGAACTGCGCCGCCGCGTGCATACCGGACTGAACAAAGGGGAGGCGCGCAACGCGCTAGCCCGCGCGGTGTTCTTTAACCGCCTAGGCGAAATCCGCGACCGCAGTTTCGAGCAGCAGCGCTACCGAGCCAGCGGCCTCAACCTAGTAACGGCGGCCATCGTGCTGTGGAACACAGTCTATTTGGAGCGGGCCGCGAACGCTTTGCGTGGTCACGGCCAGACCGTCGATGACGCCTTATTGCAGTACCTGTCGCCACTGGGCTGGGAGCACATCAATCTGACCGGCGATTACCTCTGGCGCAGCAGCGCCAAGATCGGCGCTGGCAAGTTCAGGCCGCTACGGGCGTTGCAACTGCCTTAGCGTACGATTTTTTCCGTTTTCTGAGACGACCCCTCATTGAGCTGGCGAGCGGCTTCATTGTCGCAGATGGCATAGGCGATTTCATCCAGTTGCTTGAAGGTCACGCCGGGCTTGAGGTATTGCTCGGCGTTGGCCAGCGACTTCAGCTTTTCGTAGGGCGTCGCCATATCTTCATAGCGGTAGCGCTTTCGGCGCCGGCCTTTGGTGTTTTTTCTTGAATTATCCGGGACAATGTGAAGGAATAAGGAGCCAAGGAGACTATTATGGTTAACCGAACCAACGAACGGGCTGCGGAGGTGTCCATCGAACTGCCACTTGAACAGATGGGCCTGACCAGGACAGGCAAGGCAACGTACATGCAGAGTGCAGCGATTGATGATAACAGGGCTGGCTTATGACCGTCGTTGTCGCCAGTTGTACCGTTGCCAAGCTTTTTTCAGGTGAGACCTTCGAGGCCAGCGACGGTACATTGATCGAGGGCAACCTGCATCTTCCCGAATACCAGCGCCCCTACCGATGGGGGGAGGCCCAAATCAGACGCCTGCTGGAAGACTTACGCCGATATTTTTGCCCGCCTCACCCTGGTTCGTCACCAGCGCACCTGTTTTATCTGGGCAGCATCATCCTGCATCAGGACGGGGAAGGTCGTCTCAACATCATCGATGGCCAGCAACGGTTGACGACAATGGCTCTTCTAATGTGGCAGCAGGCGCCCGGCAGTGAACCGAAGTTACGCTATGAGTCGCCACTCAGTCATGCACAGATTCGGAAAAACCAAGAGTGGCTGAAACAGCAGGAAAACTGGAACCGGGCGTGGCTGAAGCTAGAACGCATTAACATCACCGTGGTGGTCACCCGTAGCGAGGACGATGCCTACTGCTTTTTCGAAACCCAGAATACCGGCGGTGTACGCTTGAGCGGGCCAGATATCATCAAGGCCCATCACCTGCGGGCCACACCTCGCAGCCGGCAGGACCGCTATGCACGTCTCTGGGAGAGCCTCGGCGATCTGAACCCGGTGGTGGATGCGGTGCTCAAGGCTCGCTCTTGGAATGCACTTAATTTCCGGCACGTCCCATCCCGCCGCGAGCCGCTCAGTGTACGCGAGACTGTGGTCACGGAGCTGGCTGAGAATACCGGAGAGGGGCACGCCGATGTGGCTTATGGTCTAACCGCAACCTCTCGGACCCCGGACGGTGCGGTAGTGCAGGTGGCTCATGCAGACGGATACGCCATGCGCCAGCCCCTCAACGCAGGTATTAACTCCATTCACTATCTGGAATATTTTGAGAGCCTTCGCCGAATACTCCTGACTAACCACCGAGAGCCGGATCTAGACTCTTTCCACAACTTCTATCAGGGGCTGATCGTCGGCCGGCAAGGGTGTAGCTACCTGAAGAAGCTCTACGACAGTTGCTTGCTGCTTTACGCCAGTCATTTCGGGCGGAGCCAACTCTTCGAGGCTAGCTTACGGCTGTTTCGGGTTGTCTATGCTCCGCGAGTGACCAACGAAAAGACCGTCAAGGAAGCTACAGCTTCCAAATTTGTTCGTGAAAACCCCGTATTCGACTGGATACTGATGAGCTACACCCACGAACAATGTATGGAGCGCCTGCGTCTGTTCGAGGTAAAGGTCAGTGCTAAGAACCTTGGCCAGAGTGATGATGGTGTCAAAAAACGCTTCGTCCAGGCCGTGAACGAATGGTTCAGTCTGGAGCTGCCAAAGGATCGGATGGCGGAACAATATGACGATGCGCTGCAGAAAGCGATCAAATCTACGCTGGAGGTGGTGAACCATGGATAATTGTGTTTTGACGCAGGTGCAGGCCCCGGCGGCAATTCTCGACGAGGACATCGCCTTCGTTATTCCCAGTTACCAGCGCCCGTACGTCTGGCCCGATGACGCGGTAGTGAAGCTGTTTGACGACATTTTCCGCGCATGGCAGTGGGATGCTTGTTCCAACTATTACATCGGAACCGTTCTGACCGCGCCGATTTCTCACATTGAAGGTGCTGCCTACGAGCTTATAGACGGCCAGCAACGCATTACCACGCTGATGCTGATCGCTCTGGCCTTTCGTGTCACAGGACAGGAGACCGCTCTGAATCCACTGGCCGAACGGGGGAATGCGCCACGCCTGACCTTCGCCATCCGTGAGCAGGTCCAGGCACTACTGGGCTATTGGTCAGGGCTGGACGGCTACCAGTATCCTGGTGAAGATGCGGTGAAAACAAATCCTTATCTGACACGTCTTGACGACGCGCTGAATGTGCTAAAGCAGTTGGTAGGTGCCATAGAAAAGGACCGTCGGATCGAGTTGGCTGGTTACATCCATACCAATGTGCAGTGGGTGAATAACACCATGCCTGGGAGCATGGACCTGAACCGCCTCTTCGCAACCATGAATACCCGGGGAGTACAGCTGGAACAGTCCGATATCCTGAAATCCATGCTGCTTAGGCGAATTTCCACGGATAAATCCCGCTACGAAGCCATCTGGCAAGCCTGCGAGCAAATGGACAACTACTTCGAGCGGAACGTCCGGCAGATTTTTGGAGGTACCGACTGGTCGGATATGCTCCCAGAGCATTTGCGCCATTTCGACCCAGCGCGTTTTTTGCTGTCCGAGGAGCAAAATCTTGAAGCGGAAAGGCCGGGTTCTGGGCTCACCATCAGCCAACTGGCAGATAGCTCCTACCCCGATGAGAACGAAGGATCTAGTGCTCTGGATCTGGACGATACGGTCTACTGCCAGTCAATCATAGGTTTTCCTCTTCTTCTGATGCACGCACTCCGTATCTACACCGCCCGTTCTGGCTATGCCGACATTGGTGGCCGTCTCCACAGCGAGCGGCTTATCGACAGCTTCAGCGTTCTTGTCGACGCATCAGAGACGGAGGTCAAGGAATTTGTAGAATGTCTCTGGGAAGTGCGTTACCAGTTTGATCGCTGGGTCGTGAAGTGGGTAGAGCGGTCTGATGAGGATGAGAGGCAACTCCGGCTGACGGATATTAACCGCAGCCCGTCGAATGGTAATTGGTATCTAACCCGTAGTGTAAAAAAGCTCTTCGAGCTAGTACCACTCCAAAGCGTTCGCCACTTCACTGGCGAACACAGTGCCCAATACTGGCTGACTCCGTTTCTCGGGCTTTTGTGCATGGAAACAAACCCCTCGGAAAACACAGTTCTGGACATTATGGAGCGAATTGATAACCAGCTTTCCCTTGCAGAAGCATCCCAGAAACAAGCAAGTTTTGAGCTGCTTTCGGGTGATGTCTCTGCCCAACGGTCGGTAGCTGCCATCATTGAATATCTGAAAACCCCCTGCGGAACCAAGTTCGAACACTACTGGTTCCAGAAGCTGGAATACCTTCTTTGGAAGAGGGATCACAGCCAAGATGAGAAGGTGCTCAATTACCGCATCGTATCACGCAACTCCATTGAGCATGTTTACGCTCAAAATGAGGAGTTTAAAAATGAGATGAAGCGGGATTACCTTGATGCTTTTGGGAACTTGGTACTACTCAATCCCAGTGAAAACTCGTCTTACGGCTACCAATCTGTAAACAAGAAAAAGGCAGACTTTAAGGACAGAAGCCATTATAATGGAAGTTATGACTCACTCAAACTTAAGGAAATATTCTCACTAATGGGCCAAGGCGAATGGAGTCCCAACCTTGTTGAAGCCCATCAAGAAGCCATGTTTGAGTTAATTTCGTGTCATTACAGCTGAACGGAATTGGGGTAGACCCAACAGTCGTGTCACCAGCCGCCACTTCTCTCAGGGCAGGGCCAGCCGAGTGTTCATGTCGAGTTCGAAACGCCCGTAGGGGCCCTCTCAGAAAAAGGAAAAAATCGTACGCTAAGCATGCGCTGACGCCGGCGTCCAGCGGTACAGCGGCCGAGTGCCTTGGCAACGTGATTGGGCGGCACCCCTCTGGCCAGCAGCTTCTTGACTGACTCGAACTCGCTGCCTGTCATTTTTGGCTTGCAACTGCCCTTGTGACCGGACTGCTTGGTGACTTTCAGACCGGCGCGAGCAAGTTCAGGCGAATACGGCCGCTGCAGCTGCCCTAGCGTACGATTTTTTCCTTTTTCTGAGAGGGCCCCAATGAGATCGCCAACGAGCGAGACAGCTACCAGCAGCGCGCCGAGAAGCTCGAAGATCAGCTCAAGCAGGAAACGAAAATGCTGCAAAGGAAACTAGACAGCGCCCATCAGGAACGCAACCAAGCAGAACACGAGAGGCATCGGCTCGAAAAGGACTACGCTAGTCTGCAGAGCCAGGTTGATCGCCATAAGGAGCGGATTGAGCAGTTGCAGGCTGAGGTAATGCAGGAGAGAGAGCGGCACCAAGAGGCACAGGAGCTAGCTCGCTACCATCAGGAGCAAAGCCAGGCCTTGATGGAGGTGCTGCGCAGGGGGGATGGCACAGGTGAGGAAATGGAGGGTGGTGGGTATAGTTGAGGTGCTTTGTAGGCGCGCGTAAGTTAGCGGATGCATTTGCTGAACCAGAGCGAGGTGTCCGTTACCTTTGAACCACAACAAGGGCTTGGCCCCGGCGGAAGTATGCTGAGGTAAGCTGCTAAAATTGGTGTCCGAAATCATTTTGACCAGAACAGAGATATGTGGCTTTGCTCGCCCACGATCTGCACCGCCGCCGCTGCAGCGCTACTCGCTCCGGCTTTGGCTGGCCCATCCACGGCTAGCGCGGGGCCGGGAGACCGGGAGCGCGCGCTGCACCGTTACGAGGCGCCAGCGCAGGTAGAGGTCGTCGGAGGCGTTTACCACGTTCCGGTGAAGCCTGATGAAGCTCTCGCCGAGGTAGCTGAGCGCGAGGGCGTGGGCGTTGAGCGTCTTCGTGCCGCGAATCCGCACACGGCTACAGAGAACGCATCAGAAAGGGCGCTGCGCATTCCGGCCCGACATGTGCTGCCCGATACGCCGCGCGAGGGTCTGGTCATCGACGTCGCCGGCATGCGGCTTTTCCATTATCCCGAAGAGACGGATGCGGTCGAGGTCTTCCCGATCAGCACCGGCCGGGAGGGATGGCCGACGCCCGTAGCGATGAAGACCGAGGTTGCCGAGAGGCTTGAGAACCCGGCGTGGTATCCGCCGGAATCGATCCGTGACTCACGAGCCGCTAGTGATGAAAGCGGCTCTTTGCCGCGCATGGTTCCGCCGGGTGCTGAGAATCCGCTCGGGGAACACGTACTTATACTTGAGGTCGACGGCTACCTCGTCCACGGTACTAACGAGCCGCACAGCATCGGCGAGCGTACCTCGCACGGCTGCGCACGGATGCATCCGCAAGATATAGAGCACCTATTTGAGCGTGTCAAGGCGGGGACACCGGTGCGCTTCGTCGATCAGCCTTTCCGGATCGGACGCTCGGCGCGGGGCGAGGTTTGGGTCGAGAGCCATCCGTCGGCGCCCGACGGGTCGAATCCGGAGCTTGACCGGCGTTTCGTCCGCGCCCTGCCTGATATAGCCGGTGAGGGTGTCGCCATCAACGGCGCACGCTTGATCGAAGCGGTGAATGATCAGGACGGCATCGCCGTGCGTGTTTCTGTAGGCGAAGAGGGCGCCGGGAAGCGCTGATAGCCTTCCGGGATAACTTCGTTAGGCAGTAAGCGGTCATTCTGACATGGGGTAGACCCAACAGTCGTGTCACCAGCCGCCACTTCTCTCAAGGCAGGGGCAACCGAGTGTTCATACAGATTCTGATCAAGTTAGCGCACGCTGCTGCTTCTGGCCATGTTGACGATCTGCGGAGGTAGAGCCATGACGGGCGTACCGCTGCGCATCGCTACCGATAAGCGGCTCGGGGCCTACCACTTCGGACCTGGCCATCCGTTTGGCCCAGGGCGGATGGCGGCATTCCTCGAGGCGCTCGATGAACTCGAGCTTGCGTATGAGGCGCTGCCGCTAGCGGAGGCTGATACGGCGACGCTGACGCGTTTTCATGCGCGGGAGTACGTCGAGCGTGTCCAGTCGCTGGCTGGCACGGGTGCGCCGCTGGACCTGGGAGATACGCCGGCCGTGCCCGGGATCGACGGCGCAGCCAAGCGTGTCGTGGGGACCGTGGCCGCCGCGGTCGACGACTTGCTGGCAGGGCGCGTGCGGCGGGCCTTCGTCCCGATTGCCGGGCTTCACCACGGCCAGCGCGACCGGGCGAGCGGCTTCTGTGTCTACAACGACTGTGGTGTGGCTCTGGAGACGCTGCTTGCCGCCGGAGTAGCGCCTGTCGCCTACGTGGATATCGACGTCCACCACGGCGACGGGGTTTACGATAGCTTCGAGACCGACCCACGGGTGATCTTTGCGGACATCCACCAAGATGGTCGCACGCTATTTCCGGGCACTGGCGCCGCCGAGGCGCAAGGAAAGGGGGCAGCGCACGGCACGAAGCTCAACGTCCCCCTGCCTCCCGGCGCAGACGACGACGCGTTTGTCGAAGCCTGGGAGCGCATCGAAGCGCATCTTGAGAGACACCAGCCGAAGGTCATCGTGATGCAGTGCGGTGCCGACGGGCTTGCCGGGGATCCGCTCGCGAGTCTGCGCTATACGTCGAAGACGCACGCATCGGCGGCACGACGTCTGCGCGTTTTGACTGAACGCTGGGCTGAAGGTCGGTTGTTAGCGCTGGGTGGCGGCGGCTACGACTTGTCGAACATCGCTGCAGCCTGGACTGCCGTTGTCCGGGAAATCGCCTGAGGTTGGCACGCGTGGATGTTCCCAGTCGGCTTAGGGGCCGGGAAGGGGCAACCCAACGGCAGGTGCGCGAAGTCCTCGAATCGGCGGCGGCCTACGCTCGCGTGGGCGCCTATCCGTTGCCACATGCTTATCCAGCCAGGTGATGCGATGCGAGTTTGTGGCTTCGCTCCAAGCGCTCCGCGATCAACAGCCGATGACACTCTGCCGGGTCCCGCTCGTAACAGAGCAGGGCTACCGCCTCGGTGACGGCTCGCTCGGCGAGGGAATGGAGAGCGTCCTTGGGCTTCGGTTCTTCCAGATGCGACGCGTAAAGCTGGTAAAAGCGCTGTGCGTCCCCCACCTTGGCGGCGTCACGGGCGGCTTGGGGGGCGCCGAGGACCGGCCAGCTCTCGTAGCCGATGCCGGCGCCGGGGAGTTCTCTGGCGAGGTGCTTGAAAGCGAATTCCCGCCGACGGGAGTGGGGGCTGGCCCGAACATCGATGACGGTCGCCACGCTAGCCCTCTGCAGGGTAACGATAAAGGTGTCGAGATCGGTGCGCTCGTAGCCGGTGGTGTAGAGCGTGTGCACGATTACCGACTCATGCTGCGTTCTGGTGGCGCTGTGGCAGCACAAAAAAGTGTCGTACGGCGGACGTTGAGAAGCGTTGCCACCTCACAATATGTCCTTCCCGCTGGTTAATTTGCCCAGCCATCAAACAAGCGAGGAAAACGCTCACGGGCTTTGGCGATCTTAGGTGCAATCATCGAGCGACAGTAAGGCGCCTCCGGTGCCGCCTCGTAATAGCGCTGATGCATTTCTTCCGCCGGATAGAAAGTAGTTAACGGAACCAACTCGGTAACGATGGGCGCGGAGTATTCGCCTGCTGCCCCTATCTCTTTGATGACGGCTTCGGCGGTCTGCCGCTGCTCCTTATCGGCATAGAGAATGATCGAACGATACTGTGACCCTACATCGGGACCCTGGCGATTGTGCAGGGTCGGGTCGTGGATAGCAAAGAAGAGCTCCATCAGGGCTCGCTCCTCGACCTGCTCCGGATCAAAGTTAACCTGCACTACCTCGGCGTGTCCGGTACGGCCGCTGCAAACCTCGCGGTAGCTTGGGTCGGGCGACTCGCCGCCGGCATAGCCGGAGATGGCTTGGTGTACTGCTGGAAGCTGCTGAAAAACGCCTTCGATGCACCAAAAACAGCCGCCGCCTACTGTGATAGAGCGTGACACCCTGATCTCTCCTCGCTGCCGTTAGGTCTTTACCTTGCTAAATCACATAGCAATCAGCGTACATACCACCGTGCGCTCACGGCGAGGCCCATCAAACTCGCAAGCGAGGAAGATACCCTGCCAAGTGGAGAGCCCCATTTTGCTGTTGATTATGGGTATGGTCTCGCTCGGGCCGATGAGCCCGGCTTTAAGGTGAGAGTCGCCATTGCCATCTTGCGAATCGTGCTCCCAGACCCCGCGAGGCACAAGCTGCTGTAAAAGGTTGACGGCATCGCGAGGGACGCTCGCATCCCAATTCTCCTGGATCATGATGGCCGCGGTGGCGCCCTGCACATAGAGCGCTAGCAGGCCGTCGCTAACTTCCGCCTCCGCGACGGCTCGCCGGATCGGTTCAGTGATGTCAACGAGCTCCTCGCGTTGATGGGTAGTCACGGTGATGGTCTTGCGCATAACTTCACCCCTGCTCTAAAGGTTGCCGGAGATGTCGGAGCACTGATTCGTCCCGAGGATGTGTTCGGCGCTCCAGCCTACTTCCCTATTCTTCCACCATACTACCCTTGCTCTTAGCCTGTCCCGCCGGCGATTCGGTGGTGATAAGCCACCCAGGCTGGCCCCGTCAAGCGCCTTATTTCAGCATCAGCCAAGAAGCAACCAAGGGCAAGCGACATGATATGACGCTCCCGTATGCTCCTTTGGTTGGGTTAGCTTGGGGAATTATTTACAAATACTTTCATGATATATACGCTTATTCTTGTGCCCTCCCCCCGGGCCATGCTAGCGACCAGTGCCGGAGTAATCCAGCAATGGTTATGGGTATGTCGGGATGGCACGCGCGAAATTGCACGTGCCCGGCGGTAGCGTGGTCAGTGTTGAAGGTTATATGACCTACTGTCCACAGAACGGACCCTTAAAGCGCTCTAGCCTGACTTGGTTACAGACGGTATGATCCAGTATAGGTGTTGGAGTTCTTTAAAAATGAGAATGGAGTGCAACTGCCAGCGTATGTTAAGTATTCGGGCACCTCGATTTCTGTCAAACCCCCTTGTAGCTATCTGTTTTGAAAGGGCTTATAGAGCCGAGGAGTCTGAATCTGGCCCTGTTTGAGAAGGGATTAAGACCCTATAGTTCGTTGAAATATATCAATCGCTTCCCTGTCTGAATCTGGCCCTGTTTGAGAAGGGATTAAGACCTGGACCTTGACAGGATTTTGGTTGCCTACACTATCGTCTGAATCTGGCCCTGTTTGAGAAGGGATTAAGACGGCGTCCTTTTGGACGTAGGGCACCGCCTTCATCACGTCTGAATCTGGCCCTGTTTGAGAAGGGATTAAGACGCGCACTCCGGGCTTATTTCGTCACGCTCGAGTTGGTCTGAATCTGGCCCTGTTTGAGAAGGGATTAAGACCCCACCAGTGCGTAAGAGTTGTCATACGCGGATGTCTGAATCTGGCCCTGTTTGAGAAGGGATTAAGACAATTTTATGTTGAACCATTCCGTGTCCTGGTCCGTCTGAATCTGGCCCTGTTTGAGAAGGGATTAAGACAATTCCTTTCTGATAGCTGTTAACGATTCAACAGCCGTCTGAATCTGGCCCTGTTTGAGAAGGGATTAGAGTATAACTGGCTGCACAAAATCGCTAATTCTGCAGAGCCGGAATATTGCTGTACTGGGATGTTATGCGGCGGGGTTACTTTAAAGCTCAGAACAAATAAACACGCAGATTGGGACTTAATTAAGTATCTACAAGAAGTTCAATCGAGTGATTTTTTGGATGAGTCACTTTTTCTCTACGTGAAAGCGCTCGATCCTGGCACCAGCTAATTCCATGTCATCTTCACTAAGTTCCTTACCGCGCATATCTAGAGGCAGCTCCAGCGACAAATGCCAATAGGCAGCACCGCGCTGGCAGATCATCGCAGCGATATGGACCGGTAGTGTCCCTATAACAGCATCTCCTCGCTCGACCGCTGCCCAATCCAAGTGCTCAACAAACCTGTCCACTTCTATTCCTTGACGCTCGGCCCAAGCCGCTGCTCCAGGATGACGGGAAACAAACCAAGTAGTCATAAAACCTCCGATTTCTCAATCCCTATAGAGAGTAGTTGTGCGCTACACAGAGCCAGAAGTTGGCAAGCTTGCAGGGTTCAGGGCCAAACATGCATTATCCTATACTTATGGCAAATCATAGCTCATAAAGGAAACCCTCATGGCAACCGAGGGCAAGAATACGCTTCTGTGTATCGCCGGGCTAACGCCGCAAGTGGTTACAGAGACGCTGTATGCAATCACCATTGAGAGCCAGGGTGCCTTACCCGACCGCCTGGAAATCATTACAACCACGGAGGGACGAAGGCGTCTTCTACTAACCTTGCTATCTAAGGATGGTGGACATGGCTACCTGGATCGTTTTTATCAAGACTACGGCCTTGATCGAGCAAACTTGGCTTTTGATGAGTCATGTGTGCATGTAATCCACGGCTTAGATGGGGAACCATTGGCAGACATAGTTACTGAGCAGGACAACTGCGCCGCAGCTGACTTAATCCATGAGCGCATACGTCAGCTCACCCAGCAGACGCAGAAACTCCACGTCTCTATTGCCGGGGGCCGCAAAACCATGGGCTTTTATGCTGGTTACTCGCTCTCGCTATACGCACGACCGAGTGACCGCCTCAGCCATGTGTTAGTCAACGCACCTTTTGAGTCGCATCCGAGCTTCTTTTATCCCCCGCCGCAGCCACTGACTTTGCAGCTTCCCGGTCGTAACGACATCATCAGCACCGCCGAGGCGCAGGTGCGTCTAGCAGACCTCCCGTTCGTGCGCCTGCGTGAGGAACTAGGTGAGGATTTACCTTATGCCGGACTTTCCTTCAGTGAAGCTGTTGAGCGTGCACAACAAGTTATCACGCCAGCTCAGCTTGCCCTCGATTTAGCCGAGCGAACCGCCAATCTCCAGGGTCAGGTAATAAAGCTCTCCCCTACCCACTTCGTCTGGTTAACCTGGTTTGCCGATCGCGCCCGACGAGAAAAGCCACCTCTGCGCTTTGATCACGAAGCAGCGAAGGAATTGGAGCGCTACATAGATTGGCTCGACGGCAGCAATTCGCCGCTTCACGAAAGCCTCCACTCAGCGCGCGAAGAACTAGAATCGGAGGGGTGCTCCAACTACTTCGAGCGCACCCGCTCGCGACTTAACAAAGCGCTCGCCGAGCGCAGCGGTTTACCGGCTCGGGCGGTAGCGCGCTATCAGATTCACGCATGCAGCAACCGCCCGCAAAGCACTTATGCCCTCCGCTTAACTCCTGAACAGATCCGCATGGTGGGGGAGCCTTGAGCCGGCAAGCTTGCCAATGTCTTTTTACAGTTGTTGTTGTGCAACCATTTGCCCTATCAAGATCGGCTCATGCATGCGTAAAACGATAGAGTGAATGTTATGCCCTTCAGGATCCATATTGGCAAGTCTTTCCAAACACACATGCATACCCGGCAGGCCTTCCTGATGCTGCGGCACTACTGGCGGATAAGCTTTAAGCATTTTATGAATCAGCAAGCCGGAACAACTCCTGTTGTGGATATTAAAAATAGCTGTGCCGGGGCAGCACGTGCTAGTTTACCCCAGCATGAAGAGATTGAGGCTGACTTAGCCAGTAGTAGCGTGTCCCGCCGTCAGCTTCTTAGTTTGTTTACTGAAGCTCGAGCAAGACTAATTTAGTAACCCGCAGAGCCCGTAATGTTTCCTGAGATGCCAGTAGCCCACTATCGCTTCACCTTCCGTGCTCAAGAAGACGGACGACTGCCGCGCTACCTCGGGTCCGCCTGGCGGGGGTTATTGGGACACACTTTTAAACGCCATCTGTGCGTAACAGGCAAGCGTACATGCGAGCTATGTCTTTTATACCGGCATTGCATCCATGCTGATATTTTTGAAACGCCCACACCTGCTCCCGATAAATTAGGTAAAGATATGGTTAAATGGCAGGCGCGCTATCCTAAGGCGCCTCATCCCTTTGTACTTGGCTTGTCGCTAAATAGTGGTGGCCAGGTTAGCGCTGGCGAAAAACTTTCCCTCGGCGTCACCCTGCTAGGCAGAGCGACCGGCACCATTCCCTACTGGGTCCATGTCTTGCAGGCTGCCGGCGAGCAGGGGCTAGGCCCGCAGCGTGTGCCGCTGGCTCTGGAGACGGTGCACCAGGAGTGCGGGCCAGGTGATGGGGATTGGGCGCTGGTGTACCTTCCTGGCGAGACGTTTGAGCCGCAACCAGCGCAGCACCCGAAACCACCGCCGGTGCCTAATCGCGTGCGGCTGCGCCTGCACACTCCGCTGCGAGTTCGTCGTGGAGGCAGGCACGTTTCGGCACAAGAGCTGGCTTTCCACGACCTGTTCCGTACCCTGCTAAGGCGGCTGTCCATGCTCAGCCAGTTCCACGGCCCAGGCCCCCTGGAAGGAGATCCCCGCACCTTGGTTGAGATAGCGCGCGGCATAGCTTGGCAAAAGACTGACTGGAGGTGGCACGATTGGCAACGCTTCTCGGCTCGGCAAGGCAGACGCGTTCCTATGGGGGGAGTCATCGGCGAAGCCCTGCTTGATGGTAACGACCTGGTGTTCATCTGGTCACTGCTTTGGTTCGGCCAGTGGGTTCATGCTAGCCGTGGGGCTAGTATGGGTCTTGGTCGCTACGAGATCATAAGCGAGGACGCGATATCATGAGCACGGAGCAAATAAAAACCAGCTGGCGTACGCAAGATCATGTTGTGCTCGGCGCCCTGATCCACGACATCGGCAAGCTCTTCGAGCGAGGCGACTTGCTCGACAGCTATAGAAATGATGAGGATATGCTTCAAGCATACTGCCCTTTTCAAATAAGGGGCCGTTATTTTAGCCACAAGCACGCTGTTCATACTTTGGCCTGGGCCGAGCGCCTTGCAGAGCGAATACCTGCGCTTGATCCAGAGCACCTCGGGATTGGTACGGATCACTGGCTAAACTTGGCCGCCCGGCATCACAAGCCCTCGAGCGCCCTGGAGGCTCTCATAAAGAGAGCCGATGATCTAGCAAGCCAGGAGCGGGATCCGCTAGGCATCGACGCTCGCTTTATCAGCCGTAAAGTCCGGCTCGAGCCTATCCTGGAGCGCGTAACCCTCGAGGCCGATCCCGGTCGAGCGCGCACCACGGAAACCCGCGTCCCCCTGACACCGATGGAGCCAGGGTCGCCCTACTTCCCGGAGCATGCTCACAAAATGGATCCGCCCATGAACTGGGATCGTGAAAAATGCGCCTGGGTAAGCCAGCAGGATCTGGGGGACGCCTACGCACGGCTTGGCCAAGACCTACTCGGCCAGCTTGAGCAACTCCCCACCGCCGAGGCCCCGCCCAGCGCGATCATAGGGACACTACTTACTCTGCTCGAGCGTTACACCGCCCAGGTGCCCTCGGCAACTAACACCGCGCACCCGGACATCTCGCTGTTTGACCACTTGCGGGTGACGGCTGCCATCGCCGAGGGGCTGTACACCTATCACCAAGACCAAGGCGACGGCCTGGAGAACGTCGAGAAAAGGGACCAGACCGCCAAGTGGGCATTGGTATGCGGTGATCTCTCAGGCATCCAGCGCTTCATCTACCGTATCACCAGTCGCGGAGCAGCTCGCGCGTTGCGGGGGCGTTCGCTGTACCTGCAGCTTCTCACCGACGGTCTAGCCAGCCGCATGCGCCGCGAGCTTGACCTGCACGCACCGGCGCAGATATACGCCTCGGGCGGCAAATTTTTCTTGCTTATCCCCAGCACCCGCGTGGATCAGGCTCGTCAGGTCGCCGCGACCATCAACGATGAGCTTCTGGCCCCCTTCCAGGGCCAGCTCCGCCTAGGCCTGGGCACCGCACACCTCGCCCCGAATCACTTCCGGGCGGGCCATATGGGCGAGCGCTGGCAGGCGACGATAGATGACCTCCACCGGGACCGCACGCGCCCCTGGGCAGGACGCATGGCGCATCCCCCAGAAAAGGAGGATCAGGATTTCTTTGCCCCCGAATCTCCGTCCGAAGACGGGCACTGCCACGCCTGTGGGCGCGACGATCCGCCGGGCGACATCTGCGATCGCGGAGAAGGCCGCAGGCTCTGCCAACAGTGCAATGATCTTGAGCAGCTAGGCTTGGCCATCCGGCATGCGAGCGCGATTACCTGGCACGAGCCGGGCACGCAGCGACGGGGATGGGAGCTTCCCGGCACTGGCCGCGTCATTCGCCTGCCCAGCCGCGAGGATCCGGAGAGCCTCCCGCTCGCCGCCGGCGACGTTTTGGAGCGCCTGGAGGGTTGGCCAGAGCTGGCCGAGGCCCGCCCCGGGATCGCCTACAGCGCCCGCTTCATAGGTCGCTGGCAGGAGAGCTGCGGGGAGAGCGAGCTTGAGGAGCTCGCGGCATCCTCGCAGGGCATTAAGCGGCTCGGCATCCTGCGCATGGACGTTGATAATCTCGGGCAGATCTTCGCCCGTGGGCTGCGCTTCGGCAGCACCACCGAAACCGAAAGCAGCGCCGATATGGGGTCGCTGTCGCGCACCGCTACGCTATCGCGGCAGCTGCACTGGTTCTTCAGCACTCACCTCACCCGCCTGCTCGAGCAGGCAGAGGCCCCAGCGCAAATCATGTACGCCGGCGGCGACGATCTCTTTATCGTCGGTGCCTGGCACGCGATGCCGGAGTTGGCGGTACGCATCCAGCACGATCTGCAGCGCTTTGCCAGCCACAACCCGGTCTTCTCCCTCTCTGGTGGTATCGAGCTGGTGGGCGGGCGCTACCCTATCGGACACGCCGCGGAACTCGCCGGAATCCAGGAGGAGCACGCCAAGGGTCATCGACGCAGCGATAAAGAGGGCCAAACCCGCGACAAGTGCGCCCTCGCCTTCCTCCATACCCCGGTCGGCTGGGAGCAGATGGAGCACGTCGAGGGAGTGCGCGAGCAGTTGGAGAGATTCCTCGAGGCGACGGGCAATCGCGCTGTCCTTGGCTATCTGCGTCGCGCCGTGGCGGACATGGAGGGCCTGCAGC
Organism: Halorhodospira halochloris; assembly: GCF_002356555.2. Taxonomy (NCBI): domain Bacteria; kingdom Pseudomonadati; phylum Pseudomonadota; class Gammaproteobacteria; order Chromatiales; family Ectothiorhodospiraceae; genus Halorhodospira; species Halorhodospira halochloris. Next base: position 2,272,315 of record NZ_AP017372.2, read on the forward strand.
GGCGCTATGCGCAGGGGCGCTGGAGCGATACCGAACTTCACGCGCTTGTCGAGGCGCAGCGCTGGCGCTGGCAGCTGTTGAGCCGTTTGCGGCGGCTGCGCCGTCGGCATCAGCATCACACCGAAGCGGTCGGGGCGATCGATCGGCTCCAGGAAGTTTTCATCGAGCAGCAACAGCCACACAAGCCACCGGACCCGCACCTGCTAGGCCTGCCCGGGCGATGGGTCGAGCTCAAGTACCGGCAAAGCGGTAATTATCTTCCAGATAGAGGCGAGGAGGTACACGCACCATGAACGCAGCCAATGCCAACCACCCTAGGCATAAGCAACAGGGACCTTCGGGTTCCGATCCAGCCACCATCCGCGGCTTCATCGAGGACGATCAGGCGGACCAGCTCGTAGCTACGGCGGAGCGTCTAGGCCAGGACATGGGCAAACAGGTCTCTACTAGCCAGGTGCGCAACATCTTCTCCTCCATCAAGCGCCTAGAAATGCGCGAGCAGCAACACAGCCCTTCCGGGGATGCACCCCTCTCTCCGAACGTGCGACGCGAACTGCTGCTACTCAAGCCACGCCTTGCCTACGCCACCGCGCGAGAGAACAGACTCAAGCCGCTCCATGATGCGGTAACAACCGCCCTCGATGTCGTAGCCCAGCAAGGCGACCAGAACGCGCTACGGCGCCTGAGCGCCTTCTATGAGGCCATCGTCGCTTATCATCAGTACCACGGAGGCAAGTAGCCATGACGGATGTCAGCCAATACGCCACACTGCAGTCCAAGGTGTTTCTACGCGGCGAGCTGCGCGCCGAGACGGGGCTGCACATCGGCGGCAGTGAAACGGGGCTGGGCATCGGCGGTGCGGACAGCGTAGTGGTCCGCGACCCGCTCGACCATACGCCATACGTCCCCGGAAGCTCCCTGCGGGGCAAGCTGCGCTCGCTACTTGAGCGTGCTCGCGGGCTGGAGGGTGCGAATGGTAATGCCGAGGGCGGCTTTGCGCTAGGCAAGAACAACGCCGGGGTGCCCGGGCGTGATCCGAGCACTGCGCTCGCCCAGCTCTTCGGGATCACTGCGGACCAGAACGCCCGCGGCCCCTCGCGGCTGATTGTGCGCGATGCCCGGCTCACACCGGATAGCTATCAGGCACTTATGGATGCCCCGGGCACCGACATGCCCATGACGGAGGTCAAGACTGAGGTCAGCATCGACCGCATCACTTCCGCCGCCATGCCTCGGCAGCTCGAGCGCGTTCCCGCGGGCGCCCGCTTCGACTTTGAGCTCGTCATTACTGTCATGGTCGCCGACGACCGGCAGCAGTGGCTCAACCTCATCCTTGAGGGTCTGGACCTGCTCCAGGACGATACGCTCGGCGGCAACGGCTCGCGCGGCTACGGTCGGATCAGCGTGGACCTCCGGGAGCTCCTGGAGCGCGACAGCCAGGCCTACCGGGAGGGCCGCGAGGCAATCCCCATCACGGATCTGGATATCCCGCCAGCGCTCCAGGGGCACCCGGAGGCAACCTCCCCATCCACGGCCACCGCCTGACGGGGAGTAGCGCCATGCGTTGCTACCGCCTACACTTTCGAGCGCCCCTACACATCGATGACCGAGGAACCGGTTATTACGAGGCTAGTGACCCGTTCGTCCGGTCCGATACCGTGAGCGCCGCGCTGCTGACGACCTGGGGTCAGCTGGACCCCGAGAACGCCACGGCACGTGCCGCGAAGCCGCCGTTTCGGGTTAGCTCGGCGATGCCATGGTTAGAAGGTACGCCGCTGCTACCGCGCCCAGTCCCGCATCGTGCTGCCCCAGCCCCGCAAGGCGATCCGGCGTTGGCTAAAGTAACCAAAGGTGTTCAATGGCTATCCCCCCGGTTATGGCACCGGATCTGGCATGAGGGGTGGCAACAGGCCCTTCATCCCGATACGGTTTGTACCCCGCAAAAAGAGATCGCACTCGCCCGGGATGAGGCGTCTGAGCCTTCCCCCGCCTGGGCGCAGGAGCGACGCCCCCGGCTGAACGTAGACCGCATAACCGACGGCCCGGTGGAGGGGCAGCTCTTCGAGTTCGGGCGCATTCACTTCCTCCCCTCGGCGGGTCTGTACCTGCTCGCAGAGCACGCCGATGAAACTGCTCGACAAGGGTTCGAGGCAGCCCTGTCGCTACTCGGTGATACGGGCCTCGGAGCCGACCGAAACGCCGGCAACGGACAGTTCACCTGGGAGCCTGCTGCAGATTTCCAGGAGCGGCTCGGTGTCCGCCAAACCGAGCCGGGAGAGTCCGGTGTGCTCGTCTCCTTGGCCAATCCCGGTCTCAGCGAGCGCCAATGGGCAGGCGATGAGCGTAGCGCCTACGACATCACGACGCGCGGTGGCTGGATCGCGAATTACGGCATCCGCCGCGCCCGAGTGCGCATGCTCACCGAGGGAAGTTTCCTGTCCGTGACGATCCAGGGCCGGGTTCTGGACGTGACGCCCAGAGCTCTGGCCTCGGAGCTGCCCCACCCTATCTACCGGGATGGCCGAGCCCTGATGCTGCGACCCGAGGAGGGATAGATGACCGACATTCGTGGAGCCCGCCCGGAAACCGAGAACGTGTGCATCGAGGTGGTCACGCCGTTGCACATCGGCGATGGCGAAAGCTTGATCAAGGACGCCGACTTCGTCCAGGAGCGGCCTGGACACCCATTCCGGGTCATCGACAAGGCAGGGCTTGAGCGCCGGCTCGCTGAACAGGGCGGAGACGAGGTCGAGGCCTACCTGGCCCACCAGGAGATGCCCGGCCTGCAGGATCTTGTAACCCTCGCTGGCGGCGCCTCCCATGCTCCGGGCTACGACCTGCCGCCCCATGAGCCTGGGCACGCCCCCGCCTCCCCGGAGATCCGGTCCACGATCAAGGACGCCTGGCTTCGCCCGCTGCTGCCCGGCAGTGCCCTCAAGGGTGCGCTGCGCACGGCTTGGATCGCGCAACATCTACGCGACCAAGTCATTCAGCCTCGCGCCCAGGAGCTGAATAAACCACCGCGTTTTGCGGCCGCCCGCTTCCTGGGCCGACTGACCAGTGCCCCCGCCCACGCCGGATCGGGCAGACCTGGTCCCAATTCCGATGCCTTCCGCGTCCTGCGTCCCCGCGATGCCCAAGCACCGAGGAGCGCCCTGAGCTGGGTGGACATCCGGATAGCTAAGTCGCCGCGGGACGGAAAGGTCGGATGGCACGTCACTACCCGCTCAGGTAGGCGCCAGGTCGATGACTGGTCCCAAGCCACGGCCCTGAATGCTGAAGCCCTGGCTCCAGGGACTGTGCTGGCCACCCAGATCAGTTGGGACGGCCTGCTTTGCGCTAATGAGTCCGCTTGGCGTGCCACAGGCAACGAGCATATCGCGTTGCCCAGAGGCTTTTGTGAATTGCGGGATGTGCTCATACGCCATGCCCGTCATCAAATCCAGCGTGAAAAGAAAGACTTATTTGCATGGGAGCTTAAGGCCGCTTACCGAACTTGGCAACAGCTTGAACAGCAACTGGAGCAGGCGATCCAGCAAGGGGGCGCGCCGCTACGACTAGGTTTCGGCATCGGCTGGCTCGGCATGACCGGGGACTGGCTGAGCGACGAAACCTTCCACACCGTGCTTGCTGAAACACATTGGAAGGTGAAGCAGCCGCATCGCTTCCCCAAGACCCGGCGGTTGGTGGTGGAGCGCGGGCAGCCGCAGGCACCGCTCGGCTGGGTGATACTTTGGCCAGCGGATTCCGGGCCACCTCCCACCGGGCAGGACCCTGAAGAGCAAAAGGATCGTGAGGATCCCGGCGACGCGGGCCACCCTTGGGTCAACACCAAGATCGCCGAGCTCCAGAAGGCGCACAACAGCTCCCTGGAAGAGGTGCTGCGGGGCAAAAAATTGGCGCAGGCCTGCCAGCTGATCGATGATCTGGAGACCCGCAGCGAAGTGCTTGCCGATATCCGGCGACGGTGGCAAGAGCGAGGCTGGTGGAACGATCCACGGGGCAGGGCTATGAAGCAAGCTCGGCAGATCTATGGCGAACTGACGGGCGAATAAGATCAAACAACAAAGAGAGCAGCAATCAAAGAACCAGGAGCTTTAGCAGCGATTTGGACTGCCCTGTTGGAATTAGGCAAGCCTGGTTTATCTCGCGCTATCCGGGGACGGTCGAGTAGGCCCGCAGCCAAAACTTGGAGTTTGACTCAATCCCAAGCAGGTGCATTTCGGTGATGCGGCATGCGCGAGTGTGCACGGATCCGCGAAGGTAGCATGTTCAATGTGACAGGCCCTACTGCTAGCCCTGGGCCCGGAACCGCAAAGCGCTCACTGGCCTTGCTTGGTTATAACCGGTATGATCGTGAAGATAGTCAGGGGGTCTTTAAAAATGAGAATAGAGTGCAGATGCCAGCTTATGTTAAGTATTCGGGCACCTCAATTTCTGTCAAACCCCCTTGTAGATATCTGTTTTGAAAGGGGTTATAGAGCCGAGGAGTCTGAATCTGGCCCTGTTTGAGAAGGGATTAAGACGTTTCCTGAGCGTTGGCTCCGCAGTCGCAGCAGAGTCTGAATCTGGCCCTGTTTGAGAAGGGATTAAGACCCCCGTGACATAGAACATTGCAATTGGTTGAGTAAGTCTGAATCTGGCCCTGTTTGAGAAGGGATTAAGACGATCTGTATCTTGAATGGGCACTCCCACCCGACCAGTCTGAATCTGGCCCTGTTTGAGAAGGGATTAAAACAGCGACAGGTGGTGCTAATAACATTTTTGTCCGGACTGAATCCGGCTCGCCGTAAGCACTTAATATTGACAGATTAAATACATCTGCAAGCTGCCGATACCTTAAAATCTCAGAATTTTTTTTCAAGCAAAAATGCTTAAATCTAAGCATCATATAAAATAAATAAACGATGATTCCCTTATTGCCATTGCGTTTGCATTACCGTGCTGAGCAACAGGTTAAGTTGCCATTTTTTCCGGGTTCTATCTGGCGTAGCGCCTTAGGTTACCGACTGCGCCGTGCTAGCTGTGTGACAGGAGCGGAGCGTTGTGATGGATGTTTAGCCGCCACCCATTGTGCTTATGGCCAGCTGTTTGAAACACCAACGCAGGCCGTTACTGCGAGGACCCACCCCTACAGCGAAGAAGTTAGTGCGGAAAAATTACTTAAAAACTACCCTAAAGCTCCCCACCCTTTTGTTCTCTCACCGGTAAGCCCAGGGGGTGAATATTCTGCCGGGAGTGAAATAGAGGTAGAGCTAATTTTGCTTAACCCTGCCCTGCGCTGGATGCCTACGCTATTACCTGTGTTGCATAACCTCCAGCTTAAGCGCTCAAAGCTAAAGCTCCAGAGGATTAGCCTAGTTAATACAGATGGGTTGGCAGCCAGCGGGGCAGACAACAAAATCAACGTCACAGCAGAAGAGCTGCTCAAGATAAATGAATTAGCAACGCCGCAACATCCTCCCCATCCTCCAGAATTTATAACCATCAGAGTGCAGCAGCACCCTTTGCGGTTGCGGCGCAAAAACCGCTATGTGGGCTCCGAACAATTCGATCCTGGAGTTTTTATCTCTGCCCTGCTGCGCAGAGCTTCCATGCTCAACAGTATAACTAGCCAAGCAACTGAAACTGATTTTAGATACCTGACTCAGCTCGGCCGATCAATCGGTCTGAACCGATCAGAGCTGCATTGGTTTGATTGGCACCGTCACTCAACACCACAAGATCGCCGTGTGCCGATGGGAGGCCTACTTGGAGAGTTTCAACTTGATTCAGTCCCAGAGGAGATATGGCCTTGGGTTTGGTTAGGACAATGGTTGCACGTAGGCAAAGGCGCTGTGATGGGTATGGGCCGCTATCAGCTAGCAGAATACGCCGCTGATAATTAGATCTACTTGTTCTTAGTAAACCCATTACAACAATGGAGCATTAAGGGTGCACACACTTGTCTCATTCATTGGTCGCACTAGACGCCCTGAGCAGGGTTATGAGCGCATCGCTTATAATTTTCCCGATGGTGCTGTACAGAATGGCATTGCCTTCATTGGCAATGGCGTTGCCCAATACACTAAGCCTGACCGACTGGTAATTCTCGGCACCTCGGGGAGCATGTGGGATCAGGTAATCGTTGACTACCCGGAAGTCAAACTGGGTGAGGAGAAGGATCTCGCGCTCTCAGATAGTGTTGATAATCAAGCGACCACTGCCGAGCAACTTTCTGAGGTAGCAGCTGCACTTAGCGAAACGGCCTCTTTTACGGTGGATTTGCGCTTGATCCCCGAAACACCTGGCATGGAGCAGACTTGGGAGATTCTCCACACCCTAGTTGATGCCACCTCAGGCAGCGATCGGCTAACCATAGACATCACGCACGGCTTCCGCCACCTACCTATGGTAGCGATGATGGCAGCGCTTTATCGCCGCACTCTAGATGATTCCCAGAGCTTCAGCGTCGATGCCTTGTGGTATGCCCAGCTACCGCCAGGCGCCAAAGAGGCCGAGATGCACAACATCGTCGGCATTCTAGCGCTCGCTGACTGGATGGAGGCGATCCAGCACAGCCGCACCACAGGAGATTTGTCGCGAGTTGCCGAGCTTCTGCGCGAAGAGGCCCCAGAAATTGCCGAAAACCTGGCCCAGGGAAGCTTTAAGGAGACGATTCACCAAGGGACTCAGGCCAGAGGTCCTTATCGCAAGGCACGTAAAACTTTGAGCGAGACTACCCTACCGGGACCGGCCGGTCTTTTCCAGCCAATCTTAGAGGATCAGATAAGCTGGGTTGACGGTCAGCATCTGCATGTTCGTCAAGCCGCTCACGCCCGCAGCGCACTGGAGCGCAAGGACTACCTGCGTGCTGCGCTCTATGGTTACGAAGCCTTTGTTACGCAGCTGACGCGGGAGCATCACTCGATAGAACAACTCGACCACCACGAGAAACGGAAAGCTGCAAGTGATGCATTTGCTGAGAGCTGCCAAGGCCGGAGCAAAGAAGATCCAAAATGCCGTGCCTTTCATCAATTGCGTCAGTTACGCAACGCCCTCGCCCACGGCGATCAGCCCAAACATGCCGATGTCCAGGCTGCACTACACAGCCCGCAAGCTCTGCATAAACTGTTGAGCGAGGCCTTGGACCGGTTACTACCGTAGCCAGGCAGTGTCCTGAAATGAGCAACTTTTCTTATCCGGCACTAACCTGTTGCTCGTATAGAGATAAGCGTTAAAAAGCTTTGAATAAACCGAAGTGGCCTTGTTTTCGCTAGGCTAGACGGGTTAAGCATTTGTCAAAGCCGCATTGCTAGCCTGCTCCAGTATTCTAGTTCATCTTCTGGTAATTGACCTGGCGAGCGCCAACCCATTTCCCCTAGTTCGGCCCCTGGCTTGGGCCTATCAATACCAGCAACTGCCTCCCACACCATCCCCAAATGCACCAATCCTACTTCCGTCTTCTCTTCATTGATCAAGCCCAAAAACTCTAGCCTCTCTGGCGTAAATCCATTTAATTCCTCTTCCAGTTCTCTATAAGCAGCTCTTTCAAGCGCTTTAGCTGCGTCTGAGTCATCTGCTGCTGAACAATCCCCTTCGTCAACATGGCCCCCTAGCCCAACAGACCATAAGCCGTGGAGGCGTTGCTCACTGCCTTGGCGCTTATAGACAGCATAACTCCCCTGCGAATCACGCAGGCGCACATACGCAATTAATTGCTTGTATGCGTGATCATACTCTGCCTGTGAGCGCTCTAACCAAAGAGTACCGGCTGTCGATATAACTTCTTTGACCTCGCCCCACGTCGACCGCAATGCGCCCTCGTGCGGTAGCCAGCTATCCGGCAAATCCTGTCGCGGCACAACCAAAACTTTCCCTTTACCCATTACTCAATAGCTCCATCCTGCACTGCCTCGATTATTTTTTTCTCTGCCTCAATCAAATGAGAGCGGCGTTGCTCCTGACCGCAAAATGCGGCTTGATAGCCATTGCGGATAATCTGCAGGATGTGCCAAGCGCTTAAACCGCCGGGGGTCATCTGCGCTGCCGTCAGGAATTCTTCGCTTAAGCTAGTTCTAGATATGCCGGGGTTATCCGTGTTGATGCTCACCCGAAGACCAGCCTCAAGGTATGAGCTTAGTGGGTATTTGCGCTCTTCTTGGGGCGAGTAATGGGGATGATAATAGCCACGTATCTGGCGATTACTAGACGGACACATCTCCAGCGCTATGCGCCGATCCCTGAAGCGGTCGATCAGATCCGGGTACTCCTTAAGGGTCAAACCATGACCTATACGATCAGCTGACAGCTCATAAACCGCCTCCCAGATATTCTCGGCTCTCTCGCCCTCCCCCGCATGGATAGTCATGCGCACAACCCGCTCATGCAAGGGGAGAAAATACTCTCTCATTGCCGCAGGCTGCATTGCATGTTCTGCCCCGGCAAGGTCAAAACCGACAAACCGCTCCCTAAAGCTCTTACTGTTATCGAACCAGTGTAGGGCAAGCTCGATATGTTCCTTGGTCTGTTCTGGATCGCGATGGCGGCTAGCAATGAACAGCAAACGAACATCACAATCCTCTATGCGCTCTGCCTCCTCAACAAGGATGCGAACCACATCGTCCTTATCTAAGTCGCCTCTGACATAATTTAGGGGTGAGCAGCGCAGCTCTAGGTAACCAATCCGCTCCCGACGGCATATTGCACCTAGCTCTGCCATCGCTGCACGCAGCGTTTTCTCAGACTGCAAGAGCCCAGAGCCTTGTAAGTTGCCTAGTTCCTCATAGCTCTCTATGCCGACAGCAGTAAACTGGCTGGGCTGCTGGTAAACACCATAGAGCAGTGAATCAAGCAATTGCGGGTTATCCCTGAAGGCATACAGCAGTGCTGCTACCGAGAGTGGCTGTGTAACTGAGAAGTTATCCCGTAAAGGCTTTCCGCTCAGAGAGCCGCCGGGGAGAAGGCTCTTCAAGTATGGGATGTTACCTGACCTAATCGCCGTCTCCATATCCCGGCGCCAAATCGCGAATTCTCGATTGCGCCTATCTTCAGCAGCCAAATCATCGGCCATCGCTTCGGCTACTCTAATCATCCCCGCACTATCAAGAATACCCCCAAGGTGGCAATGCAATTCGGCTTTAGGTAAGCGGCGCAACCAAGCTAGCTCCTGCTCTTGCTTGTGTTGATCGCAGCCAAGCCGCGTTTGGCGTAACTTTTCTACAGTTTGCGGCGACAAGCCATAAAGGGCACGGAAATTGCCTAGTTTTTCATGAGCCGAGACCTGTAAGCGGTAGTTAGCAAGCAAGGCCTCAGCCCGCTTTTGGCGTTCCTTAACCCAAGCGTGGAGATCATCTTGGGCGGGCACAGACTCAATGGAGAATCTTTGCTGATCGCCAAAGCCAGGAAGGGGGAAGCGCTCTTCAAATTCGCAATCAAGCTCCTGGAAGCTGTTCAGTAAAGCCTCATTCCCCGGTAAATCCCCGTTAGTTACCAAAGGTCTAATGCTATCTGCGAACTCTTTTGGTAGAGGCTGACACAGGCTTTGGAAGGATAAGCTGTTAAATTGCTCACGTTCTTGTTTTGCAAAGCGGTCCACTACATGCAATAGAGCGTCGGCGCCAAACAAATGTGCAGCCTGCTGGAGTTCAGCACTCATAGTCTTGCGGCCGCCGGCGAGCGCGAAATACAAGCAGCTATTGTTCCGGCGAGTATGAAGACGGGCATGTAGTGCCACGCGGTAGATTAGATCCGCCATGGCACGGTTCTCTCCAGGAGTGAAGAGCTCTTCTATCCCCTTGATGTACCAGCAACGCATTTCTATAGGCTCGGGCAGGTACTGTTGCCACTGGCATAAATTCTGCCATTCTTCAATGCCACCTTCGGTGGTGATTATCCAAAGTGACTGTACCGGCCTTAGACCATAGTCTTTCCGTTCTTCTTGTATATCGCCTGCAGCACTGGAGTGCTCATACAAAGGTGCTGCGCCCGGATTGGTATAGGCGAAAATTTCAGGCAAAACCTGCCAGGTAGTCCCAAGCGTAGCCACCAGTGTGTTCATGGAAGATCTCTGCTCTTACCCATCGTTTAGTGCTTGGCGAGTCATTTGCTCACCCACCCCAATAAAATAGGTTTTTAGGCCGAATTGTAGCACTTGCAAGCTTGCCGCTTGCCACGATCTGGGCTTAAGCGTGGCAGTTTATATTGAGGCTCTCTGCCTAGCTTAAAGAGTTAACATAAATGGCTCGCAAGCTTTTTCTAGCTGCCTACGATGTGCGCTGTCCACAACGCCTGACCAAATCCGTCCGGGTCATCAAGGGTTACGCTAGTGGTGGTCAGAAATCTGCCTATGAGTGCTGGCTAACCCAGGCAGAGCAAGAGGAATTACACCTACAGATGGCGAATGTTATTGACCCGAGGGTAGATCAGTTTGCCTTACTTCCCCTTGAGCCGCGTAAGCCATTGGTAACTCTTGGAGCAGCCGAAGAGCCAGCGGATCCAGACTTCTTTTACTTCGGATGAAAGGCGGTATGTCATGTCCCATGCAGAGCCGCGCACTATCTATATAAATGCTGATCGCGTAAACGTCCGCCACGAGGACTCCGCGCTGCGAGTAAATCGCCCTGGCAAAGCGGCCACCTATATCCCCATTGTGCGTATCGGCCGTGCGGTGATTCGAGGTTGTGGCGGCGAGGAGCTATTAGGTGCCTGCTTGGCTTTAGCTAGAGCCGGAGTAGTAATACATTTCCAGGATGGCAACGGTCAACAAAGTGCCTGGCTACAGCCATCTGGTGAGCCAAAGAACCAACCAGCGCAGGAGCTAGCGGCCCTTATCGGTGAACATACGGCCCTAGGGCCTTACCACTGGTGGCGCGATGCACAGCGTCGCCACTGCTGGAGCATGGTTTTTCGCCACTCGCCTAAGGGGGACTTTCACTCTGGCTGTAAAAGGCTAGAGAAATACCTGCGTAAACTTAGCCCGCTGCACTGGATAGATCATGAGATCGAGGCCCTTAGCCGCGATCTGCGCAGCTGGCTACAAGCGGAGATACATCGTAGGGGCTGGAATAGCGTCTGCCGGGTTTTGGCTGCTCAAGGCGAGGACTTAGAAAGTGAGTTATATCGCTGCTTATACATTCCTCTGCTTTGGCGCTTCGTCAGGTGGCGGCGACAACAGTCACTAGAAATCAGTGAGTACAAGCGGTTGGAGTTTGTTGAGCTACAATTAGCCAATCCAATCCCTCGTCAGCTCTACCGCCATCTCCATGCTCTGACCGAAGAGTACTATGTCAGTTGGCATAAAATGAGCAAAAACAAGGTTCAAGCTGATGAGTGAGCACCCTGTAAATCATCTCGTCTGCTACGACATTAGGGATCCCCGTCGCCTGCGCCGCGTGCATCGTAAGATGAAGGAGTGGGGAACGCCGCTACAGTATAGTGTCTTTTACTGCCGCCTTGTCCCTAGTGCGCGCCAACAACTTGCCGAAGTGCTGCGCCATGAAATTGATGAAAGAGTTGATGATGTACGTATATATGCTCTGCAGAATCGCGCTCAGGGCACTTACCAGGGCCCTGCCCCCTTGCCGGTCGGATTAATCCTGCCTGGACTGTACCTAAAGGAGCAATTCCCTGGGCAGTGACACTAGCTGTCAACCACTCCCTAGCCTGGATGGCAAGGTTGCCGAGTGAATATACCCGCGATTTAGATGCCAACCTGTAAGCCAGTAACCTTAAACAAGAGGTAAGGCTTGTGGGTACGCTCTACATAGATCGGCGCGGGACCAAGCTAGATTATGCCCATAAAGCGCTTTTAATCCGAGAACCTGATAAACAACCTCGCTCCGTACCATTGAACCTTCTGGAGCGCCTTGTGGTTATCGGCAACGTGGAACTCACCAGCAATGTGCTCACGAACCTTGGGGCGTCCGGCATAGGGGTTACCTTTATGCCCGCTCGCGGTCAAAATCGCAGTTCTTTCATGCGCAGCGAGAGCCATGGCGACTCCACTCGCCGCTTAGGTCAGTATGAACTAGCTACTACCCAGCCGAACGATCCTGTTTGGGCTATTAAGTTAATTCGCCTGCGCCTAGCCAGCCAACATCGCTTACTCCATCAGGCTTTAATCCACCGACCAGAGCAGCGTCAACCGATCTTCTGCGCCTTAGAGGAAATCGATAGAATGCGCTCCCACTTGCGCCACTCATCGCAGTCACTGACTCTCGAACAATCCCGCGGCTACGAAGGATCAGCCACTGCTGCCTTTTTTCGAGGCTACACATCGTTATTTCCGGAATCCTTAGGCTTTAAGAGCAGGAACCGTCGCCCCCCACGCGATCCAGTAAACGCCATTCTCTCGTTGGGCTATGCTCTCGCCCACGGCGATGCCCTAAGAGCAACGATGGCAAGCGGCTTAGATCCGGCGATCGGATTTCTCCATCAACCTGCCTGGGGAAGAGACTCTTTAGCTTGCGATCTAACGGAGATAGCCCGCTCCCGGGTAGAGCAACTAACCTGGCACCTATTCGCGAATCGTTCGCTGAGGGCCGGCGACTTTAGTACCGACTCTGACGGCGAGGGTGTTCGACTGCGCAAGTCAGCAAGATGCAACTTTTTCGCATGTTGGGAGGCCCATGCAAAGCTTCACCGCCGTTGGCAAAAGCGGGCAGCAAATACTATAGCATCCCACTGCTTGCACTTAGGCAAGTCACTCAATCCGGGTAATAGTGAATATGACTGAGTTTGAGTTGCTTGTGCGCCAACAAGCTAGATCCAAAAAGATACCGATGGCGGAGGTTGCAAGGCGTTCTCGATTGAGCCGTCAATCCCTTTACAATATTTGTAACTGCACTAGCCATCCGAAGTTGCAAACATTCGTAGACTTAGCTCACGCCCTAGACATTAGCCCTATGGTCTTGCTCGAAGCTTACTTGCAAAGCGCTGACAAGGAAGAGCAACCATAAAGGTATGGCGATTATAGGTTTTTTGTTATAGCATCACTTACGGATGGGGAAGGATCTTTAAAAATGAGAATAGAGTGCAGATGCCAGCGTATGTTAAGTATTCGGGCACCTCGATTTCTGTCAAACCCCCTTGTAGCTATCTGTTTTGAAAGGGCTTATAGAGCCGAGGAGTCTGAATCTGGCCCTGTTTGAGAAGGGATTAAGACCTGTTCTGTTCCCCTTGGTTGAGTATCATTCTGCTGTCTGAATCTGGCCCTGTTTGAGAAGGGATTAAGACGTTTCGATCAGCGGGTCATCAAAACCCTTCCGGCGAATGTCTGAATCTGGCCCTGTTTGAGAAGGGATTAAGACCGGCTTCCGTCTGAGCGACTTCCCGCTCCATCTCCGTCTGAATCTGGCCCTGTTTGAGAAGGGATTAAGACGCCATATCATCGTCAGTATCCTCCCTGAAGCCTAGTCTGAATCTGGCCCTGTTTGAGAAGGGATTAAGACTCCAACTCTTTGAGGACCTTGCTTGGGTTGAATTTGTCTGAATCTGGCCCTGTTTGAGAAGGGATTAAGACTGCGAGCAGGTATTGACCAACCAATATAGGGCTCTTTGCCCTTGACATTTGCCTGTCAACACCACTCAGCCAACTAAGTTATGCACAAGGCTCAATGCTTGCGATTTGGACCAATAATCAGCCTGTGATAAAGCGCAAGACCCACTTTGTATCCTGAATTACAGTCATAAGCCACTGATTTTAATGTCCCCACTGCCTGCCTGAACAAAAACTATCCAAACCCGCCAAATGCCCGTTCTTATTAGGCAGATGGAAAATCTCCACAAAGTTTTCCACAGCTTTTGTGGACAACTTCGGTAGCTCTCCCGCCTTCTGATCCACCTACTCTAAGGCCGCGCCCACCCTTAGGCTCTTCAATTGACATGAGCACTTGAGCATCTCCTTTACCGCTCAGCCTCCGCTCTCCCCTCCCCTCTCGCTTGCCCCGTTCACCCCATCTATCTACCATGTCTGATTACAATCCACCTTCCCGTTAGCAGGCATCAATGGCTCATCAAGAGGATTCGGACACTGACAGACCAACTGCGCCAGTTAAGCTTTCAACTTGGATGGCAATCGACTCTCAGCGCATCCTGGAGCGTGCTGAAAGCGCGTTAGATGATCCGGAACTATTGCGAACAAAACGGTATTACTGTACCGACTCATGGCGGCTTGCCAGGTGATAAAAAGAAGCGCTGAAAAGAAGCTCCAAATAATCAATAACGGGGAGTAATATGACGACGTTAGATAGCACCAAGGCCTCACTGAATGATCTGCTGCGAGAAATTCGCGAGAGCAAGGTCCAACTCCCTGACTTCCATCGCGGCTGGGTCTGGGATGATGACCACATCCGCGACTTGCTGGTGAGCATCGCACGCTCCTTTTGCCGCCATCTGCACAAACATCTGCCTCGCAACCTCAAAGGCCTGCTCATCATCAAAGGCCTCAAAATCCCCCTGCGCCTCAAGCAAGCCCTCGGGAGTATCTGGATACCGGTAAGTTGCAGTGCAGACGCTCACCCCGGAAGGTCGGCAGCAAACCCGCACCTCAGGCCCCTGCTCTGCGCCCTCATCTAGCAACACCAAAATCTGGCCTAGTTTAGGATGAACAAACAACTTACAGAAGTTTGGCGGCTGACCTGCATTTGCCTCTGTAGTGGATTGACTGACTCTCTCGCTCATAACTGGCCATTGGAAGCTGGACACAAAAGGTAAGGATAGCAAGATCGCTCAAGGCAAAGTTGACCAGACAAGCCTGCTACCCCCGGTGGATGTGGGGTAAGACCACTGCCATGCTGGCCGCCGGCCGCGGCCGACGACTCCCCGTCCGTCACCACGGACGCTCGCCGGGGGTATCCAGCCAGGGCCAGCTACCATCCGCGCCCGAACTGGCCCGCATCAGCACCACCGGGCGGGCCTCGATGTGGGCCAGACGCCGATAGAGCCCGAAGCGCAGGGCTTCCGGGCTGGTGTGCTCCGAGGGCGTGACAAGCAGTTCCAGGACCAGATAAGGCCCGACCTTTGTCATGCGCACCGCCTCCGATGGCAGCCCCAGGTCAGATGTCGCCTGCAGCACCTCTTCGCGCATTGCGGCCGGCGGCGCGGCAAGGACCAACTCCCGGACCGCGGCGCTCGTCATGCGCAGGGGCACCCAGATGAAGTAGCCTGCAACCAGCGCGACCATGGCCGGATCGGCGTACACTGCCCAATCTGCCCACGCTGTCCGCTCAAGGGCGTAGGCGGCCGCGAAACCGAGCAGGATCGCGACGCTCAGTACGGTGTCCATCCGCCACTGCTCAAAATCCGCAGCCACCAGCCCCGACTCGTTGCGGGCCAGGGACCAACGCAGATAGACCGTGCAGGAAAAGCAGGCGATCAACCCAATCATGGTGAAAGCGATGGCGATGTCCAGATCAATCTGCGAGCCGCCGGTGAGCAGCGCATGCAGCGCCGACGCCAGCGAGACCAGGCAGAGCAGCGTAATGGTCACGCCTTTGACAGCGATGACCAGCGGCTCCAGGGCTGCGTAGCCGAAAGGGAAGTGTCGGTTGCCCGGCTGACGGACCAGTCGCGCCACGTAGAGCGCCAGCATCGAGAGTACTAGACTGATCAGCGAGTAGGCGCCATCGAAGAGGATCATCAGTGAGTCCATCCACAGGCCGAGGCCGATGCCGGCGGCAGCGAACAGTGCCGCGATGATCACCGAAACGGTCAGCGACGTGTTTTCCCTCGACAGAAACTCCTTCATAATCCCTCCAGTACCATTTCATAAGGATTCTAGGACGAGCCGGTGAGCCAGCCCAGTCGCTGAGCGACGGCTTTTCCGTCGCTGGAATGAGGCCATGCGGATTGAGCAGATCGAGAGTGTCCTGGCAGTGGTGGAGAGCGGCTCTGTTGCCGCCGCGGCTCGCAGGCTGGGTCAAAGCCGCACTACGGTGAGCACAGCAATTTCGGCCCTGGAGGATGAACTGGGCGTGACCCTGTTCGAGCGCTCTGGCAACCGGCTCGAACTCAGCCCCGTGGGCGGGGCGATCCTTACCGATTGCCGGCGGCTGCAGCAGGTGGCCGATCAGATTCGCTCCCGTTGTCTCCATCACCTCAGCGGCGCCGAGTCGCGGCTGTGCATCGCCCGGGACGACGCCCTGCCCGAGTCCCTGTGGCGTGAGCTGCTTCGCCGATTGAAGGAGCGCTACCCGCAGACCAGCGTCTCGGTCTATGTCGCCCCACCCCAGGAGTTGCCCGCCCTGGTCGAGCGCCAGTCGGTGGATGTCGCCTACGGCCTGATCCCGCCCTCGCTGAGCTTCGGCTATCACCACCTGCGCGAGATCGCAGACGTGCTCATGCACACCGTGGCCGCCGCCGAGCACCCGCTGGCGCGCATGCCGCGGGTCACCCAGGATGATCTGGTCCTGCACACGGAGGTCACGCTTGCCTACATGGGCACGTCTACCCTTGTTGCGGAATCACCGGAGACCGCCAACTACCTGGCGTTTACCCAGTTCGAGATCATGCGCGATGTGGTCATGGAGGGCTCCGGCTGGGCGGACCTCCCGCTGCCCTTGATCGCGGAGCCATTGAACCGGGGCGAACTGCGGGTCATCCGTCACCCGGAGGCGACGTGGTGGATGACCCTCTCGGCCCTGGAGACCGACCAGGCCCACGGCCGCCCGGTGGTGACGTGGATGGGCAATGCCCTGGAGGCGTGCTTCACTCAGTGGGGGCTGGCTGAGCCTGCCGTATCAACACCCGCCGTATCCGCCGATCTGAACGAGCAGAAGGAACCATGAAGCCCCTGTTCCGGCCAAAAGATTTCGGACACCAATTTCTGCAGCTTACCTAATCATACTTCTGCCGTAACTGCGCCATTCTATCCGCTACTGTTGTCTGACAGAGAGCCTTCTACTTCGGAGCTTTCGGCACGCAGAGCCAGCATGGCATCGGCCTCTGCATAGCGCATCCGGGCTCGGGCAGCAATCACATCATCTACGCTGGGCTTGCGATTGCCGGCATTGCGCAAAACATTCTCCGCATCCTGCCAGGAGACATAAGTGTGGGCGGCAAAGTAGTCACGGTCGTTCATTAACCCCCCCTCTGCAAAGATAACACTGCCCTGTCGGTGTTTTTCGGTTATTGAAGGTCCCCTCACGAAACACTGCAGGTGTGAAAGTGATTGAGTAGACAGCAAACCCATACGACAGAGAATAAGATAATTCAACTTGCTACAGAGCCTCGGAAATGGCGTTCCTCTTGATATCCTTGGACACCGATGTCCACATCTCTTCAACGAAGCCTGGATCCTCTATAATCACACTCAACTCATCGTTGACTGAGAAAGCGTTGGAGAGCCAGTTAAAGCTTCCGATGGTACAAGCCGAGTCAACCAGAAGTAGTTTGGAGTGGTTTTTGAAGTGCGCAAGGGTCATGCTGTCCTTTTGGTTACGAGCCAGTTCTATAAGGCCCTTCTCCGCCGGAGTTGCCTCGCCCGACGATTGAGCCACTTCCTGCCGGGACTTATAACCCCAGCCGATGTAGATTTTAACCCCACGTTTGGCAGCATTGCGCAGAGCTCGGCGCATGGTATTGTCGAAGCCGTATCTGGTTACCCACCCGCTCAGGATGATGATGCGCTTCTGGGCAGAGCGAACTTGCTGAAGAAGCTCTTGACGGTGTTGCTTCGTCCCGCGGACCAGGCGAGTTGGGCGGACGCCTTTAGCAGGCGCGGCAGCACTGAAGTTATCTTGTAGATCCCGCATTGAAGTGCGCAAAGCCTCGTTCTCCTCGAGTAAGCGCGCACTGCACTCTTTCCAGCGATTGTAATAATAAACTGTTGCGACACCGGCCAGTCCTACCAAGACGATAAGCGTTAGCTGGAAGCTTGCAAGCTGCCCGCTCAGGGAGTAGCCAACAAACAGCGCTGAAAGCCCGAGCGTCCATGCGAGCCAAAAGAGAACTACGCCGAGGCCTACTTGCAACGCTTTCTTGTATGAGATGAAGACGAGCGGCAGTAGAAAGCCAGCCAGGATTGTTAGTGCAATAAACGCTTGCCAATTTAGTGCGGACATAGGTCATCCTCTTTTTTTATGGTCAAAGGCAAGGCTGCAGCTATATAGCGCTTCGGCAACCTGCACATACAGCGCCGGGGATCCTCGTCTGGCTTTGTCATGCCTTGATGCAAATGATGATCCGAGAAATTCTGGCCCAACGACATTTTAGGCCATATGAAGTGGTGCATAGGGCTAATGCTGCATTTTGTCTAAGGGGTGTCTAGCCACAGCACCGCCCCCTAATCAACCAACCCCCTCCAACACCCTCAACTCATACGCCACACCACTCGCTTTCACCGCCTCTACACTCTCCCTGGCTTTCTCAGCGCTATTGGCAGCGCCGGTTACCTCAGGATAATGAGCCCACTCCCCCTTGATATCCATCGCCACCCAATCGACCCACGGCAGTGCCTCCTGTAGCAGCTGTGGGTAGCTACCAGCAGTGTGCAGCACGACTTTAAAACCAAGATCACGCACCGCCTTTACAGCATCAAAAATAGCCGGCTGCATGGTCGGCTCACCTCCGGAGAAGACCACCGCATCAAGCTGACCCTGGCTACGGCACAGCAACTCCTGCAGATCTGCCCACCCCAGCTGATTCACCCCGCGAGCTGGCACTAAACTGCGCGCCCTCTTGCGGCCGTTATCACTGGGGTTGCGCGTACCAATTACTGCAACCTATGGGCTTGCTAAAAGATCCTTGCGCCCGCCGCAGTAAAGTAGCGCTAGTGGGTGCTCGGCATCGTAAAGCTGTGGTGGATAGCCAGCGCTGCCGCGCAGCAACACATCAAAATTATCGACACCGCCGGCGTGTAAAGTCTCGATCACTAGGCGAGCTTGGTGCGCGCCTGCTGGGAAGTGGCGAAATCGGCTAACTGTGCCCGAGGATTTTGGCGGAACAGATCCGCTAACCATTTGAAACTAGCTTTGCGGTTCAGCCAAAGGGTTTCGTATGCGCCCATCTCCAGCGGTGCAACTGGCGCCGCTTCGGTCTCTTATCTGCTGCCGATATCAAACGCCAGTTGCACTGCTGGTTCTCCTCTACCTACATGACTGCCCCAGCACAGCGTTCTCCTAACTGAAGCGCTTCAGACCGGGGCCGGTAAAAGCTCCGGGAAGGGCCTCCATTACTAGGCTTAAGACTGGCAATCTGTCTATACCGTGGCAAAGATTCAAAAGCACGCCGGCTAGCATCTTCGGCTGCACTAAAACGATCCAGTGCCAAAAGAAGACCCACCCCAGGAACACGATTACCATCGGTGATTCCCTCAATGGCACTAAACATGTAGTGAAGCAATAACCAAGCCTCAAGGTCCTCTTCCTTCAGTAAAGAGAGTTCCTTCTCAAGCAATAGCTTGTTTAAGCTAGCATGCTCACGAGCCTGGAAAGGCAACATACCAAGCACATCCCGAGCTACCTTGCCCAAATCATGCAAAAGCGCACTCACCAATAGGCACTGCCGGCTCACCCCGTTTTGATGACCCCAAGTCAACATATCCAAACCGTGAACTATTTGCAGAGAGTGTTTAAGCAACCCTCCTGGTTCCACATGGTGGCAATCAACACTGGCTGGCTTGCTGACGAAAGCCCGGGTTCTCTTCTGGTCGGCAAAAACACGCTCCAGAAAACGCCGCAAGGCGGGATTTGTGATCTCACGGTTGACCACTTCATACAGCCTATAGAGCAAACCAGGTACAGGACATAGCCGATGAGGAAGCAGTTGCAGCGTTGAATACTCATCAATCTGCTCAAGCTTATCCACTCGGTTATACCACCCACCATGGAGGGCCTGGGTCAGAGTTACGGTAACCCTCACAACACTACCTTCCCAAGGTGGGCATGGCTGCCCGAACTCATCCATTGGCGCCAAGTAAAGAACCTTTAGGCTGCCCGAACAATCTTCTAGCTCGAGCTCATGCAGATTGACCATTCTGATCCGGGGATTCACCTGCGCTACCCGATACTCACCGGACCAAGGGACATCAGCCTTTTCGGGTGTAAACTTGATCAGTTTCATGTCAACACCTCCACCCGGCGCTGCAGCCGGTCCACAAAAAGCCTGAACAGAATCTGCGCCACGGCTTGATCCTCCAAATCCAGCTGCAGGAGCAACCAATCCTCCAGCGCTTCCTGCAGGGGTTGTCCTTCCCGTGCTCCTACTGCTGCCCGTAGCACATCCGAATCCTCGCTTGCGAAAGCACTGAGCAGCACTTGCGCCATCTCTTCGACCGCAGCCGGCACTATATAGGCGCTGAAGCCTGGCCCCTTAATTTGAGTCACTTTCATCTCCCACCCCCTGTACTTCATCGCCTGCCATTTCACATACGCCCTGCACCGGCCCGAGCTGAGCCGATAACAGCCTCTCTATTGCCGACCCATCACGCCGTGTCAGGTTGGGGACATAGCGCGAATAGACGGTAAAGAGCATCTTCGTGTCGCTATGGCCCATCTGCTGGGCTATCCACTCCGGCGACTCGCCAGAGGCGAGCCAGAGCGTGGCCGCGGTGTGCCGGGTCTGGTACGGCCGCCGGCGTCGTAAACCAGCAGCCTTCAGCGCCGGATACCAGACTCGATTAGACAGATTGTTGTACTGGATCGGCCCTCCCCCCCCCTCGCGAACACTTTAGGCCCATCTTAGGCCGCAAGTGGGCCAAGACGGCAAGAACCTAATCCCTGCATTTGCTTTTTGGCCGCTGACCCGAGTGAGACCCTTGATCCAGGCCGGGATATGACGTCTTTTAACTCAACACGTTACGACAGATGTTGACATTTCCACAGCTATCTGTAGACTACCTCCTCGTAGCTATAGGCGCGTAGCTCAGCTGGTTAGAGCACCACCTTGACATGGTGGGGGTCGGTGGTTCGAGTCCACTCGCGCCTACCAGTTCCATGGCTTCATCAATCCTTACCGATACAAACGCCATAAAAATGCATGTGGCCCCTCGTATAGGCCACCACTGTGGAGACTCTCACTAAGCATGCCGAACATCACACTTCCCGACGGTTCAGTCAAAAGCTTCGACAACCCTCCCACCATCCACGAAATAGCCACCTCGATCGGTAGCAAGCTGGCCAAGGACGCCGTTGCTGGGCGCATTGATGGGGAGCTAGTCGACCTCACCTGTACCGTAGACCGCGACGCTCAGGTCGAAATAGTCACCGCCAAAGATGACGACGGGCTCGAGATCATCCGCCACTCCACCGCCCACTTGATGGCGCAGGCGGTAAAACAGCTCCACCCCGAGATGCAGGTCACCATCGGCCCTACCGTCGAGAACGGCTTTTACTACGACTTTGCCGGCGAGCACAGCATATCCGAGGACCAGCTGGAGGCCATCGAACAGCGCATGAGCGAACTCGCCGAGGCTGACCAACCGGTCGAGCGGGAAGTCTGGGATCGGCAGGCGGCCAAAGAGTTCTTCCTCGAGCAAGGCGAGACCTACAAAGCGCAAATAATCGACGAACTGCCGGAGGGCGAGGCTGTCAGCGTCTACCGTCAGGGCGATTTCGTCGACCTGTGCCGCGGCCCCCATGTGCCGAGCACCGGCAAGCTCAAGGCCTTTAAGCTCACCAAGGTAGCCGGTGCCTATTGGCGTGGCGACCAGAACAATGAGATGCTCCAGCGCCTCTACGGCACCGCTTGGGGGGATCGCAAACAGCTCAAGGCCTATCTTCAGCGCCTCGAAGAGGCCGAGAAGCGCGACCATCGGCGCTTAGCCCGCAGCCTCGACCTCTTTCATGTGCAGGAAGAGTCACCTGGGATGGTCTTCTGGCACCCACGCGGTTGGCAGCTTTACCTCACCGTAGAGAGCTACATCCGCGATCTGATGCGCAACAACGGCTATCACGAAGTGCGCACCCCGATGCTCGTCGATCGCAGCCTGTGGGAGCGCTCCGGGCACTGGGAGATGTTCGCCAGCAACATGTTCGTCACCGAATCGGAATCGCGTGACTATGCGGTAAAGCCGATGAACTGCCCATGCCACGTAGAAATCTACAAGCAAGGGCTGAAGAGCTACCGTGAATTGCCGCTGCGCCTGGCCGAATTCGGCTCCTGCCATCGCAACGAGCCTTCCGGCACCCTCCACGGACTCATGCGGGTGCGCGGATTCGTGCAGGATGACGCCCATATCTTCTGCACCGAAGAGCAGATCCAGAGCGAGGTGCGCGCCTTCATTGACCTGGTGCACACCGCCTATCGCCATTTCGGCTTTAACGAGGTCATCATTGCCCTATCGACCCGCCCGGATGAGCGGGTCGGCGACGATGCCGTGTGGGACAAGGCCGAACAGGCGCTTGCCCAAGCCCTGGAAGACCACGGCCTGAACTATACCGTCCAGCCCGGCGAGGGGGCCTTTTACGGCCCCAAGATAGAGTTCTCCCTGCGTGACTGCCTGGAACGGGTCTGGCAACTCGGCACAATCCAGGTCGACTTCTCCATGCCGGGGCGTCTCGGCGCGCAGTATGTCGACGAGGACGGCGAGCGGCGCACCCCCGTTATGCTCCATCGCGCCATACTGGGCTCGCTGGAACGGTTCATCGGTATACTCATCGAACACTACGGCGGCGCCTTGCCAACCTGGCTCGCGCCGGTTCAAGTTGCAGTGCTTAACATCACTGATCGCCAGGCCGATTATGCGCAACAAATCGCCGCATCTTTAAGAGAATACGGCTTTAGAGCCGATGTTGACTTGAGGAATGAGAAAATCGGCTATAAAATCCGCGAACATACACTGCAGAAAGTGCCTTACATGCTCGTGCTCGGGGACCGGGAGATGGATACACAAACCGTAGCCGTGCGCATGCGAGATGGCACGGATCTCGGTTCCATGGGCTATGAGGAGCTGGTGGCGCGACTGCAACAAGATATTTCGCACCCCGGCTGCAATACGGAGGATTAGAGGATCGCAACCAAAGCGAAACGCGGTCAGCGAGCAAGTGGCGGTGATCGCCGCATAAATGACCAGATCACAGTGCCCCAGGTACGCCTCATCAGTAGTGAAGGCGAACAGGTGGGGGTAGTAGCCACTGAAGAGGCCCTCGCACAGGCGGAAGAAGAAGGGCTTGACCTAGTAGAGATCGACGGTAACGCTGAGCCCCCTGTCTGCCGAGCTATGGACTACGGCAAGTTCAAGTTCGAGCAGAGCAAGAAACAGCAGGCTGCGCGCAAGAAACAAAAGCAGATCCAGGTCAAAGAAGTTAAGCTCCGCCCCGGAACCGACGAAGGCGACTTCCAGGTAAAGCTGCGTAACTTACGCCGCTTCTTGGAGGATGGCGATAAGGCTAAGGTAACCATCAGATTCCGCGGCCGTGAGATGGCCCACCAGGAACTCGGCAAGCGCCTGCTTGATAGAGTTGAGCAAGAGCTCGAGGATATAGCAGTTGTAGACCAGCGCCCACGTATGGAGGGGCGCCTGATGGTCATGATGATGAGTCCCCGCAAGGGCAAGTAAAACCACAGTCTCATTGGCGGGCGCGCACCGCTTGCAGGTGTCGCGCTCGCTTCTTTTTGTTACAACGGGAGGCAGATCATGCCCAAGATGAAGACCAATCGTGGCGCAGCTAAGCGCTTCAAGGTAAGACCGTCCGGGCGGATCGTCCGTGCCCGCTCGAACCACAGTCACATCCTGACCAAAAAGGACCCGAAGCGTAAGCGTCGCCTCTGTGAGCTTACCGAGGTTCATGACAGCGACGCGCCAATGGTAAGGCGCATGCTCGCTAAGTAATTTTGGTCTCGCCAAGCTAAATTGAAGGGAGCATCCCATGGCAAGAGTAAAGCGTGGCGTTGAAAGTCGCGCCAAACACAAGAAGGTTCTCAAGGCGGCCAAAGGCTACTATGGCATGCGGCGCAAGTCGTTCCGTATTGCTCGTCAGCAGGTCATCAAATCCGGTCAGTACGCCTATCGGGACCGCCGTCAACGCAAGCGTGAGTTTCGCCAGCTGTGGATCCAGCGTATCAATGCGGCTGCCCGCCAAAACGGCCTTTCCTATAGCCGCATGATGAATGGCTTGCACCAAGCCGGCATAGAAGTCGATCGTAAGCAACTGGCCGATATAGCCGTAAACGATCCACAAGCGTTTACCGCCCTGGCAGAGCGGGCGCAGGGCGCCCTGGCCAGCTAAGGCGGGTCGGCACCGGTATGGGGGCGGCAGGACATCCAGACGATCTGGAGAGCTTAACGCGCGAGGCCGAGGCGGCAATTGACGCAGCTGCCGATCCTGGTGAGCTTGACTCGGTCAGGGTCACTTACCTGGGCAAGAAGGGCAAGCTGACCGCCCTTCTCAAAGGTCTGGGTCGACTGCCGGCTGAGCAACGTCCAGAGGCAGGCGCGGCAATCAATGCTGCCAAGGACAGACTCAACGAGCGGCTTGAGAGTCGGCGCAGCGAACTTGAGCGCGCTGATCTTGAGCGGCGCCTGCAGGCAGAACGGATAGATGTCTCCCTGCCCGGGCGAGGGATGGAACGGGGTGCCTTGCACCCGGTTACCCGGACTTTGCAGCGCATAGAGGCGATATTCGCCGGGGCTGGATACAGCAGTGCCGACGGTCCTGAGGTTGAGGATGACCGCCATAACTTTGAGGCCCTTAACATCCCTGCCCACCATCCGGCGCGGGCCATGCACGATACCTTTTACTTCGATGCCAGTCGCCTGCTGCGCACCCACACATCGCCGGTACAAATCCGTGTCATGGAGCGCGACGGCGCTCCGGTGCGGGTTATAGCCCCGGGGCGTGTCTACCGCTGCGACTCGGACCTAACCCATACCCCGATGTTCCATCAGGTGGAGGGGCTCCTGGTAGATCGCCAAGTGAGCCTGGCTGATCTAAAAGGCGTGTTGCACGAATTCTTGAGCGCATTCTTCGAGCGCTCGGTAGCGGTACGCTTTCGCCCGTCATATTTCCCCTTTACCGAACCATCAGCCGAGGTCGATGTCGAGTGCGTAATTTGCGGCGGTGATGGCTGCCGGGTCTGCAAGCAAAGTGGCTGGCTTGAGGTGATGGGGTGCGGCATGGTCCACCCGGCGGTTTTTGAGCATGTCGGGATAGACCCTGAACAATGGACCGGTTACGCATTTGGCATGGGCGTAGAGCGCTTAGCCATGCTGCGTTATGGCGTTGATGATCTGCGCCTGTTTTTCGACAACGATCTCCGCTTCCTCGGCCAATTCCGGTGAACTCCCATGCGTGTAAGTGAGCAATGGTTACGCGAGTTGGTCAACCCGCCACTCTCTTCGCAACAACTTGCCCAGGCGCTGACCATGGCAGGCCTGGAAGTCGACTCCGTGGAGCCTGCAGCTCCGCAATTTCAAGGCATAGTAATCGGCGAAATCACCTCCTGCGCCGCGCATCCTGATGCCGATAATTTGCAAGTTTGCCGAGTCAGGATCGACCAAAATGCGGAGCAATTTGAGGTTGTTTGCGCCGCCCCTAACGCTCGCCCCGGCATCCGGGTGCCTTTTGCTCCGGTAGGTGCTCAGTTACCCGATGGCCGCGAAGTGGAAGCTGCCGAAGTGCGCGGCAAGAAGTCATCCGGCATGCTTTGCTCAGCGGCTGAGCTAGGGTTAAGTGATGATCACAGCGGACTGCTGGAAATAACCCCCGACCTACCCCTAGGAGCCGACCTGCGGGTAGCCCTAGACCTCGATGACACCATTTTTGACATTGATCTAACCCCCAACCGCGCCGACTGCCTAGGCATGACCGGAGTGGCCAGGGAAGTCTCGGCCATTACCAAGACGCCATTCCGCGGACTACAAACAATAAACATAGGCGCGGATCGCAAGGATAGCGTAGCTGTTGAATTAGCCAGCCCAGCGGACTGCTCACGCTACTGCGGCCGAGTGATAAGAGGCATCAACCCGCAAGCCCCCACGCCCACTTGGCTGCGTGAGCGGTTGCGCCGTGCCGGGATAAGGAGCGTATCGGCGGTTGTCGATATCACCAATTACGTCATGCTCGAACTCGGCCAGCCCATGCACGCCTTCGATCTCAATAAGCTGCAACCACCGATTGTTGTGCGTCGAGCTCAGCCTAATGAAAAGCTCGAACTGCTTGGCGGCGAACAGAATGTAGAGCTCGATGAAGATGTGCTAGTCATTACCGATCAGAGTGGGCCGATCGCATTTGCTGGGGTGATGGGGGGCGCCGCTACCGCAGTGAATGACCAGACCCAAGACATATTTCTCGAAGCGGCTTTTTTCAATCCTGCTACTATCGCTGGCAGAGCTCGAAGGTACGGTTTGCACACCGACTCATCCCACCGCTTCGAGCGCGGCGTAGACTTTGCCGCTGCTGCCAAAGCCTCTGAAAGGGCCACCAGCCTTGTCTGTGAGATATGCGGCGGTTCCCCCGGACCGCTTGATGACACGTTTGATCCCAGCGCGCTGCCCCGGCGCAGTCCAATCAAACTGCGTCGCCAACGACTTGAATCACTCCTCGGCTGGTCGCTAGATGACCCAACTGTGACAAGCATGCTCGAGAGCCTGGGAACTGATCCGCAACAGCTTGATGATGGATGGCGCGTGCAGCCTCCTAGTTGGCGCTTTGACCTGGAGCGCGAAGTCGACCTGATCGAGGAGGTGGCCAGGCTCTATGGTTACAACTCCATCCCCGAGCGCCCCCTCCAGGCACCACTGCATGTGGCCTCTGCGCCCGAGCAAGAGATCGGCCCCGAGCAGCTCAAACAGACCCTTGTGGAGCGGGGCTATTACGAGGCGATAACCTACTCATTTGTTGATCCTGCCCTGCAGCAGCAAATCGACCCTGATAGTCAAGCCCTGCCCTTGGCCAATCCACTCTCCGCAGAACTAGCGGTAATGCGCACCACCCTTTGGCCTGGGCTGCTCAAAGCGGCGCAGCACAATCAACACCGCCAACATGAGCGGGTTCGTTTGTTCGAGCTGGGCGGCGTATTTTACGGTGATCTCGACAATCTAGCCCAAACCTCTCGCCTAGCGGGTGTTTGCTGCGGCCCATTGTTGAAAGAGCAGTGGGACGGTTCGCGGCGGGCAGCGGACTTTTTCGATGTAAAGGCCGATCTTGAGGCGCTGTTAGTGCGCACCGGCAATATGGACGAATTCACCTTTGTTGCTGATACAAACCCTGCCCTCCACCCCGGCCAATCAGCCCGCATTGACATGCGTGGTCAGCCGGTGGGATGGATCGGCACGCTGCACCCCGCACACGCCACGACCCTGGAACTATCCGCTAACACCGTACTGTTTGAGATCGACTACTCAGCACTTGCCGCAGCCAGGTTGCCCGAATTCCAGGCTATATCCCGTTATCCAGCGGTACGTCGCGATATAGCAGTGGTTGTAGATAATGAAATCAGCACCGATGATCTGCTGCGAGCAGCGCGCGCGCAAGCCGGTGATCTCCTCGTAGACTTGGTCCTATTCGATATTTACCGTGGCAAAGGTATCCCGGAAGGCTCTAAAAGTGTTGCCATGGGCTTGATTTTGCAGGATTATTGCCGCACGCTAACAGAAGAGGATGTAGAGCGAACTACCCAGGCCGTTTTAAAACACCTGCAGGACGAGTACCAAGCGAGCTTGAGAGGGGGATAGGATGTCTTTAACTAAGGCTGACATTGCCGAGCGGCTTTTTGAGGAGTTAGGCTTAAACAAGCGCGAGGCTAAAGAGTTGGTCGAGCTCTTTTTCGAAGAGATCCGTGTAGCACTAGAGAGTGGCGAACCAGTAAAGCTCTCTGGATTCGGTAACTTTGAACTACGCGATAAAAACCAAAGACCGGGACGTAACCCCAAAACCGGAGAGGAGATTCCGATATCAGCTCGGCGCGTGGTGACGTTTCGCCCCGGCCAAAAACTAAAGAGCCGTGTCGAGGGCTATGCCGGAACCACAGAAGAATAACCAGGATGAGCTGCAGCCGATACCGGCAAAGCGCTATTTCACTATTGGTGAAGTCAGTGATCTGTGCGCGGTCAAGCCCCACGTCCTCAGGTACTGGGAGCAGGAGTTCCCCCAACTCAAGCCGGTAAAGCGTCGCGGCAACAGGCGTTACTATCAACGTCAGGACGTCATCTTAATCAGGCGTATCCGCGCCCTCCTTTACGATGAAGGCTTTACAATTGGGGGCGCTAGACAGAAGTTGGAAAGCGGTGAAGAGCGTGAGGATACGCGCGAAAGCAAGCAGGTTATCCGGCAGATGCGCTCTGAACTTGAATCGGTGCTCAATATCCTAAAAAGATGAGGCTTGCCGATAAAAGCACATAGATGTATGATCAACGGTCAATTCGGGGCGTAGCGCAGTCTGGTAGCGCACCTGCATGGGGTGCAGGTGGTCGCAGGTTCAAATCCTGCCGCCCCGACCAGACAATCAAATGCTTATCGCTCGATAGAGCTTCACAAGAGCGTCCAGCTGTATAGAAAACCGCGTCGACACAGCAGCCACACCTACCCACCGATAACAATAGAGCCGCAAACAAATCCCTTGATCCAAGTGATCAGATTGTATTACTTAGATTATTATTTGATCGCAAGATTTACGCCAAATGTTTTTTCTTTTTCTTTGTGTTGGGAATAATCGCCACACCATGCCCTATCGCCAATCTTGCACATAACGTGATAGATTGGATACAGGTCGTGTGAGACGGCCAGAGCTTAGATTTAGGCTTGTTATAAACGATTCTCATACGAGAAAATAAGGAGAGAGTTATGCGTAAAAGTTACCTAGCGGCTACCGCACTTGCCGGAACGATGGCTGTGGCCGGAGTAGCTAAGGCTGACAATACCGGTTGCGGTCTCGGCAGCATGGTTTGGGAGGGTCAGTCTGGAATTGCTCAAGACATACTTGCAGTAACCACCAATGGCATCTCCGCTAACCAGTTCTTCGGTATCACTTCGGGCACCCTTGGCTGCGAGCACGGCGCTACCATCACTGCCGAGGCTGATGCTTTCATGGCTGAGAACATGGAGTCGATCATAGTAGAGGCTGCCAACGGCGGCGGTGAGAGCATTGATACGCTAGCTGCCCTGCTTGACATCGAAGAGGCTGACAGAGGCGAGTTTGCCGAGCACATGCAGCAAAACTTTGCCGAGATATTCCCGTCAGAAAACGTCACTGCCGGTGAGGTTATGGAAAACCTAGAGTCCAGCATGGCCGCAAGCGAGACTCTAAACCGCTATACCGCTTGAAAAGGCTGATATATAACAGCCGTTTAAGCGTCAGATCGCCTAGGTGTCTTGCCTAGGCGATCTATTTTTAGGACTAACATCTATAGACAACTTAACAAGAGTACATTCTCGTTGTGATGAACCTTAGCTGGCTCATCTGCCCGAAACATTCTCTTTCTAGCTCATTTTATGCGGTTTTGCTTATACTGCTATTAAGCAACCCAGTCATTGGGTCAGAAGTAGCGTTTGGTGCTCCCCCTGAAGAGCTTTTGGAATCCTCAGAAGTTGCCGAGCTAGCCCAAGATTCCCGTTGGCTAAGCTTGCTCGCCTACGAGAACAGGGTTTTCCGGCCGGGACGTCGAGGCATGGTGAAAACGCCGGGATTCTATCTTCACGAAGATGGCAGAAATGATCCTCATGCCGAATTAAAAGCAACCTTAAAAGCTTTATTTGCCCCAACAATCCCCGGAGCAGATGATGCCCATGCCGCTTGCCTATTCCCTGCTCGTAGACAGTTCATATTTAGTGAGCTAAATCTGGCTGAGTTCATATCACGGCTGCCAACTCCTCAGTGTCGAGCCTACACTAGCTGGCGAGAGCGCATAGAAACCGAACGTGTAGCACTTATCTTTGCCGACGCCTACATGGGTAACCCGGCGTCAATGTTCGGCCATACCTTATTACGTTTAGATAGTAGCGCAGATAGCAAACATACATTAACTTCGTTTGCCCTCAATCACGCCGCGCAAACTGGAGAGGATCACGGCGTCATTTTTGCTATGCGTGGTGTCTTAGGAAGTTACCCTGGATCTTACGCCATAATGCCTTACTACCAAAAGGTAAACGAATATACGCGGCTAGATAGGCGTGATTTATGGGAGTACAAGCTAAACTTAGATGATGCTGCCATAGATAGATTGCTCGCACACCTTTGGGAACTAGATGGTGTTGGCCTGCCGTATTATTTCTTTTATCAAAATTGCTCCTTAAGACTGATGTATCTTCTTGAAATTGCCGACCCAGATCTAGACTTGGTCAGCAACTTTAACTTTTGGGCTATCCCGGCTGACACTGTTCGGGCTGTGAAAGAACACCCCGAACTAGTAGATCAGATAACCTACCGCCCGTCTGCCGCTCGCAAACTTGATTACGCCTTCGAACAATTGACCGATGACCAGAGCAAATTAGCTAAAGATTTAGCTTATGGCGAAATCGATGCCTCAAGCGAGGCCTTAGTTGAACTGCCTGAAGATAAAAGAGCCCATATCCTAGAGGCAGGTTACGAATATCTAGACTATCTGGCTCAAACGAAAGATTTAGGTGAGGAGTCACGATCTCGGCGCTACAACCTGTTACTAGCACGATCTCGCTTAAGCGCTGAGAGTCTTGCAGACCCACCACGCCCTGATGTACGGCCAGACGAAGGTCACCGAACGGGCAGATATGGCATCGGCTTTGGCCAACTTGATGGGGTCAACTACGCTGAAATCCAGTGGCGCGGCTCATATCACGACCTTCTAGATCCTCCGGGCGGCTATTTGCCCGGCGCACAAATCGAAATGCTTGATCTGAGAGCCCGTTATTACCAGGATGATGACCCTCGCAACGGCACTGAGCCAGACGGCGGGCTTGAGCTAGAGAGGCTAAACCTAGTAAACGTTCGCTCTATTACACCACGTAACCAGCCACTACCGGGTATTACTTGGGGAGCAGAACTGGGCGCGCAGCAACACCGGGCTGAGGAGGGGCAACGGGCGCTAGCCGGCACCACATCTGCCCACGTCGGTTCTGCTTGGCGTTTTGGGGACACAAAATCTGGTCGCCTAGTGGTTGCAGGTGCAACAACTTTGCGTGGTTCTCCTGATTTTGATGATGGCTACCGAGCAGGCGTTGGTGGCCAAATGGAGATTCTCTATAGCCGCCCTCTAGCCCGTTTGAGCTTATCTGCAGAGAGTCTAGCTTTCCACGACAACAAAGAATCATGGCGGGTTGCAGCGAAAACTGCTATCAGTATAACCAGTAACTCCGCCATACGTTTGCATGCTATCCGCGAAAAGGACTTTGAGGTACGCCATAATGAAGTGCAGCTGCTTATGCATTTTTACTTTTGATACAGAAGGAGTAACGGTGCCCTCAGGTGGCCTCTAAAAACTCCGCCGGCGCTACCATCCGCCCCGGTGTGGAGGTCTTGGCACCAGGGATGGCGCCATGAAGCCTCCAGGGATGGATTCACGGCGTCCTCCACACCGGGGCGGATGGTAGCGCCGGCGGAGTTTTTAGAGGTTCCCCTCAGCACCTATCAACCATCGGCCCGAGGGGAACTTAAAGGTTCTTAATCGCTATGCGGATCCTCGAATTATCAGTTAATACAACTACTCCCCGATCACCGCTAGTATGTAAACTCACAAGAGCGACTCTAATACTTGTTTTGATTTCAGCAGCCGCCTTGGTGTCGGGCTGCCAGCGGGCATTCTTCTTTCCCAGTGAGGAACACTACTGGGATCCTAAAGAGGAAGGAGTGGAGTATGAGGACGTATTCTTTAAATCCTCGGATGGGGTAAAGCTCCACGGCTGGTTTCTACCGGCTCAAGGTGATGAGACTTTTGGCACCATTATTCACCTCCATGGAAACGCCCAGAATATAAGCACCCATTTAGTATCCGTATGGTGGCTACCAAAACACGGTTTTAACGTCTTTGTCTTCGATTATCGGGGATTTGGCCATTCAGAGGGACGGCCTGATTTTAGCGGTGTACACAAAGACGCCCACGCCGCCTTAGAAACGGTTATTAACGACATGGAAAAGGACCCCGAAACGCTGCTAGTCTTCGGTCAGAGCATCGGCGCGAGCATTGCTATAACTTCGCTAAGCCTCTGGGAAGGAGAAGAGCCTGCCGGGTTGGTAGCCGAAACCCCATTCGCATGTTATCGGCAAATAACCCGTGAGGTTCTAGGTAGCTTTTGGCTGACATGGCCATTTCAATATCCGTTCTCCTGGCTAGTCACGGATGCGTACTCGCCAATTGATTTTATTCATGACCTGCAAATGCCAGTACTGCTTATAGCCGCCGAGAAAGACAGAACTACCCCTCCCCATCACGCCGAGAGCCTCTATGAGGCGGCATCTCCGCCCAGACACATCTGGCATATAGAGGGCGCTAGACACGGCCTTCCTATGGCCGACTCCAGGGTCCGTAAACACTTACTAGACACATTCCATGGCTGGCTTGAAGGCGATTTGGATGCGGCTGAAAAGGCACCTGCCGATCCCTGGCAGCAGGATCCGCCACGCCCCTAGGCACTTCTAAACTCTCCCGGATCCTACCCCCACACCCCCTGCCCTATAGCAGCCAATCCGGCCACAGCAGAGACCCCCAGCACCGCTGCACGCAGCCACTGGCGATCAAAGATCGTAGCGGTGTAGATGGATACCCAGAAGCCGATTAGTATCGGCGGCAGCAGACTCAGCCCAATGAGCATCTCTTCTAGCCCGAACCGCCCAATCACCGCAAGCGCGCTCAGCGAGCCGAACGCCCCGACTACAAAGACCGCCGAGAGCGAGGCGCGCAATCGAGCACCACTGACGCTTTGATAGGCAATAGCCAGGGGCGGACCACCGATAGAGGTAGCTGTGGCCATAAAACCTGACAAAGTACCGGCGCTTAACAGCCGTCCCGGAGTAATCCGGGGCGCCCCGGCGAGGGCACTCAAGATGACCGCCAACAGGACCAGCACACCGAAGAGAAGAGATAGCAAAGACTCGTCGACAACTGCCAGGACCAAGCCCGCCAGCACTGCCCCAGATAACTGGCCTGGTATGGTCCACTTAACCCCCTGAACGTCCATGGCTCGCCATTCACGGATAACTATCAGCAAAGGCAAGGACATCCCCACCACCAACATCGGCCCGGGGACCAGATCCTGATTCAGCCAATAAAGCAACGGGGCCCCGAACAGGGCCAGTCCGAAGCCGATAGAGCCCTGGATCACGGTTCCGAGCAGCAGTATCGCGCAGGCGATTAGCCACTCACTCAGCTCGATAGGCAGGGGCAAGGCTGAACTAGCTGACACTGAAGCCGAATAGCCACGGGGCGATTAGGTAGGCAGCCGCTGTCGCTAGCAGCGCACCACCGATGGTTAAACCAAACCCGGCCCTAACCATATCCGGTACCGTTATTTTCTCACTGCCAAAGACAATCGCATTCGGCGGCGTTGCTACCGGCAACATAAAGGCAGCCGAGGCTGCTAATGCTACAGGCACAGCGAACAATAACGGATGCACGTCGATCTGCAGGGCCAGCGAGGTAACCAGCGGCAGAAGAGTTGCCGCAGTTGCAGTGTTACTCGTCACGTGGCTCATCAGCGCCGCCAAACCGGCAATGATCAGCACCAAGGAAACCGTCGGCCAAGCCCCGATGCCGCTTAACAAGCCGGCAATAAAGCCGGCGAGCCCACTATCCTCTATCGCCACACCGAGGCTCAGACCGCCACCGACCAGCACTAGCACCCCCCACGGCAATGCGCGGGTATCTTCCCAATCAAGCAAAAAGCGCAACCGCAAGCCTTCTGCTGGCACCAGGAACATCGCCATAGCCCCCATAAGGGCTATCCCGGCGTCACTGATGGTTATCCACTCCGGCATTACACCTTCTAACCAGGGCCGGAATATCCATGCCACTGCAGTCAAGGCAAAGATGATAGCTACGCGCATCTCCGGGGTCTTAATCTTACCTACTTGACGTCGCTCGCGTTCGATAAGATCGGCCACACCAGCTATGGGCTGACGGGGTAAGGGGAAGGAGACCCGGGTGAGCATCAACCAGGCAAAGACCAACATAGTCACGCTCACCGGCACGCCAATCAGCATCCACTGCCCAAAACCCACCTGAAAATCGTAGCGCTCGCCCATATAGGCAGCTAGGAAGGCGTTAGGTGGAGTCCCGATCAGGGTGCCTAAACCACCAATATTGGCGCCAAAGGCTATGCCGAGCAGCAACGCCAGGGTAAGCCGTCGGCTAGACTCACCCGTACTCGCCTCGACTAGGGCTATAACCGATAAGCCGATTGGCAGCATCATGGCAGCGGTCGCGGTATTGCTCACCCACATCGACAGCAGCGCGGTAGCGAGCATAAAACCGGCTACCAGGAAGTCATCACGCCCCCCGGCCACCCTTAGAATAAGCAAGGCAATCCGCCGGTGCAGTCCCCAGCGCTGCACCGCCATGGCGATAAGAAATCCGCCGAGGAAGAGCATCACCATGGGATTGGCATAGGGCGCGGCAGCCTCCTCGGGCGAGGCTACGCCCATCAGCGGCAGGCAGATGGCCGGAAGCAGGGCAGTAACCGGTATCGGCAGGGCCTCGGTAACCCACCAGGTTGCCATCAGCGCAGTCAGCGCAGCTACTCGCCAAGCATGAGGGTCTAGCCCTTCCGGCTCACCGAGCAGGAGCATCAGGCCGGCTATAACCGGCCCGATGGTTAGGCCTATCAGTCTGCGTTTGTTTGCTCCCAAGCTTGTCAAACTCTGAATTGTTCAACCAGGCTCTTAAGATCTCTGGCCAATCTCTCCAATTCATCGCCAGCGGAGCGAGTCTCCCGGCTTTGTCTGGCGGTCTCCTCCGAGACATCGTTGATTGTGGTGACGTTGCGGTTTATCTCCTCAACTACTTGGCTCTGCTCTTCGGCAGCACTGGCAATCTCAGTGTTAACCTGACTGATGTTGGAGACTGCATCCTGAATCTCATCCAGCACAGAGGCAGCCTCGTTAGCCTGCTCCACAGTCTCTTGGGTCTTGGCGTGGCTCTGCTCCATAGCGTGCTGGGCGCTGCCAGTCTCCTCCTGCAAGCTACTAATCATATCCTGGATTTGCTGAGTCGACTCATGGGTACGGGTAGCTAACTTGCGCACCTCATCGGCAACAACCGCAAACCCACGCCCTTGATCACCCGCCCGCGCGGCCTCAATCGCTGCATTAAGGGCAAGCAGATTAGTCTGCTCGGCAATCTCGCGAATCAGATCGATTACCGTACCAATCTGCTCACTATCATCGGCCAGCTTCTTAATGGCCCCTGCTGCGCGGTTGACATCATCAGCCAAGTGGTTAATACCGCCGACGGTCTGCTCAACAACCTGCTTGCCGCGAAGCACAGCCTTCTCGCCGGACTGAGTTGACTCAGCAGCGTTCTGGGCATTGCGCGCCACCTCATGTGCTGTCGAGGTGAGCTGATTCATGGCAGTAGCAACCTGCTCAATCTCCGAGCGCTGGCGCTCAATATTATCATCGGTGTTCTCGGTTACCCGCGAGACCTTCTCTGCTGCTGTATTGAGTTGCCCAGAGGCCTCTATGACCTGCGAAATCAGGTCGTGGAAAACAGCCATAGAGCAATTGAAGGCGCTAGCTACTTCACCAATCTCATCCTTACGTTGATCGTTCATACGGTGGCGCAGGTCGCCAAAGCCGCCAGCTATAGCGTTCAAGCTATCGGTCATCTCGCGAATCGGGAAAGTGACAAAGCGCTGGATAAACAAGTAAACCACGAGCAGGAAGGGCAAACTGAGCAGCACTGCTATTCCCCACATGGTCAACCCGAAGCCCACTACGGCCTCGTTTACATCCTCAAGGGTGATCTCCATATTCACCGCACCCAGGACCTCGTCCTCAAGATGCTCGCCATGGCAGTCAACACAGCTCTTGCCTAGGAATTCGCGGTCATTGAAATTGGGTATCACGGCACGCACCGCTCGTCCGCCGTCGACCTGCTCTATATAGGCCTCTCCGGTGCGCAGTACCTGCTCTTCAATCTCATCCTGAGGCTGCTGCTCCTCAGGGCCGTCGCCATACAGCTCCCGGGTAGCATCGGCCCGGAGCACGCGCAATCCACTGACGTTGGGTAGTTCGATTATCTGATCGAGAAACTCATCACGTTGATCGATTGTTCCAGTCCACATCATGGCAGTCAGGCCAGCCATGGTCATCTGGTTCATCGTCTGAGTGAAGTCGATCGCCTGATCTACGGCAACATCACGCTTCTCCCAAGAGGCGAAGGCAATCATCACCGTCCAGGTGAGAACCAACATAGCCCATATTGCAATGAGCAAGCGTATCCAAATCCTAACGTCACGGATGCGCCCCAGGAGAGCCTTCATATTCTACCCCCATGCCCATCGCCAAGCTGGCGACAAGGCCAAATTGTCCTGATAAATTCTATACTTGTGAACCCGATTGCATTCACCACAGCTGATTAACGCCCCATTCCCGGCGGCAGTCCTCCACCTCCGCCAAGGCCACCGCCGCTACCGCCGCCCATTAGCTGTTGAGCCAGACGTTGCGCGCCGCCTTTTTTCTTAACCTGCTTCATCATCTTTTGCATCTGCTTGAACTGCTTGAGCAAGCGGTTTACATCCTGTACTTGGACTCCTGAACCGGCGGCAATCCTCCTCTTGCGCGAGCCGTTGATGATATCGGGGCGAGTCCGCTCGCGGGGGGTCATAGAGTCGATCATGGCCAATTGGCGACGTACGTAACTACCGTCCATCTGCTCTTTTACCTGGTCGGCATACTGGCCTAGCCCCGGCATCTTCTCAACCATACTGCCCATACCGCCCATTTGGTTAATCTGCTGCATCTGCTCACGGAAGTCTTCCAAATCGAAGCCCTTGCCGCCCTTGCGTAGCTTCTGCTCCAGCTTACGGGCCTTCTCCTGGTCAACTGAGCGCTCTACCTCTTCGACCAAACTGACCACATCGCCCTTACCGAGTATCCGCGATGCTATGCGGTCAGGGTGAAATGGCTCCAATGCATCAGTCTTCTCGCCAAGCCCCATAAACTTTATGGGGGCACCGGTTATCTGACGGACTGAAAGGGCGGCACCGCCGCGGGCATCACCATCGGCCTTGGTCAAGACCACGCCGGTTAGCGGCAGAGCCTCGCCAAAGGCCTGCGCAGTCTTGGCGGCATCCTGACCAGTCATAGCGTCTACGACGAAGAGGGTCTCAGCAGGATCGACAGCGCGATGGAGGCGTTTGACCTCATCCATCATCGCATCGTCTACCGTGGTACGTCCCGCCGTATCAACCAAAACCACATCGAAGTAGTGCCGCCGGGCATGATCTATCGCCTTGCGGGCCATGCGCTGGGGATCATCCCCGGAGCTGACCGGATAGGCTTCAACCCCTACCTGACTAGCAAGTGTCTCAAGCTGCTCTATGGCCGCCGGACGGTAGACGTCACAGCTAACGACGAGCACCTTTTTCTTTTCTCTCTCGCGCAGATAGCGGGCTAGCTTGCCAATCGATGTAGTCTTACCGGAACCTTGCAGACCGGCAACAAGGATCGTAGCCGGGGGTTGGACACTAAGGTTGAGCGGCTCAGCTGCCTCGCCGCCCATTACCCGCACTAACTCGTCCTGCACGATCTTGATGAAGGCCTGTCCAGGAGTAAGGCTCTTGGCTACTTCAGCCCCTAGAGCCCGCTTTTTAACTTCATCTGTAAAACTGCGCACCACCGGCAAGGCGACATCGGCCTCAAGCAGCGCCATGCGTACTTCGCGCACAGTCTCCTGGATATTGTCCTCGGTGATCCGTCCCTGGCCGCGCATGCGCTGCGCTACAGAGTCGAGACGGCCGCTAAGGTTGTCAAACATACGTGACACCTAAAGATTGATGATGATTAGAGCTAACCAAAAATGGCACAATGCGTAACAGTAAGATGCATGCTACTTATTATACTTGTAACGCTACTATACTTAACCACACAGCTGCTTGCTAGTTTTCACTAACAATCTGTGACTTGCCAATTCGTCACATCCCTCTTCCAGAATATCACTCAGTATGGGATGATCTGCGATTATGTACGTGTTAGCACTGACTATCATAACTGCCCTGTTGTACCTAGCAGCCGCCGGTGCGATAGGGAACAGGATCTATTTCGGCGAGGAGCGAGGACCAGCCCGCTCCACTGGTCTAGCGCTTGCCGCCGCGGCGGTAGGCGTTCACGCCGTGCTGGTTGCCGAAACCACTTGGGCCGGAGTGGAGCTAAACCTCTCTATATTTAACGCCCTATCCCTGGTCACCTGGATCTCTTGTGCCGGAGTGGTGGCGTTTAGTCTGCGCCACCGTATAGAGCATTTGGGGTTATTGCTCTGGCCAATTACCTCTTTGGCAGTTCTAACCACCCTGTTCGAGGATCCCGGCACCAGCGTTACCCGCGACCCATTTCTGACTACCCACATAGTCATCTCTATGGCCGCCTACGCCATATTGCTGGCTGCCGTGATACAGGCAATAACTGTCGCTATACTGGATAACCGTTTGCGCACTCACCGCCGGGCAATAGGCTTTGTGCGCCGGCTGCCTGCCTTGCGCACAATGGAGCGCCAGCTGCTCTGGCTTGTTGCTATCGGCTTTAGTGCCCTGACCATATCCCTCGCCACCGGGCTAGGCTTCTTTTTTGATGAGGTTGCATCGGGGGGAATGATCCACAAGACATCCCTGTCGATTGCATCCTGGCTGGCCTTCGGCTTCCTCTTGTTCGGCCACACACTGTGGGGCTGGCGAGGTCAAACCGCTGTGCGCTGGACAGTCTTAGGTTTCGTCGCGCTGATGCTCGGCTACTTCGGCTCGAAGTTTGTGATCGAGTTGATTCTTAACGGCTAACCGCGAGCTATCTTGGCGCCACCCCGGCGCCAAGATATCCCAAAACGGACTGCAATCTCACTAGGCAGAGCGTCGGTTGATCTTCCCTGTAACTCAACCAAACAGGTAGCGGCGTTGATTAACCGAAATAATCAGGCTCATTGCCCGGCTTCCATTTTATATTGCAGCCTATACTCGGATACTGAGGCTGCGGGGGCTGCTCGCCATTGAGCAAGGAGTCTAGTGCTGAACGCAGATCATGGCCTGTAATCGGCCGGCCGTTCTTGGGTGTGCTGTCATCAAAGCGGCCGCGATAATACAGCTTCAACTCACTGTCAAAGAGAAAGAAATCCGGAGTGCAAGCGGCACGGAAGTCCTTGGCAACCGACTGCTCTTCATCAAACAAATAGGGAAACGGATAGCCGGCGGCAGCCTTCTCCTCTGCCATCTTCTGCGGACTATCGTCAGGATGTGTCTGGGGGTTGTTAGAGCTAATCGCAACCATTGCTACCCCCTTTTCCTGGCACTCGTGGCCAAGTCGTGCCAACTCGTCACGCAGATGTTTCACGAAGGGGCAATGATTGCAGATAAAAGCAACCAGCAGGCCGTTCTTGCCTTCCGCATCAGATAACCTGACTATCCTTCCATCTGTATCGGGTAGTGCGAAATCGGGCGCTGGGGAGCCCAAATCAAGCATAGTTGACTCAGTCTGAACCATATCGCTTATCTCCAGAATGCCATGTTATCGATTATTCGATATTACAGAGCATATTTACTCCACTATTGCTCTGCCTCTTGCACCTCATCAAGTAACTTAGCCAATAACCTCTCTCCCCGGCTACCTACTTCCGAAGAGAACCTGGCCCGCAATGGACGGGCTAGCTCTTTAAACTCCTCCCTCTCGCTATCAGCGAGCTCAATCAGCTCTATGTTTGAATTTTGCTTGATCTGCTCAAGGCGCTCGGCATTAACCTCCTGCTGCATCTCATGGGCCCATTCGACTAGATCAGCAGCTATCTCTTGGAGCATTTCGCGCTTATCCCGCGGCAGCCGTTCATAAAAGATCGAACTGGCCATGAAGCTTGCCACAAACTGCGATTGGCGGGCGGATATCAAATAATCCTGCACCTCGTAAAAGCCCATCTCTTGGTGCGCGAAAAATGGTTGTATCGCAGCATCAACTACCCCCTGCTGCAACCCGCTATAAAGCTCGCCGTACTCCATAGGCGTCGGGTCAGCACCGTAAGCGCGGTAGGTTTCACGCAGCAAGCGGTTATCCATGATACGGATCTGCACCCCGGAGAAATCCGCCGGTGTGCGGATGGGCTGATTAGCGCTCCAAACCTGCCAGCCCTCGGGGAGCAGCGAAAGCAGCTGGAAACGGCGCTCCTGATAAGCCTGCTGCAGATCTTCACTCCAGAGAAAATCGGGGCTGTTAAGGGCCCTGGTGTTGACCAGTTCATCGTCACTGAGCACGAAGTGGAGACTAAAGAGTTGGCTCTCGGGTACGGTGGCCCCCAGACGCCCTGAACCAAAAGCAAAATGAACCGCGTTATTCTGCAGCTGCTCATAAATATCTTCTATATTTCCTAGGGCCCCGTAGGGGTAAATATTGACCTCTACCTCTCCCTCGGTCCGCTCTGCCACCTCTTCAGCAAACCGCTGTGCATATTGATATTGGATACTGCCCTCCACCTCCTCTAGGGCTATACGCCACTGAGTTGGCTGATCGGTATCATCACACGCTACCAGCAATAGAGTAGCGATCGAGACTGCAAACCATCCGGCGGGCAATATGGGAAGCGAAAAACGGCGCATTGAGATTCACCCTGACTAACTGTTGTGAAGCACAAGAAGTTTATACTTTCATATCCTCACGCATAACCGCTATCATTTACTCCGTCAAGCCGCTGCGCGGGAGAGCGCGATGCCAGCCGGAAACTATCTGCACCGCCTTGACCGAGGTGTAGAGCGTTTTGAATCGATAATACTCGCCGGCGGTGTCCTAGCACTAGCGGCAGTATCCATAACCAACACCCTGCTACGCAACCTCCTCGGTACGACCCTACCTGGCGCCTCCGAACTTACCGAAATATTCATGATTTGGATCACCTTCGCGGGCTTAGCCTACGCTGTACGCCGAGCTCGTCACATAGCCATGACGGCGCTCTACGATCAGCTGCGCGGTATAATCCGTAAGGCATTGTTAGTAACCATCAGTGTCGGCAGCGCAGCACTGCTTTTCTATCTGAGCTATTTTGCCCTCATTTATGTGCTCAGCACTTATCAGGGCGGCAGAACAACGACCGCTCTAAGCATCCCTGTCTGGGCAGCCTACGCCATAGTTCCGGCAGGCCTGTTCCTTGGCGCTATTCAATACTCACTGACCGCCTGGCGCAACCTCAGCACGGCTGGCATACATCGCTCTTTTCAAGAGCGCGAGCGCTACGAACAAGAACCCTCTGAAGGAGAGCCCAAGTGGTAGCGGCTATCGCCTTGAGCGTGATGATACTCCTGTTAATTGCAGGATTCCCGCTAAAGGTGCCCTTGATAGTCGGGGCATTGATAGTCATGTGGCTGGAGATGCCGTTTCTTGACCCGTCTGACTTAATCAGACAGATGATTAGCGGTGTTCAACCGGTAGTTCTTTCAGCGGTGCCGATGTTTATCCTAGCCGCCGATCTGATGACGCGCGGTCGCACCGCGCATACATTACTCGATCTAGTTAGCAGCTTTCTCGGCCACCTCCGCGGCGGTCTGCCGATAACCACCGCGGTAAGCTGCACGCTTTTCGGCGCCGTTTCCGGATCAACTCAGGCCACCGTTGTAGCTATGGGATCACCCTTGCGTCCTCGCCTACTAAAGGCCGGATACAAGGACTCTTTCACGCTTGCCCTCATCGTTAACGCCAGTGATGTTGCGCTGCTTATACCCCCTAGTATCGGCATGATTGTCTACGGTGTTGTTGCTCAAACATCACCGGCACAGTTGTTTATTGCCGGAATTGGCCCAGGACTGCTGATCGTTTTGATGATCAGTGTTTGGTGCTATGCCTACACTCGCTGGCAAGGCATTGCTCCGCAACCCCGAGCCGCCTGGTCAGAGCGCGGGCGCGCTTTATTACGGGCCTTCCCAGCCTTCGGGCTGCCTGTTGTAGTCATTGGCGGAATTTACAGCGGGGTTTTTACCCCTACCGAGGCCGCATCCATATCAGTGCTCTACGCTGCTATCCTGGAGCTTCTTGTCTATCGAAGCCTGCGGCTTAGCGATCTGTTCTCAGTGGCGCGCTCTACTGGCCTGATCACGGCAGTTGTTTTCATTTTGGTTGCCGCAGGGCAGGCATTCGCCTACTCAATCTCTTTTGCCCAAATCCCGCAAGAGCTTATTGGGCCACTTATTGAGTTTGTTGGCGATAACCCTCAGCTAGCCCTTTTGGTGATTGCGCTGATATATTTCGTCGGCTGCATGTTCGTCGACCCCATAGTAGTCATATTGATATTTACCCCCATTCTTGCCCCATTAGTGACGGCTACCGGCCTTGATCCGGTTCTTGTA
Source organism: Halorhodospira halochloris (assembly GCF_002356555.2). Lineage (NCBI taxonomy): Bacteria > Pseudomonadati > Pseudomonadota > Gammaproteobacteria > Chromatiales > Ectothiorhodospiraceae > Halorhodospira > Halorhodospira halochloris. The sequence continues at coordinate 2,314,662 of NZ_AP017372.2, forward strand.
GGAACCATAGTGGTTATGCAGGCGGCAATCGGCTCAGCAACACCACCCTTCGGGGTCGATCTTTTCACAGCGATGGCGGTATTCAGGCGACCTTATTTCGATGTTATCAAGGGCACCCCGCCATTTATTCTGATAATGGTTATAGCGACCATACTAGTGATCGCTTTCCCACAGATCGCGCTTTTCCTGCGCGATTTAGCGTTTAAGTGAATAAGTTCCAATAGGTGCCTCTAAGAACCGCCCCCCGGCGCCATCATCAACCCCGGTGTGGAGGTCTTGGCGCCAGGGATGGCGCCATGAAGCCTCCAGGGAAGGGTTTACGGCGTCCTCCACACCGGGGCAGATGATGGCACCGGGGAAATTTTAGAGGTTCCTCAGTTGAAAAGATTTCCCCTCACCGCAGCCTAAACTCGATCGGCACAGTAAGCTGCAGTCGATCTATCCCCTCTTCTTCAGGGATAGAGGGCAGCTGCACTGAATCAATCATCCTCTCTACCTCCTCATCAAGCACACCGTGACCTGACCCGGACTCTATCCGCCACTCTTCAACCGTACCATCAGCATTCAACACAAAATAAAGCTCGACGGTTCCTTCCAAACGCCTGCGTTCAGCCGAACGGGGGTAGCGCTGTTCGCCCTGCAGTGCCCTATGGATATCAGCTAAGTATGAATCAGTGACATCGGCTTCTGTGCCGGGAGTACCCTCCTCAGGCTGTGCTTCAACCAGCTCATCGGCCTCGGGCAACTCTGGGATTGGGTTTTGCTCCAGTTGCTGCTGCTCGGGTTCCGGTTCTGGCTCCGGCTCCGGTTCCGGCTCCGGTTCGGGTTCGGGGTCCGGCTCAGGCTCGGGCTCGGGCTCGGGCTCCGGTTCCGGGTCGGGCTCAGGTTCCGGCTCAGGTTCCGGTTCCGGTTCCGGTTCGGGTTCCGGTTCGGGTTCCGGTTCCGGCTCGGGCTCCGGTTCCGGTTCTGGCTCCGGTTCCGGCTCGGGCTCGGGCTCGGGTTCGGGTTCAGGTTCTGGTTCCGGCTCCTCGTCAGGCTCATCCTCTTCGGTCTCTTCGACCTCCTCAGCTGGCTGCTCCGGAGCACCTGCCAAAACGATCTCCACCCCCTCCGGAGCGTGTACCTCATCCGGCTCGTCAGTATCTCTAGGCAACCAAGCTAGGGCACCTAGATGCACGCCTAAAGCTATAACTAGAGCTGCCAACCATTGTCTTGCTCGCACCTCCACTGCCATCACTCCCTGCGGGTCACCAGATCGGCCCTCTCAACCCCAGCATCCCGTAAGGCATCCATTACATCGAGCAAAACCTTCGACTGTGCAGAGCCGTCGGCTTCTATCTGCACCGGCAAATCGGGAGATTCATCCAATTGCGCCGCTATCCTGCTTTCGAGGTCCTCTACCGAAACCTCCTCATCAGCCAGAGCCACCCTCCCATCACCACTTAAATATATCCTAAGTGGGTCGCGGGGCATTTCACCGCCCTTCTCGGTGGCTGGCAAATCGATGTCGAACGGCTGGCTGGGGGTCAAGGTGCCCGCCACCATAAAAAAGATCAAAAGCAAAAAGACAATATTAATCAGCGGGATAACATTCTCTTCAGGCTCTTTGCGCTGAGGTGCTGGTAACTTCAAGACTACTCCTCCCGAATCACCGCCACATCCTCAATGCCTGCACCCGCAGACCAGTCGATCAACTTAATTACCGCCCTAACTGGAGCCTCTGCCACCGCCAACACCTGCACCCTAGGCTCGTCTTCATCAGCAGCCAACTTACGCAGCTTGTCTATCACCGCATCCCTATCCAGCAGCTGCTCATCCACCCGATAGCCATCCTCATCAACCCTGATGCGCAGCGGCTGAACATCATCATCTTGCGTAGCCGCGGTATCCTGCGCCGGCGCATCAACACTGAATATATGCTGATCAACAAAAGTTGAAGCCAGCATAAAAAAAATCAACAATATGAATACAACATCTATCAGCGGGGTCAGACTAACCAGGCGCCGGCGGCGTTGGGGTTGCTCAATTTGCATTTACAGCACGGTTGCCATTAACCGATTTCAGATGTGAACCTTCAGAGTCGTGCTCTCGCCCTGCCGCCTCGTCAGCCGATAGCTGATCATCACCTACGCTCTGCCCACCCTGAGCGCCTGATACAGGCGGCGGAGTAGTAAATACCTGGGTAACCGCATCTTCCAATCGGGTGCGAAAACGCTCAACTATCCTCTCTAACCAGGTCAACATGGCTACCGCTGGGATTGCCAAGGCCAAACCAGCAGCTGTAGTAAGCAGCGCCTCCCAGATCCCCCCGGAAAGAGCTGACGGGTCGACTTGGCTGCCAGCCGCCTCAAGTTGGCGGAATGCCTCAATCATACCCAACACGGTACCCAAGAGCCCCAACAAAGGGCTTAGGACTCCAATAGCCTCAAGCCCGCGCAAATGGCTGCGCAGTTGTTCTAAGCGACCGGTGGCGAGCCTGGTAACCTCCTCGCGCAATCTTTCATCATCAGCACTGCCATGTTCCAGTCGGCCACGCATCGCCGTAGCCAACACCTCAGCCCCGATATGCTTGGACGACTCCAATCGCTCAACACCAGCCTCAAACTCACCACGCCGCCACAGCCCTATTGCCTCTGGCAGGGTGCGCCGATCCTGCAAACGCGCGGCAGCAAATTGCCAAAACTTGACCAAGATTATTGCTAGAGTGACCACGGATAAGATGCTTAGCAGGGTCAAAACCGGGCCGCCCGTGTCAAGTAACGATCCTAGCCTCTCCAGAGCACCCCCATCAGTCAACAAGGCGTCGGCTCCCGCATTATCCATACCTCTACTCCAAACAAAATCCCAATCTAACGGCGCATCATATTTGTATTGCGAATCATTTTCAATCTTATGCTGTTCCCTGGCGAACGGGTCGCCGGAGCAACCCAGTAACTGCAACTCGTTATTCTTATTCCCGGTCTAGGGTATTAGCCAGCATCTGCCACTCGACGGCGCCATCATCTGCCAGGCTGAAGCTGAGCAAGGCCTTACCTTCACCATGGTCGGTATCCAGCTTGACCAGAGCCCAATGATCCGTGAGAACCAAGCTCTTGTCCCGAACAATTTCCACATCGCCATCGAGATTGGAACTCTCAACAAGCCAATCGCTCTTCCCTTCCAGATCAGCGAACAGGTGCTCATCTGGGGCCTGCTCTATCCCGGCTGCCTCGAAGCGATCGATGGCCTCAGAACTAAACCCTAGGCTTATGTCGACTTCAGCAATTTCGCCCAGCTGTAGCACTTCTTGCTCAAGCTGCTCAGCTCTCTCCTGTGCATCGAAGGCGACATAGAAGAGCCAACCGGTTACCGCCAACAGCATAAGCACCGCGGCGCGCCAGACCAGGCGCTCGCGGATCTGTCCTGGATCTCGCGAGCCCTTAGCGCTGCCGGATTGCAATGGTTCTTGTCCCTGCTCTGTGCTCAATCTTTAACCTCCCTTAACTGCTCCAGCAGATCATCATTAGTGACCACCTGATGTATAGCCCGATTGAGTATGGTATTGACCAACTCCTCATTCTTGGCATCGCCAGGGACTGTTAGCATCCTCTCTGAAGTGCGCGCTCGAGCCTGCGAGCTTACCCTAGTACCCTCAAAAGAACCTAGGACATCCCACTTGGTCTCAAGATCAATTTGTCGCCGCAGAAAGCCTCCAGAGCGCTCATAATCGAATGATTTTATATCCACTGTCAGCCGGTTCTCAGCCTCTCCATCCCATTCCTTGACGGCCACTCCCTGACGCTCAAGGGCCTCTCTAAGGCTTTCCCTGACTACATCGGCCAGCGAGCCCTCGATTCCCAACGTGATGCCACGGCCTGGATCACGGTAGCCAAGGATCTGCTGAGACCGCCTATCTTTGACCCGCAAGGCCACCTCGGGTCTCTCCTCGGCGAAGCGTTCTTCGACATCTACCTGTGGCTCCAACTTTACGTTTTGAGCGCTAGGCGCACAGCCTGCTACTATCAGCGCAGCTCCTGCCCCAATCAAAAAACCTTTAAATTTCATAGCACCCCCTTATTAATAAGCCCGCTTGAAACATATAGTTATTTATTTGGCGTGTCCAAGCAAATCATTGATCGACGGCATCATCCGCTCGACGATGCCCTCACCGATACCTATCGCCTCTTCGGCGCGATGGAACTCAAGCAGACCTATATGAGCTAGCCGTGGTGACAGAAGCAGCTCAGGCGGATCGCCTGCCATACGGCTGCGCGTTATGCGGTCTTGCATAATATTAAGCGAACCGGCGAGAACCTCAAACACCCCTGGAGCTGGGTTTTTCTCCTGTCCTTCCGCAGCCCCTCCTGACCAACTATCCCATAACCCGGCTAGAACCTGAGCCCTTTCCCGCATCCCTTTAGGCAACTGCTGGATCAGCTTATCCATCTCTAGAGAGTGGTTCCCGGCATGATGGGTCGGCTCCCGGATATGCCGGCCAACCAGGTCACCATTAAGATTGACGGCAATCACAACATCGGCACCAAAAGCTCGGCAGACACTTACCGGCACCGGGTTAACTAACCCCCCATCAACCAGCCAGTCTTTGCCTCTAGGTACCGGGCTAAGGATCCCAGGGAGCGCGGTTGAGGCCCTCACAGCGTCGGCGACATCACCTTCGTGCAGCCAAACCTCTGCTCCTCGCCCTAGAGTAGTCGCCACAGCAGCAAAGCGCACCGGCAGCGATTCTAGATCAGCTCCCGCTAGATGCTCATGGTAGAAATCGTGCAGCCGCTGCCCTTCTATCAACCCGCCACTGCCCCGCAGCTTAGGGTCAAGCATGCCTATAACCTCGCGTCTGCCTAGGTTGCGCACCCACGGCTCAAGCGCATCCAATTGGCCAGCGGCGTAAAATGCCCCAACAAGGGCACCGATCGAGGTTCCGGCAACAACAGCAGGCTCTACTCCGGCCTTCTCCAAGGCCCTGATAACTCCAATGTGGGACCAACCCCTGGCCGAACCACTCCCCAGAGCCAAACCGATACGCGGCTTTGCAGTGTTTTGCTGTTGCTCCATTTGATTATTAGGCTCTGCTGATACTTTTTTACCCACACTTTGACTCGCCGCAGTTAAGGCAGGTCAGGCAGCCGTCCATATCTACCATAGCCTTAGTTTGGCATTTGTTACAGAGTTGCGCTCCCTCAGGAAAAGCGGACCCTCGCTCGCCATCGCCATTATTAGCAGCCGGACCGCCGCCCTCGATCTCCGCTCTCTTCTGAGCTATAAAGCGCCTCTGGTGCTCATCGAGCCCCTCCGGATCAAGCATACCGATGCTGCGCAGATGGGTCTCGATAACATCGCCTATCTCGGCGACCAGCGACGGCATAAACCGGCCACCCTTCTTGAAATAGCCGCCCCGCGGGTCGAATACCGAGCGCAGCTCTTCGGCGAGAAAGGTGCAGTCGCCGCCTTTGCGAAAGACCGCTGAGATGATCCTGGTCAAGGCAACTATCCACTGAAAGTGGTCCATGTTTTTCGAATTTATGAATATCTCGAACGGCCGCCTTAGCTCATGCTCGGTGCCCGGATTGAGGATTACATCGTTGATGGTCACATATAGGGCGTGCTCGGATAGCGGCGTTTTTATCTTGTAAGTCGAGCCGTGGAGAGCTTCAGGTCGCTCGATCTGCTCATGCATATGCTCGATATCAGACCCGCTCTGATCGTCCGTAGCATTTGACGCCTCAGCTGAGCTAGAACCACCCCGCGCGACCTCATAGTCGATTATGGCCTGGTCTATCTTTTTCCTCGCCATGATAAATATCGCCTCTGTATCTAGAACTTACCGTAATAACCTTCTTTGAGGGCCTCGTAAAGATTTGCTGCGGTGTGTACTTCACCGTCATATTCGATCTCTTCATCGCCCCGCGCCTCAAGCACACTGCCATCCTCAAGACGGAAGCGATAGGTTGTATCGGCCAAGTCCTTTTCCTTGACCAGCACGCCCTGAAATACTTCAGGGTTAAAACGAAATGTTGTACACCCTTTCAGCCCCATCTGATAAGCATAACGGTAAATATCTTTGAAATCCTCATAGGGATAATCGGTAGGCACATTGGCCGTCTTCGATATCGAGGAGTCGACCCACTTCTGAGCAGCTGCCTGGATATCAACGTGCTGCTTAGGGGTGACATCTTCGGCGCTGATAAAGTAGTCAGGCAGCCCGCCTAGTTCGGCGTCAGAGCTCTCCGGCATCGCCGCCTCATTGATGAAATGGCGATAGGCGAGCAGCTCAAAGGAGAAGACATCCACCGATTCCTTCGTCTTTCGCCCCTCACGAATCAGATTACGCACATAGTGGTGAGCAAACGAAGGCTCAATCCCGTTGCTAGCATTGTTGGCAAGCGACAGGGATATGGTTCCGGTTGGCGCGATCGAGCTATGGTGAGTAAAGCGGCCACCGATGTTGGCCAACTCGTCAACTAGCTCAGGCTCGACTTCGGCAATCCTCTGCATATACCTCGAATAGCGTGCCCAGAGCACCCTTGCTGGCACATGCTCGCCGACCTCATAGCCGTCTGCGGCCAATTCCGGGCGCTTGCGCATAAGTTCGGGGGTGATCTTGTACATCTCCTCCATGATCGGTGCTGGCCCCTTCTCCCGAGCCAAATCCAGAGCACTCTGCCAGCCCACCAGGGCAAGTTGCTTGGCCACCTCCTCGGTGAACGCCACCGACTCCTCATCGCCGTAGCGCATCCGCAGCATAGTCACGGTTGAACCGAGGCCGAGAAAGCCCATGCCGTGGCGGCGCTTGCGCTCGATCTCCCGGCGCTGTTCCGAGAGTGGCAAGCCATTGATCTCGACAGTATTATCGAGCATCCGGGAAAACACGCTGACCACCTCGCGGAAGGTGTCCCAGTCAAAGCGTGCCTTGGCGGTAAACGGATCACGAACAAACATGGTCAAGTTGACCGAGCCAAGCAGACATGCCCCGTAGGGCGGCAGCCCCTGCTCGCCGCAATTGTGGACCATGACACCGTGGCCATCGAAGGCATTCACACCTGGTACCTGAACATCGTAGACATCCGCCTCACCGTCGGCCTCCACCGAGGCGACCTCAGCGACAAAGCGCTCGCGATTGAGCCGATGCTGGCAGCTACTAAGGGCTGCATCCAGCCGCCGGCGCTTGTCGGTATCGGCGAAGCCCACCTCGTCACGGAAGGTGCGCAGATTCTCGCCGGTGATGAGCAGCTCATGCTGGGCCTGACCAACTCGGATACGACCGACGATCCCCAAGCGCAGGAGCATCCGCTGGATCTGCTCCAAGCTCGCGCGCTCGGAGTACGCCAGGCAAACAGATGCATCTGTATGCTGCCCCGCCTGGATGAGGCAGCCCTCCACATCAAACAGACCGCGCAGGAAGCCACGGTGGAAATCGCTGGAGCTTCGCTCCATCTCAGCGGTGGGCTGCATAGCCCGTGGGTCTACACCCAGCTCGGTGGCCAGCTTACCAAGAGCCCCTGTCGTGAGCAGAAGCCCGTCGCCCTCTGGTGATTCTTGCCAGGCCACAGTATCTGCGCCGTACTGATAACGGCTAACCGCCCTTTCGGCAGCGGCCATAACACCGGCAACGCCGCTGAGCTGGGAGTCATTGGCAACAGCCGCCGGAGGCTGCAGTGACAGGGTTGCTTGGCCATCATCCCTAATCGCCCCATTACCAATTAGCAGCCCCATCAAATAGCCATCATCCTCGCTGTAGCGTCCACCCCATTGAGCACCACTGCGATGATCGTGGAGAACCACCTGATCACCGGCGGCTAGCTCTCCGGCGGGGCACCACTGCTCATCGCGTCCCCACGGGGTGAGCTGAGTGACGCGGCGAACCCTATGATCCGCGGTCAGGCGCAGGCTCATGCCGTCCCTAGTGCGCAGACGAACCACGGGCTTGCGGCCAGTGTGGAAAAAGCCGTCGGCACCGGTCGCGTAATCCTCGCCGTGGACGCGGGCCCGGAACGGTCTCCCAAGCAGATCCGCCACCTGGCGCGGCCCTTGGTCGGTCTGCACCCAAGTATCTGCGGTAACACATGGATTGGTGGCGCGGATCTCCTCGCAGAACCAGTTGTTGTTCAGCTCATTGTACTGATCGATCAGGATGAACCCAGGCTCCGCGTAGTCGTAAGTGGAGGTCATTATCAAGTTCCACAGATGTCGGGCCTTGACCTTCTGATAGATGCGGCATGCAACCCTGCCCTCACCATCGGTAACGTAGCCCTCTTTGCTCGGCCACTCACGCCAGAGGACCTGTTGCTCATCATCCAGATCGATACCCTCGGCTGCCACTTCAGCCTCGGTCAGCGGAAACGCCAGCGGCCACTCACCATCGGCCTCTACCGCCTCCATGAACCCATCAGATATCAACAACGAGAAATTGAACTGACGCAACCGGCCATCCTCACGCTTGGCCCGGATGAAGTCGGTAACATCAGGGTGACCGACATCAAAAGTCGCCATTTGCGCCCCCCGCCTGCCACCGGCAGACGAGACGGTAAAGCACATCTTGTCGTAGATATCCATAAACGACAGCGGCCCTGAGGTGTACGCGCCCGCCCCGGAAACATAAGCACCACGAGGACGCAGGGTACTAAACTCGTAGCCGATGCCGCAGCCGGCCTTAAGCGTCAAACCAGCCTCATGAACACGCTTGAGAATGCCATCCATGGAATCATTGATAGTGCCTGATACCGTACAGTTGATAGTCGATGTGGCCGGCTTATGGTCCCAGGAACCGGCATTGGAGATTATCCGCCCAGCGGGCACTGCCCCGTGACGCAGCGCCCAGAGAAACCGCTCATACCAATGCTCCTGCTTCGCCTTACTCTCCTCGACTTCAGCAAGCGCCTTGGCTACTCGCTGGTAAGTCTCGTCGATACTGCCATCGACGGGATGCTCTTCCTTGGTCTTGAGCCGATATTTCTTGTCCCAGATATCGAGCGATGCGCTTTGAAACGGCACATCGGCCGATGAACGACGTGAGGCACCTTTGCTTTTCTTCTTTGCGGCAGCTTCTGTCATCTCGAAACGCCTTCTCCCCGGTATATTTAACTTTTTTGCGTTGAACACACGACAGCTAACGCTAGCAGAGCAGGTACGCTCAGCCGCGGCGCTAAGTGCTGTATGAAATTTTGCGGATGCGCAACAGATAACACTATATGTTGTGTCCGATAGGAGTATTTTACACAACAAAAGCTAGAATAGCGAGTCAGTGGCTCAAATCTTTCTCAGCCCTCAGGAAAACCACGCAAGGCAACAAGTTACAATTAACACTCATTGCAAAGGGTATCTTTTTGGGAAAATCAATTCACTCGGGTGTGAGTCTTAAGGCGCGTCAGCTAAGGCCTGAGCGCTGCATACAGCTTTGTTCTCTATCCACGCCCCACCCCTAGATGGTCGTGGCCGATTGTCGCACGCAAAATAAGACTGAGGAATGAACACCAAAATCAGCAACTTGTGTAGGCAGGATGTTTTCCGCACAGCCCCGCTACGGCGGCCTTAATCTAGGCTGCTGAGCACAACAAGGGCAGAGGCGTCAGCATTGTCGGCTGGCACCATGAAATCCGTGGGTCAGGATCTCCGCCGGTACCAGCCACAAATCACTACTAATCCTCCGGCGAAATACGCCGCCGCAGCACCGTCTTCTCTAACTCCACGATGACAAAGAGCAGTGCCCCAAAGGCGAGAACTCGCAGCCACTGTTCTGTATCCAGCGCGGCCGTACCAAATAGGGTCTGCATCGGCGGAGCATAGGTAAACAGCCCCTGCAAGACGATAAGCACGCCGATAGCTATCAGCACCGCCCGGCTGCCAAATAGGCCGCGGAAGTTAAACGCCGGCTCCAAGATGTAACGGGCGTTAAGCAGGTAAAAGACCTGTCCCATAACCAGGGTATTTATTGCCACCGACCGGGCCAACTCTTCGGGAACACCCTGCATCTCCATATAGACGTAGTGGCCAAAGGTGCCGATCACCAGCAACACCGAGACAAACAGCACCCGCCAGATTAAGAATCCAGAGAGTATCGGCTTGGCCGGATCGCGCGGCTGACGCTCCATCAGCCCTGGCTCGGGCGGTTCAAAGGCCAGGGCCAGAGCCAAGGTGACCGCGGTAACCATATTGATCCACAAGGCCTGGACCGGGGTAACCGGCAAGGTTAGCCCGAACATTATGGCGATCACGATGGTAAAGGCCTGACCACCGTTGGTCGGTAGCAGATAGAGGATGGCCTTTTTCAGGTTGTCGTAGACGGTTCGCCCCTCTTCGACCGCGTGAGCGATCGAGGCGAAATTATCATCGGCAAGCACCATCTCCGAGGCCTCCTTCGCCGCCTCGGTGCCCTTGTTGCCCATTGAGATGCCGACATCAGCCCGTTTGAGTGCCGGGGCATCGTTGACACCATCACCGGTCATCGCCACCACTTGGCCGTGGCTCTGCAGCGCCTTAACCAGGCGCAGCTTGTGGATAGGGGTGGTACGTGCGAAGACATCCGTCTCCAGGCAACGGCGGTTGAGCTCAGCATCGTCGAGTTTCTCGATCTCATTGCCGACCAAAGGCTGTCCCCGAATCCCTAGCTGATCGCCTATGGCCGCAGCGGTTAGGGCGTGATCGCCGGTTATCATCTTCACCCCGATGCCGGCGCGATGACACTCATCAACCGCGCTGATCGCCTCATCCCGCGGCGGATCGATAATCCCCATGACCCCGACCAGAACCATCCCCTCGTCGACATCGCTAAAGAGCAATTCACGGTGATCGATGCTCGTCTCCTTGACCGCAACGGCCAACAGGCGCTGACCACGCGAGGCGATATCATCAAGGGTCTGTTGCCAGCGATCACGATCAAGCGGCTGATCGCCCGCCGCGCTGCGCTGCTTGGTGCATGCTGCCAAAACCCGCTCCGGGGCCCCCTTCATGATCAACAGGCCATTGCCTTGATGGTCGTGGTGGAGGGTGACCATGAACTTATACGACGACTCGAAAGGTATTACGTCGACCCTTGGCATCTGCTGCTCGAGCTGTTTGCGGTCATAGCCGCCTTTGACAGCCGCGACCATCAGCGCCCCCTCGGTCGGATCCCCTTCCAGCCGCCATTGGCCGTCACGGCTATAGACCGACGACTCGTTGCATAGCGCCACGCCGCGCAGCATCTGTGCCAGCACCGGGTCTTCTTCTGCCGGTGCCACCTCTTGTTCACCGTGATGGAAGGCACCATCAGGTATGTAGCCGACCCCGCTGACGTGGTATTCGCGATCAGCGGTAACCACGCTGCGGACGGTCATTTCGTTGCGGGTTAGGGTGCCGGTCTTATCCGAGCAAATAGTGGTCACCGAGCCGAGGGTCTCAACCGCCGGCAAGCGCCGAATGATAGCGTTCCGCCCAGCCATGCGCTGCACGCCGATAGCCAGGGTGATAGTCATAATCGCCGGCAAGCCCTCGGGGATCGCAGCAACGGCCAGGGCGACAGCTGCCAAGAAGGTCTCAAGTGCGGTATAACCCTGCCAAAAGTAGCCGATCAGGAAGGTCGCCGCTGCCAATACGACGATACCTACCGAGAGCCAACGCCCGAACTCGTCGACCTGACGCAGCAGCGGGGTGGTAAGCTCCTGGACATCGGCGAGCATACTGCTGACTTTACCGATCTCGGTGTAATCACCAGTAGCCACCACCACCCCGTAGCCCCTCCCATAGGCAACCAGGGTGCCGGAGAAAGCCAGGGACTTGCGGTCACCAAGTTCAGCCTGCTCCGCTACCGGCTCATCGGCCTTCTCCACCGGCACCGACTCGCCGGTCAGTACCGCCTCATCAACGCGCAGGTTGTGGCCGCGCAGGATGCGGACATCTGCCGGCACCCGGTCACCAGCCTCCAGCATGACCACATCACCCGGCACCAAGGTTTCGGCATCGACGGTGAGCCTCTCACCATCACGCAGGGCAACCGCACGCGGCGATAGCATACCGCGAATGGCATCCAGCGCCTTTTCCGCCTTGCCCTCCTGAACGTGGCCGATGATGGCATTGATGACGACGACGGCGAAGATTACCGCGCTATCCAGGTGGTGGCCGAGCAGGCCGGTGATCACACCAGCGACGATGAGAATATAGATCAGGACGTTGTGGAACTGTTTGAGAAAACGCTTGATCGGGCCTTCGCGCTCAGGCGGGCGCAGCCGGTTCGGACCGTAGTCATCCAGCCGCTGCTGTGCCTGCGTGGAGTCCAGCCCGTGCTTAACGTCAGCACCGAGGCGCTCCACGACCTGCTCCGCAGGCATAGCATGCCATGAGCACTGCTGCTGATTAGTCCTCTCCTGGCCCTCACCCATCCGTCTTCCCCCGCTCCGCTGCCAATACGTATTTTTTATGACAAGTAGACCTTGCAACATGACTGATCAGTCATGCCTTGCGCTCAATCATACTCTCTCTTGCGCCTGATCGTCATCCTGTAGGCTCCTAACGGCACGTTGAAACTTGCGCGAGTAGCGGGCCGCCTTGAGCGCTTGATCAACCCCTCGGCGAGCCGCCGAGATAAGATCAAGCACCGCAACCATCTGCCTTACCCCCAACCGCCCCTCGGCACTCGCCCGCAACAGGCGATTCTTTAAGCGCTGATAATCCCCTTCTAAATCTCTCAGTTCCGCATCTACAGCCTCTCTGTTCCATCTATCAGCATCTTGACCAGACGCCTCAATCTTCCCCGCCACCTTGGCCATCAGCTTATCGAGATCACCGGCCAGCCTTCGCTCAGCAAGCTCCCCATTACCAGAGTGTTTTATCTCTGCAATAACTAGGGCCCGCTCCGCCATATCCTGATAGTACTGCGTCACCCGCAGCAGGTTAGGCAGACTAGCGCTAACACTTTCATCTCGCTGCGCCCGCTCAATCCTGTTGGCGAATTCGTTGATCGCCACAACCAGCCGCTCTAGTGCCTGCTGCTCTTGCTCAATCCAGCCATAGAGACGCCGATCACCGCCGCTGATCGCTGCACAGATCATCTGCCGAGCCATACTGCCACACCGCTCAGCCTCAGAGCGGACAGCCTCTAAGGCCAAGCTCGGAGTAGCCAGTACATTGCTATCTAAATATATTGGCTGACCGCGATCTTCGCCGCGGCGCCGAAACCGGGCCTCTAACCACTCCACTAGCCTACCGGTCAGCGGCCAAATAGCCGCAACCCCAAGCAATTTGCTCAGCGTATGGAACACCGCCAGGACCACCGCCGGCTGAGCCTGCAAACCTACCCCCTCGGCGAGGACAGTAGCCAAGCTGAGCAACCAGGGCAGAGCGGCAAAAGATATAACCCCGGCAACCAGGTTAAAGATCACATGGGCTACCGCCGCCCGCTGGGCATTAGCTGTTGCTCCAAGAGCCGCAAAGACAGCAGTAGAGGTGGTGCCCAGCGCGGCACCGATTAGCATTGCAGCAGCGGCCTGGATGGGGATCAGCCCGCCAGCCGCAGCGGTTAGCGTAACCGCCAGGGCCGCTGAAGAAGACTGGGTCAGTGTCGTAATCACTATTCCCGCGCCAACAAACAGTCCCAGCCCGAGTAGACCATAGTCGGCCAAGCGGGCGATCAGCTGCGGATCGCCCACGCCGGCAAAACTTTGCTGCAGCACATCGAGGCCAAGAAAGAAGACCCCCAACCCCGCTAGTGCATCGCCCAACGCCTGCCTGCGCCCTGACCCGGAGACCAGGCGTAAACCTACGCCAAGTGCTATCAGGGGCAGTGCCAAGGCCTGTAAATCGACGTTAAAACCGACCAGGGCGACTACCCAGCTAGTCAAGGTCGTGCCGATGTTAGCACCGTAGATGACCCCTATCGATTGATAGAGAGTTAGCAGGCCAGCATTGACAAAACCGATAGTGGCAAAGATTACTGCACTAGATGACTGCACTGCAGAAGTTATCAAGACCCCTGAAAACAAGCCGCGCAGTCGCGAGCGCGTAGAAGCTGCCAGGACATCTCGCAGAGCAGGACCTGCGGCGACCCGTAGCCCATCGCTCATTAAACGCATACCGAGCAGGAACAGGCCTACTCCACCGAGAAATGTAGCTAGGGCACCAGGATTCATACAGAAGTGCTTGGTAAGAGTTTGGTTTTGAGCATGCTAAGCCTCGGTGAGTAATTCTTGCTTAGCGATGTTAGACTAGCTGGCTCTTATCTGAAACGATCATCTCATGTTGCGCGACATCGCCATAATCATAAGCAACGGCTTTCTTATTCTAAGCAAGGGCTGGCTGCGAGTCTGCCTACCGGCCTTGGTGCTGGTGTATCTAGCAACCCTGGCGCCAACCTGGGCATATGTGCAGCTTAACCAACTCCAGTTCCCGATCCAGGCCGCTCTCTCCGTCTGGATAGCAGCCCTGGCCCTAGGCGTGGCCCTGGCCGTGACCACCTTACTAACTGCCGCCTTTTGTGGCTTGCCGGTCCGGCTATTTCCGCGGGCACTCATGCGCTTGGTCCATGTATGGCTGCTCCAGGCAATCTGGTTGATAATACCGGCCATACTCCTGGCCGCCTCGCTACAATTCACTGAGCTGATCAACTATTCGCTACAGCCGTGGGCAGATGCCCATGCGCTGGATCGTCTGAGTAATATCTGGGCCACCGCACCAACCTTGGAGATAGCAACAGGGATCGGCATCTACGGCCTATTCGCGGTAGTTACTGGCATCTGGCTCTGGCCGCCACTAGCGATCCTCAGGCTTAGCGACGAATTGCGCTCGACCCGCTCGTTGGCCAGGCGGATGTTACAGCGCATTCCCAGCCTGGAGTGGTCGATGGTTATATTCATCCTAGCGGTAGTGCCTGCAGCTACTTTCTTCCCAGCTGTTAGCGCTGCAACTCTTATCGTAGTGGCTGCTTGGCCGGCAATTGCGACAGCGGCGCTGCAACGAAGCAATGAGATATATCGCCGTTCTAACAATGCCTCCAGCGATATAACCGGCATCTATTCACGCTAGCCACCTCACCCGCCACGCTTGAATGAAGAGAGCCGCCGCCGCTCTCGCTTATCCGGACGCTGCTCTGGGCGGGGCATAGCCGCCCCCGCAATGCGCCGCTGGTGGGCCTGCTGTTCGCGCCGCTCACGGCTCTGTGCTGTCTCCTCATATAGGGTCTCGGCGACCTTGGCCGGACCACGCTGCTGGGCGACATCTTGCACGACAACCTCAAAGCGCTGCTCACCTTTAGTAATAGTCAACCTATCACCGGGCTTGACTGGGCGCCCCGGCTTAGCCCGAGCCCCATCCACGTCAACTTTACCCCCCTGAACCGCTTCGACAGCAAGGCGCCGTGTCTTGAAAAACCGCGCCGCCCATAGCCAACGGTCAAGTCTTACCGAATTATCACTCAACCTGTGCCTCCCACTAAACTATGCAAGCAACTCCCCAACTCACGTATTAAGCTGTTGACTGGCAACAATTATTCCGTCTTCATCGGCATACAACCACTCACCTGGCTGGATTGTTACGCTACCAAAGGTTACCGAGACATCCCGCTCACCCAAACCTTTCTTCTGACTCTTAAGCGGGTGCGCATTGAGTGCTTGCACACCTAGTTCGATCTCCATCAACTGGGCGCTGTCACGCACGCAACCATAGACAACAACCCCTGACCACCCGTTATCCTTGCCCAGCTGCGCCAGCTGATCACCGAGTAGCGCACAACGCATCGACCCGCCGCCGTCTATCACTAACACTCCGCCATCCCCTGGCTCACTCAAGACCTCCCGGACCCTGACGTTGTCCTCAAATAGCTTGAGCGTGGTTATCTGACCGCTGAATCTCTTCCTGCCGCCAAAACCGGTAAACATTGGATTGACCACTCGCAGTTGCGCTTGGGGGTCATCCATATACTCATCACAAAGGTCTGTAGTCGCAAAATTCATTTACCCTCCACATTTTGCTAGCCGCTTTGTAGGATATTGGTTTAAGGTAGACATTATTGTCAGCAAGCAGGAATGACCGGCGCCATGCCAGCACAATCTTCTAACCAGCCTCCTGAGCACATAGAGACGCTGGAAGATTACCTCAGAGCTCTGGCCGAAAGCCATAGTACTCGCGAGGTAGCCCAAGCGCTTAGCCAGACAGCTGCCCAGGCACTCCCCGAGACTTCCGGGCTGCTCTGGGAATTAGCACCCGATCGGGAGTCCTGGCGCTTGGTGTGTCGTTGGCGCAACGGTCATGCCGACCTAGTAGAACCTAGCGAGTCTGCGGAGGAGCTACCAGAAGCGGCAGATGGACAATTCAGGTTTGAACTTACTGCGCAGGGACTTCTGCTTGGCGAGCTGCGCGCTGATGGCCAAGACAGCTTAACAGATAGAGAAAAATCACTCTTGCGGACTATAAGCAATGCTGCTGCCACTACCCTAGCGGTATTGGTGTTACAGCGCCGAGTCCGACAGCGCAACGTCCGCGACCCGCTCACCGGCATGTTTAACGCCCGCTACCTGGAAGACACCCTGGAACGCGAGGTACATCGGGCCCGTAGATGTCAGTCCCACCTGACAATGATCCGCATAGAGCCTGATAAGATCAGCGAGTTCATTCTTGATTACGGCCCAGAGTCTGCCGACCGACTATTACAATTGATGGCTGATTTGCTCCACAGATCGTTCCGCGGCTCTGACGTTTGTGCCAGAATCACCGACTTTGGCTTCTGTATCCTGATGCCGGATGCCAGCATCGAGTCAGGTTACAAGCGTGCCGAGGCGGTCCGTGAAGAGCTCGGCGAGATGCGCGTGCAAAGACGTGGCAAGGCCTTTGGACCGTTAACCGTATCGGTTGGGGTGGCAGAGTTTCCCGAACATGCCCAGATCTGTGAAGACATCATCCAAGCCGCTGAAAGCGCCGTCAATCTTGCCCAAGATCGTGGCGGAGATACAACCTGTGTAGCCGAGCGCATCCACCCTGAACCAGCGTAATACCCGTCAGCTAATATATGACCAACATATAAAATAAAGGAGCAGCCTTGTCTGACGTTCTCCGCGTAACCTACCTAATCACCTGCCGCGAAGGCGAAGACCCTGAAGATAAAGCCCGTGGCATCGCCCTAGAACAAAGCGCCGAGTTGCCCTCGCGCTGCATACCTGAGCACGTCTACGATCAGGTAGTGCCGCGCATAGTGACACTCGAGCCAATCTCTGCCGGGCGCTACCAGTTGGTTCTCGACTTCCCGGAGGCTATTACCGGCTATGAACCAACTCAGCTGATCAACAACCTGTTTGGCAATATATCGCTAAAGAGCGGTATTCGCCTCCATGATGTTGAGTGGACCCCCAAACTACTTAGTGCCCTCGGCGGGCCCCGGTTCGGCACCAGCGGAGTGCGCCGGTTGCTTGGAGCGGATAATCGTCCCCTGACATCGACCGCGCTCAAGCCTCTCGGGCTGGATACTAAGACTCTTGCCGGATACTGCACCGATTTCGCCCATGGTGGCATTGACCTTATCAAGGATGACCACGGGCTGTGTAACCAGGCCACGTCGCCTTATCTGGAGCGCCTACAAGCCTGTCAAGACGCGGTCAATGAGGCGAATGCCGCAACCGGAGGCAATTCACTCTACCTACCCAATGTAACAGCCCCGCGCGGCCAACTTGAGCAGCGCCTAGAGGCAGCTCAGCAGGCGGGCTGCAAAGCTGTACTGATCTGCCCATTCATTACCGGACTTGACGCGCTGATATGGGCGCGCGACAACTACGACCTCGCCCTAATGGCTCACCCGGCCTTCGCAGGTGCTGTCGCCGGAGCAGAGCACGGTATAGATCCTGCCCTCCAGCTCGGTGAGATAACTCGCCTATTCGGCGCTGACATGGTTGTTTACACTAACGCTGAGGGCCGCTTTCCGACCTATGATCAAGAACTATGCGATCGCATCAATGATCGGCTTTGGCGACCATTAGGGGATATCCGCCCAGCCCTACCTACCCCCGGCGGCGGGGTAGATGCGGCTCGAGCCCCCTACTGGGTAGAGCGTTATGGCCCCGACGTGGTTCTGCTCATTGGCGGCAGCCTCTACGCTCAGGGCGATCTAAGGGCGGCTGCGCGGCGCTTGCAGGATGTGGTCGAGGGCCGTTGACAGGAGCAGATTGAGGAGAACCGCGACTGATGTCCACCAGCAATACTGCCTCAAAGGTTTTGTGCGAAGAGGATTTTCGCTGGCAAGGCGTGACGGAAGAGGCCTATAAGGCGCAGGGCACTCACTTTAGTGGGGCCCTGCGGCAAGTGTTGGTGGGACCTAACCCTGACGAACCAGGGGCATCATTCGAGACCCGCTACTTTGAGGTCAAACCAGGGGGGTATACCAGCCTTGAGCATCACGCCCACGCCCACGTAGTAGTTATCCTGCGCGGCCAGGCCGAGGTAATACTCGACCGAACTGTTCATACTGTCTCCCCCTTTGACTGCATATACATTCACCCACATAGCGTCCATCAGATCATCGCTTGCTGCGAGCAGGAACCACTCGGTTTCCTCTGTATAGTTGATCAGTGCCGTGATCGCCCCCAGCTGCCTGACAAAGAAACACTAGATTGGCTGACCAAAGACCCCGAGGTCGCAGCGCGGATCCGCACCTGAAGGTAATTGCCGAACCTTGGAAGATATACCCCTTAGCCTCCTGTTCCTAGCCTTAGGCGGCTTGATCATCCTTTCGGGCTGTTTCTCAGGATCCGAAACCGCCCTAATGTCGATCAACCGCTACCGCATGCGCCATTTAGCAAGACATGGCAACCGTGGAGCTAGCCTGGCAGAGAGGCTTTTACAGCGCCCCGACCGAGTCCTAGGGGTGATCCTGCTAGGTAACAACTTCGTCAATATAGCTGCCTCGTCTCTGGCAACGGTGATAGCGCTGCGGATTCATGGCGAGAGTGCGATCGCCATTGCGGCCGGACTATTGACGCTGGTGATCCTGATTTTTGCCGAGGTTGCCCCGAAAACCCTTGCCGCTGTCCACCCGCAGCGAATCGCTTTCCCCGCATCCTACGTGCTCTGGCCGTTGCTGCGACTCCTCTACCCATTGGTCTGGCTAGTAAACAGTGCGGCAAACGCCCTGCTTTCGATCATCCGGGTACGGGTTGAGGACGTAAGTGGCGGCAATCTAAGCCGTGACGAGTTACGCACGGTAGTAAACGAAGCCAGCGGCCTAATCCCGGCTCGTCACCAACGTATGCTGCTGGGCATACTCGACCTCGAACAGGCAAAGGTCGAGGATATAATGGTGCCTCGTCCAGAGATTATCGGCATCGATCTCAACGATCCCTGGCCAGATTCGATCGAGCGCATCGCCACCAGTCAGTACACCAGACTGCCCGTATACCGCGACAGCATAGATAACATTGAGGGATTTATCCATCTGCGCAAGATCATCGGGGAGTTCTACAGAGGCAATTTCACCCCTGAAGATCTGTGCTCAAGACTAACAGAACCGCTGTTCATCCCCGAAGGCACGGGGCTTCATACCCAGTTGCTTAAGTTTCAGCATCAACGCGAGAGGGTTGGCCTAGTAGTAGACGAATACGGCGATATTCTCGGATTGGCAGCCCTAGAAGACATTCTTGAAGAGGTGGTGGGCGAATTCACAACCGACCCGGGTTCATTGACGCGCTCAATAACCCGCCGGGAGGACGGCACCTATCTTGTTGAAGGTAGTGCCACGGTTCGTGAGATAAACCGAGTATTGGGCTGGAATTTGAGTACAGCCGGCCCCAAAACCCTCAATGGACTAGTCCTCGAGCAACTTGAGACGATACCTGAGTCTGGAACCAGCCTGCTTATAGACGGCTACCCGGTGACCATAGTCCAGACCCACGGCAACCGCGTTAAAGCAGCCGAAATTCAGCCCGAGCGTCCGAAATCTACCCAACGGCCCAAGCGCCAGGGGATATCGTCATAACCAGCCCCTTAATGGAAATGAGGATTACCGCATCAAACGGACATTGCGTTACTAGCCTCCTGAAACTCCTCGTCGATCAGTAGCTTATTAGCATCAACAAGGATGAGCAGGTCGGTATCATCTCTACTCACGACTCCGTATATATATCGCGACGACTCCTCATTGCTGACGTTGGGCGCTGTGTCGATCTCATCTTCCCGCACAGTAGCCACTTCATTAACGCCATCCACCATTATGCCGGCGATATTATCTTCAACCTCCATGACAATGATTCGGCTTTCACTGTCGGCCTCCTTGGGCGGCATCCCGAACCGCAGCCGCGTATCGAGTACTGTTACCACTTTGCCGCGTAGATTGATTATGCCCAAAACGAAATCCGGGGCCCCGGGTACCGGCGCGATCTCGGTGGGCGGAAGCACCTCCTGGACCTGCATCACATCTATAGCATAGTGCTCCCCACCAAGCTTGAAGGTCACCCACTGGCTTGTCTGGCCATCAGCCTGCTCGTCGTTCTCTTCCGCATAGACAAGTTCATGATCTGTCATAGAATATATCTTCCTACAGGATTACCGAAAATCGGTCGAATTGCTGACTACCCGTACAGTTTGCCCGGGATCCAAAGATGATGCCAATGCCCCTTCAAGATCATCCTCATTTTCCAGCAGCTGCGTAAAAGAATCTGTATCGAGCAACGCACACAGTCGCTCGCTGACTGTACCGGCCAACCAGCGGTGCCGGCCATGCTGATCACGCCACTGGACCTGATCCGGGGTCAGCTTGAATACATCACCCACTTCCTGACACGCCAGAGCCCAGCTGCCGTCACCCACAACGAGAAGCTTACCCTGCTGTCTCTCCTGCACAGGGGGGCGGTGCTTGGCCGGCAACACCAACTCAGCAGTATCTACAACCCGCACGAAACGGTTGCGGTGGTACAAGGCCCCGTGAACCCATGCCGGCTGGCTGACATAAGGCTCTACTTGCACATCTTCCCACCGCAACACCCGATGCAGCTTTACTAAAGGCACCGCGACACGCAAAGGGCCGACGTGGAAAATCATAGCCTGAAACCATGGCTTTGCCCAAGATGGGATGGGGTCTTGATCACGGCCTTGCCCAGCCCCCCCACCATGCTTGGCTGGGATCCTTTGCTGCTCTGGCGTTGGCCTCTTAGCTGGAGCCTTTGCTTGCGCTTGACTTGCCTCAGGATCGCCCTGCTCGACCTGCGGTAAAGGCATCTGTGGCAACTTTTCGCGCTCAGCCACTCGCTGCTGACGTCCAGTTTCAGGCTTGGCTTGGGGCGCTGCGGCGGAGCTGGCGGGCGAACTAGCTGCAGTGGAACTAGCAGCAGAGGAGCTAACGGATGAATCCCGCTCTTCAGCCGGCGCCTCTGCTACATCGGCTAACAGTTCATCGAGATACTCGGCGAGGGCCTTCTGCGGTTGGCTCTCAGTGCCGTCATCACCACTGTGGCGGCGATCTCGCTCAACCATGTTTCGCCACCTCCTTTCCTTTTAGCTTATCTTGCACCAACAGATGCTCAAGCAATTTACGTATCGCTATACTACCGCGAGACCAAGGCAGGCTAACAGTGAGCGGCAAACCGTCGCGGCTAGCCTCACGGAACTGGGTATCAATCGGGATGGCACCCCCCCACACCTTATCTGTGTAGCGTTGTCGCACCTCCTCCAAGGCCCGGTTAGCCGCCCGGGTACGCCGATCATATAAGGTTGGCACTATCGTATAGGGGAGCTGATTAGAACGCGAGCGGTTGATCATATCTATAGTGCCAACCATTCGCTCTAATCCCTTAAGGGCCAGGAATTCAGTCTGGACTGGAATAACCAACCTATGGCAAGCGGCAAGGGCATTAACCATCAACACCCCAAGCATAGGCGGGCAGTCAAGGATAGTGTGCTCAAACCGATCAGCCATTGAGGTGACTGCGCGCTTGATAACCAAACCCATTCCCTTGCGATTGCCAAACTGGCGATCAAGCGTCGCTAAGGCAGTCGATGCGGGCATCAAATAGAGGCCATCAACTCCGGTTGGGTGTGCGATTTGGGGATCAGCAGTACGGCTTGGATTTTGGAATAGCCCATAAAGATTAGGCTCCACAGAATCAGGGTCAAAGCCAAAATAACTGGACAACGAGCCATGGGGGTCGAGATCCACCATAAGTACCGACCGGCCACGCTGGGCCAGCAGACCGGCAAGGCTTGTTACCACGGTGGTCTTGCCTACTCCTCCTTTTTGGTTGGCCACCGTCCAAATACGCATATAAAACAGCTCCTGGCTCAGCGCAACCGACTAAGCTCTATACCGATTTGATCAAGTGGTAAAACCTGATCGCTCAGTCCTGCCTTTGCTACAGCTGCCGGCATACCATAGATAACACTCGTGGCCTCATCTTGGCTCCAGACCCACGAACCTTGGTCTTTCAATACCTTTGCTCCTTTAGCACCGTCAGAACCCATGCCGGTCAAGACTATTCCTAACACCCCACCAGGGGCCAAACGGGCAATTTCTGCAAAGGCTATATCAACACTGGGCTTGTAGTAATGCTCTGATGAACCTTCATGGGTATAGACCGTCAGTGCACCACTTCGGCCACGCACGCCAATATGCTTACCCCCAGGAGCCAACAGCACCTCTCCGCGGCGCAACACATCGCCCTCCTGTGCCTCCCGTACGGTTACTCTACACAGCTCATTGAGGCGCTCAGCAAATGCTGGAGTAAAAGAGGCGGGCATGTGCTGTACAGCCAATATTGGCACCGGAAAGTTAGCCGGCAATGCCGTAAGAACCTGCTGCAAGGCAACAGGTCCGCCGGTAGAGCAACCAATAACTATCGCCTCTAAGTCGGCTAAACGAGGAGCGCGCACCTCGCTGCGTCGACGCCGGCTTGATTTGCGGTCAGCGACGGCTCCAGGATCTTTATCGCGGCTTGGCACAGGAGGCTGGGCAACTTCTTGCTCTCCCCTCTGCCGTGTGACAGGCTTAGATGATCTCAGCGCACCCGGTTCAGGACTTTTGGTTTTATCTTGAGCGGTTCTGGTGACTGCCGCGGCGGCGGCCTCACCACGCCTACGCCCCCCGCCTCTGGCACCGCCGCCTAGCTCTACTAGTCGATCACAGAGCTGGCGCTCAATCTGCTCACTATCACCTGAGACGTCCGCGAAACGCTTGGGAATAAAATCGGAGGCGCCTGCCTCAAGGGCCTCCAGCGTAGACTTGGCACCTTCGTAGGTCAGAGAAGAGAACATCAGTACCGGAGTAGGACGCCGGCGCATTATCTCACGCACAGCTGAGATACCATCCAGCTCCGGCATCTCAATATCCATGGTTATAACGTCCGGGCACAGACGCTCGGTTAGAGTGATGGCCTCCTTACCATTAGTCGCCTCGCCGCATACATGAAGCTTTGGATGCGACTCGACCATCGCCCGTATACGGCGCCGGAAGAAGCCGGAGTCGTCGACTACCAGCACTCTTATGCTCAACCCCTATCTCCTTTTGCTCCATACCGGGGAAGTGTAAAGTCACCGCCTCCCCGAGCGGCGAAAAAAGGCTATAAACGCCTTCCATGTGCCTTAATCAAGCTGGGAATATCGACAATCAGGGCAATCTGGCCGTCCCCGGTAATAGTTGACCCAGCCAATCCCGGCAGACCGTGGAGCATTGCACCTAGGGGTTTAATTACAACCTCCTCAAGTCCTATTACCTCATCGACGACAAATCCTACCGCCTGGTTACCTACGATGACCGTTATAACCTGGCGCTCGTCCTCCACCTCTTCGCCATTATCACCTCCGGACGCCACAGCCATCTCGCGCTTGGTCGCCAACACCGGTTCGCCCGTCTGGTGTAACCACCGCTCGAGGAAGAACAAGGGCATAGCCTTATTTCTCACCAAGGCGACCAGGCGGTTGTTGACCACGCTAGTACGCACATCATTGAGCTCGAATATTTCGCGTACTACCGACATCGGCAGAGCGAACTTGCGTCCGGAGATCTTGACCATAAGGGTGGGCAGGATCGCCAAGGTCAAAGGCAACTGGATGCGCATAATGGTGCCGCGCCCCAACTCGGAGTCAATATCTACAGTGCCGTTGAGCTTGGCCAAGCTATTCTTGACCACATCCATACCGACTCCGCGACCGGAGACATCACTAATCTCCTCTTTGCTGGAAAATCCGGCATGGAATATGAGATTAAAGGCCTCCTTATCATCAAGGCGCGAAGCGCTCTCCTGATCCATCACCCCCTTCTTGACAGCGAGGCTACGCAGTTTATCGGCATCCATGCCCCGCCCATCATCGGTAATCGAGAGCAGAATATGATCACCCTCCTGCTCAGCAGCCAAGGTTACCACCCCCTCCCTGGGCTTGCCCGCCGCCTCGCGCTCATCCGGATACTCAATGCCGTGATCCACTGAATTGCGCACTAGGTGGACCATGGGATCAGCTAAGGCCTCGACCATGTTCTTGTCTAAATCGGTGTCTTCGCCCTGGGTCTCGAGGCTCACCTCCTTTTGTAGCTGTCGGGCAAGATCACGGATTACGCGCGGAAAGCGACCAAAGACCTTCTTAATCGGTTGCATGCGGGTCTTCATGACCGAACTTTGCAGGTCGGAGGTTACCAATTCGAGGTCACTGACCGCTTGACTCATGCGATCATCTTCCAAAATGTCGCGCAGATTCGATAAGCGGTTGCGTACCAGCACCAACTCCCCGACCAGGTTCATGATCTCGTCGAGTTTCGATGTGTCGACGCGTACCGAGGACTCAACCTTGGCGCCACCGCCGCCACCGGCTGCCTGACCACCGTCTTGACCACCACCGGCTGCTCTGCCGCCACCGCCGCCGCCTTTATCATCGCCGCCTCCAGCTCCGCCCTGGCCACCACCTCCAGCCGCGGGCTTCGCAGGCTCAGACTGTTTTGCGGCCGGCTCATCCTTCTGATCTTGTTCCGACTGCAGAGCTCCCTCGCCAGAGCCAGTCTCGGCCTGTTGTTGCTCCATCTGCTGATGCTGTGTGGCCTGCTCTGCAGCGCCAGCTTTAACGGCGGGGGGCTCGCCATGCTTGCCCGGCGCCGCTCCCTCCCCATAGAGGTTATCAAGCAGCTGCTCGAATTCTTCTTCGGTAATCTCATCATCGCCCGCAGCCTTCTGCGGCTCAACCTCGCGGCCCTCAGCAGCCTCAACCGCTGGTGGCCTGCCAGCATGGCTACCCTTGCCGTGCAGCTCATCAAGCAGCTGCTCGAACTCCTCGTCAGTGATCTCGTCGCTGTCACTCTGCGCAGCAGCACTCTCGGCTTCGCCCTCACTGAGCATTTGCTCGAAGTCGGCTTCACTCATTCCAGCAGATGATTGCGACTGTTGCTCCGGGGCTGCGCCGCTCGTGCCAGCTTTACCGCTAGCACCGGCGGCGCCATCCGGCTGTTTGAGCTGATCGAGTGATTGCAGCAGGGTGTCCGGGGCCTGCTTGGGATCATGACCTTGCTCAATCTGGCCAAACTGCTCCACTACGATATCCAAGGCCTGCAAAACGGTATCCATCAAGTCCGCCGAGACTTGTTTCTCACCGTTTCTGAGCAGGTTAAAGATATCCTCCGTACGGTGGCATATCTCCACTAGCGGATTGAGCCCCAAAAAGCCTGCACCGCCCTTGATGGTGTGAAACCCGCGAAATATCGAGTTCAGTAGCTCTTTGTCATCGCCACGCTGTTCAAGATCAACGAGCTGACCACCGAGGCGCTCGAGTATCTCTCGAGACTCGACCAAAAAATCCTGCACAATATCATCGTTGAGGTCGATGGCCATCGTTGAGGCCTCCGCTATTGATATATTTAACCCAAGCTGTCACAGCACATCCGGGTTTATTTGCCAATTTCTAAGCTGCCACGCAGGGAGCGCGCGCTAGCAAGCGCCAACTAGAAACCAAGGCTTGAGAGCAGATCGTCTACCTCATCTTGGCCGCTCACTACGCCCTCGTTATCGCCACCCGGAATCGACGGCCCTTCACCTTTCTGCATGCGCTCACTGGCCTCGCTCTGCTTGCGCTCAGAACGCTGCGGATCATCTACTATGCGCTGACCGGAAATCCTGACCAGCTGCACCAAGTTCCCTTCCACCTCTTCGACCAGGGCTATTACCCGACGGATTATCTGTCCGGTAAGATCCTGATAATCCTGAGCCATAAGGGCATCATTCAACTGCGATGTAACCTTGTGGCCGTTCTCTTGAAGGTGGGAGAGAAACTCATCTAGATCACGGCACAACTGCCGAAACTGCTCAACATCAAGATCTCGCTGGCGGAAAGCCTGCCAGCGCTCGGCCAGCCGCTCACCCTCTTCAGCCACCCACTGCACCAGCGGCGTTGTCTCCTCGATCATCGTCAGAGTTCGGTGAGCAGCCTGCTCGGTCATGGTTATAACGTAGTTGAGCCGCTCGCGAGCATCGGGTATCTCGGATTCAGTTATATCCGCAAGGCGCTCATCGTAGTGGAAGGCCTTGATCGCCTCATGCAATTCACGAGTCAAGGTGCCCAGCTCTCGGAAGAGCTCGGTTTCCCTCAGGTGCGTGAGATCATCAATTACACTCTGCGCCCCCTCTACGTCCCCAGCATCGACACACTCAAGCAACTGCTGAGCAGCAGAACGATAATCCTCCAGCGATGCATTCTCGGGAGTAGTGCTGTCTAAGGCCATACTGCTCAACCCCCACCCCCGGCATTGACTCGCTCGAAAATCTTATCGATCTTTTCGCGCAGCGTGGCCGCCGTGAAGGGCTTAACTACATAGCCGTTCACACCTGCCTGGGCAGCCTCCATGATCTGCTCACGCTTAGCTTCGGCAGTGACCATAAGAACCGGTAAGTCCTTCAGGTTAGGGTCAGCCCTGACGTTCTTGAGCAAGTCCAGACCGGTCATACCGGGCATATTCCAGTCGGTTATGAGGAATTCAATCCCGCCCTTCTGCAGTATGGGCAGCGCAGTGTTGCCATCATCGGCCTCAACTATGTTGTTGTAGCCGAGTTCGCGCAACAGGTTCCTGATTATTCGCCTCATCGTGGAAAAGTCGTCCACAACAAGGATTTTCATTTTCTTGTCCGCTGCCACATTGCCCCCCTATTCTGAGGCTAGTTCACGCCGTTCGTTGCTGGTTTTCTCGAGTCCAGT
The DNA here is from genome assembly GCF_002356555.2 of Halorhodospira halochloris. NCBI lineage: Bacteria > Pseudomonadati > Pseudomonadota > Gammaproteobacteria > Chromatiales > Ectothiorhodospiraceae > Halorhodospira > Halorhodospira halochloris. The sequence goes on from NZ_AP017372.2 coordinate 2,341,761, forward strand.
CAGCCAGACGGTTGCGCAATTTAAGCATGATGCGGCCGTGAATCTGGCTGACCCGTGACTCCGAGACCTCAAGTACTTCACCAATCTCGCGTAGATTCAGCTCTTCATCATAATATAAAGCCATCACCAAACGCTCGCGTTCCGGCAATTCGCGTATCGCCTCGGCCAACTCAGCTTGAAACGCATCATCCTGAAGTATGACCAACGGCCCAGGGTCGCTGCCTTGCGGCTCATGAACCTCGCCGGTGTTGGGGTCTTCCTGATCGATGCTGAACACGCGCGCTGTCGATACATCCTGCAGAATACTATGATATTCCGCAATGGAAATTCCCATTGCCTCGGCGACCTCATGGTCGCGAGCATCGCGTCCAGTTCTGTGTTCAATTTGCCTGACCGCCTCGGCAACATCACGCCCCTTGCGGTGCACAGAGCGCGGCGTCCAATCAAGCCGGCGGATCTCATCCAGCATGGCGCCTCGGATGCGTATCCCAGCATAGGTCTGGAAGCTTGCCCCTTGTGAGGAATCATACTGCCGCGCCGCCTCTAACAAGCCGATCATGCCTGCCTGAATGAGGTCCTCCAGCTGCACACTGGCTGGTAAACGACTAGCCAAGTGGTGAGCTATCCGTTTAACCAGAGAGGCATGACGGGTAACCAGGTCTTCGTCGCCCTGTGAGGCAACTGCCGTGTACATGGCGTGACCATTCATCCGGCCATCTCTCCATGGACGATGCTGTACTCAATCAGACGCTCAACAAAAAACTCCAGATCACTGGCCGCACCACTCGGTGCCGGCCAGCTACCAATACGCTTGGCTAATTCTCCGAAAGCTCGCGCTGAGGGACTGTTTGGATAAACCATAACCACCGGTTGTTGTTTCTGCACAGCACGCCTTAGGCGTTCATCTTCAGGGATAGAACCCAGAAAGTCGAGACGCAGGTTTAGGAAACGCTCTGTAGCAATCGCCAATTTATGGTACAGCATGTGCCCTTCACGCTGGCTCCTAACCCGATTTGCGACCATGTGAAAGCCTTCCACCCCATGGCGGTTGAGCACCTTTATAAGTGCATATGCATCGGTGATAGATGATGGCTCATCACATGCAACTATTATCAGCTCTCTGCAAGCCCTAACGAAGTTTACTACGCTCTCCGAAATGCCGGCTGCTGTATCAACTATAAGGACATCAACCGAATCTTCAATATCACTGAAACAGCGTATCAGACTGGCGTGCTCATCGGCACTAAGCTCTGCCATCCGCTGTGTTCCGGATGAAGCGGGGACTATTGTAAACCCTCCTGGCGCTTCCACAAGGATATCGCTCAGGGTCGATTCTCCGGCTATGACATGAGAGAGATTGCGCTGCGGCGAGAGGCCCAACTGAACATCAACATTCGCCAAACCGAGATCGGCGTCAAAGAGCATGACCTTGGAGCCCATCCGGCTTAAAGAAGCTGCCAGGTTGACCGAGACATTGGTCTTACCGACACCGCCCTTACCGCCCGTAACGGCGATGACTTTAACAGGCCGGGCAGCTCTCATGCGCCGTAAACCCGAAGCCTGATCCAATAAAGGCTCACTCAGGTGCATTAGCTCCTCCACCTAGGGACAGCGCCAGGGCGTCTTCATCAAGCTCTTGCTTGTGCTCATCAAGCAGGACACAGGCCCTGTGAACGAGTGTATCACCCCGTGCCGCCTGTATATCTTCCGGAACCCGCTGTCCCGTAGCCAGATAAGCCAGCGGCAACCGGGTTCGCAGGGCACATGTCAATGCCCCACCGAGTGTTGTCGCCTCATCAACCTTGGTCAGAATGCACCCAACCGGTGAGGCCCCGGTAAAAGCACTGACCGAATCCGTTAGTGTCGAGAGCTGGGTTGCCGCTGACAGCACCAGGTAGGTACGAACCAGGCCCTCTGCGCTGCCCAACGTCTTGAACTGCTCGGCCAAACGGACATCGCGCTGGCTCATGCCAACCGTGTCAATCAGAACCAGACCACGTCCGGCCAGGTCATCGACTACGTTGCGCAACTCATGCTTATTGGTAGCCGTGTACACCGGCACATCGAGGATCCGAGCATAGGTTAGCAACTGATCTTGCGCGCCCACGCGGTAGTTATCGGTACTGACCAAAGCAACCTTGTCGCGACCATGGCGCAGTGCGTAGCGCGCCGCAAGCTTAGCAACTGTGGTTGTCTTGCCCACCCCAGTAGGCCCTACCAAGGCCACAACACCACCGCGATTAACGATTTCATCACCAGCAATCGGCAGATGCCGGGCAACCAGGGCCAACGCTTTGCGGAAGGCGGAATTAGGATCCTCGTCGCTACCTATGTGATCAGCTAACCGCTTACTGATATCGGAACCCAGACCAAGATCCGCCAGACGCTTTATAACCCCCGCACGCGCCGGATGGCGACGCCCCATGCGCCCCCATTCGAGTAATGAAAGCTGACTCTCAAACAAGTCGCGCAGGGCACTTATCTCCTCACGCATTTGCCTTAACTCAGCCTCATGCGAACTGCCGCTGCGGCGATTTTGCGCAGCTGAGTCACGTCCACTGAAATAAGCCGACTCGGGCTGCTCAACCGAGGGCTTATGGCGCCTTGCAGAAGTAGAATGCTGATTACGCTCCTGCCGTCCCGACGGCGCATTGGGCTTGGCTCTTTGCTTGGCTTGAGGGGCTTGTGCACGCTGCTTTTCGCGCTCGCTGTGTTCACGGCTCAACGCAGCGAATAGCTCTGCGTCATCGTCATCATCCCCTACGCGCAGATTGAGCCTGCCGCTATCCGATCCGGCCAGATCATCGGCAGAAAAGCGCCGTGGCGCGGCAACTTTGCCAGTCTCTGCTTTGGCACCATCAGCTGCCGAACGCAAATCCGGAGCTGGCTGATGATGCTGTTGAGCAGCAACTGGCTCTTGCTGGCGGGAGAGCCCCACCTGGTTGTCCTGGGGCTGACTCCTGTCCGCCTCTCCTTGACCAAAAACATCGGGCAAGGCGTTATCGGCGACACCATCGGCGCGCAAGCGACGAAGGCGCGCCAATGCCGCCTGGCGGGCGCGCGAGGCATCGTCTACGCCCGAGTCACGACCCGTATCGGCGGCTTGGCTGGCGTCATTAGGCATAGCTGGGGTTGCCCCGTAGCTGCTATAACCGCCAGTTCTGGAGGCATGGGCTTGGTCGTCTGCAGCGGCTCTATCCGGCTCTCCCGGGCGCGGCCCCGGCGACCCTTCTAACGGCGGTATCTCGTTAGCCCGCGGATCTTGGGCACGCGCGGCGGCCTGAACAGCCTGCTCGTCGTAATCGATCGCCGAGATAACCTCCACTCCGCCGTCAATACTCCGCGATGAGAGCACAACCGCGTCGGGGCCATGCTGTTCTTTGACCTTGCGCAGTGCCTCACGGGTATTTGCGGCGAAGATTCGCTTAATTCGCATTATCTATCACCCCTGGTTGCCTGAGTCTTGTTGACCCTGGCCTACGGTGGCCACTATCCGCACCTGGCGATCATCAGGCACTTCATTATACGACAGGACATAAAGCCCCGGGGCTGTATTTTTTGTCAGCCGCCGCAACCAACTCCGCAACGAAGGCGAGGTCAGCAGTACAGCAGGCTGACCGGCGGACTCTTGGCGTTGCACCGCGTCGCTTAGCGACTGCTGCATACGTTCAGCAAGACCGGGCTCAAACCCCCCGCCATCGCCGGAACCCTGGATTGTATTAAGAAGCAGCTGCTCAAGCTGCGGCTCCAAGGTGATTACCGGCATCTCCCTTTCCATGCCCACAATGCTTTGTACAATCATCTGCGCCAACCCTTCCCGCACGGCTTGGGTCAGCTGCGCCGGGTCCTTACTCTTCTGGCCGTGCTCGGCAAGGGTCTCAACAATAGTGCGCATATCTCGGATTGGCACCGACTCTTCAAGTAGATTCTGCAATACCTTGACTAATACCGAAAGGGATATGGTGTTTGGCACCACCTCTTCGACCAGCTTTGGCTGACTCTGGCCGAGAATATCCAGCAACTTTTGCGCTTCCTCATGGCCGAATAGCTGATGAGCATTGCGCTGTACCACCTGCGAGAGATGCGTGGCGATTACGGTACTAGCGTCGACAACCGTATAACCCAGGGTTTGGGCATAATCATGCTGCGATGGGTCTATCCAAACAGCATCCAAATCGAAGGCTGGATCCTTGGTTGGTGTCCCCGGCAGTTCGCCATGCACTGAGCCTGGGTTAATTGCCATCTCCCGCCCCGGATTAACGTCGGCCTCGGCCATAGGTACCCCATGGATACTGACACGGTAAACATTTGGCCCAAGATCTAGATTATCGCGAATATGGACAGGCTGCACTAAAAAACCCAAATCTTGTGAAAGTTTTTTGCGTACACCCTTGATTCTTGTCAGTAATTGCCCCCCTTGCTGGCGATCTACCAGCGGAATCAGCCCATAACCGACCTCCAATCCTACCGGATCAACCGGCGGCACATCGTCCCAGGTCAGCTCCTTTTTCTCTGGATCAGTCTGCTCCCCCTGCTTTTTCTCAGCCTCTTTCTTATCTCTTTCCTGGTCCTGCGCCTCGGTGCGCCTGAAGGTGGCATACCAAGCCCCTAAACCGCACAACCCGGCAAAGAACAAGAACGGCACCGCCGGCAGCCCCGGGGCTAGGCCGAGTAGGCCAATTACCGTCGCCACCACCCATAGCACACGTGGGTTGCTAAACAGCTGACTGAGTACCTCGTCGGTCATCTGCCGGCTGTCAGAATCCCGGGTGACCAGTATCGCGGTCGCGCTCGATAAGACCAGGGAGGGGATCTGCGCCACTAGGCCATCACCGATGGTCAACAGGGTGTAATTGCGCGCCGCCTCATCAACCGGCATACCGTGCTGTGTCATGCCGATAATCAAGCCGCCGACGATATTTATCAGCAGAATCAGGATACCGGCAATGGCATCGCCCCGGACAAACTTGGCCGCACCATCCATGGAGCCGTAAAAATCAGCCTCTCGGGACACTTCCGAGCGGCGGGTACGAGCCTCCTCCTGGCTGATAAGGCCGGCGTTGAGATCGGCGTCTATAGCCATCTGTTTGCCGGGCAGGGCGTCGAGAGTAAATCGGGCGGTTACCTCAGAAATACGCCCGGCACCTTTGGTTACAACGACGAAGTTAATAATCACCAGGATGGCGAAGACCACAAAGCCAACTACGTAATTGGCACCGACAACAAACTCGCCGAACGATTGGATTACGTTCCCCGCAGCGTCGGTACCTGTATGCCCCTCAAGGAGAATTATCCGGGTAGAGGCTATGTTAAGGGCCAGGCGCAGAAGCGTTGCCACCAGCAATATGGTGGGGAAGACCGCAAATTCCAGCGGCCGCATTATATAGACGGTAACCAGCAATATTGATAGCGACAGGACAATGTTGAAGGTAAACAACATATCCAGCGCCAACGGCGGCAGAGGCACAACCATCATCGCCAACAGGGCGATGACCAACAGCGGTGTTCCTAATCCGCGTGAGCCGATGCTGCGAATTTGATCGGCGATCGCAGAACTCATCGATTATCGGTCTCCCCTCGACCGGCGCTGCGGCCATAGCCGGCATCGTCCGAATCAACATCAAACCCCTCCGGCACTTCGGGGTCCGGCCGCTCTGGGCGCTCCCATCCACGCCGTTGAGCCGCCTGAAACTGATAGACATAGGCCAGCACTTGAGCAACCGCCATATATAGCTCGGCAGGTATCTCCTGCTCCAGCTCAGTCGAGTAGTACAACGCCCTTGCCAATGGGGGGGACTGAAAAATCAGAATGCCATTCTCCTCAGCTATTGACCTGATCCTCGAGGCCACAAGGTCTGTACCCTTTGCTACAACCTTGGGGGCACGCATCTGCTGCTGATCATACTGCAGAGCAACAGCGAAGTGCGCCGGGTTAGTGATTACTACATCGGCATTGGGAACCTGCTCCATCATCCGTCGATTAGCCATTTCACGTTGCTGATCGCGGATGCGCTGTTTGACCTCGGGCTTACCCTCCGTCTGCTTATGCTCGTCTTTAACCTCCTGGCGAGTCATGCGGATCTTCTGGGTATGATCATAGATCTGATAAGGAATATCTATCGCCACCACCACCAGCATTGACAGAGCCAAGAGAAAGAAAAAGATGTAGAAGAGTCTAACACCTTCGGCCATGGCCGGCTCGAGTGGCTGGCGACTCATGGTGTGGAAGTTATCGAAAAAGAGATAGAAAAGACCTACCGCAGTGCCGCCAATAACCAGCACCTTGCCCAACGCCTTGCCCAGCTCAACAGCCGCTTTAGTGCCGAACATCCGCTGGAAGCCTTTTATCGGGCTGAGCTTCTCCGGTTTCGGTGCCATAGGGTGGAAGGAGAAGCTCCACCCCCCCAGAGCGGTCGGCGCGAGCAGCGCTGCAGCCAGCATGACGGCGATAAATGGGATCACAGTTATGAGGCCGTGCCCGATCGCCTCGTGGAGGCGCTGGATTACGATATCAGGGTCGAAGATATGGCTGCGGTCAAATGTGAATGACCACTCCAAGAGGCTAGTTAGACGGTTGCCCATCCAGCCGCCCAAAAAGAGCATAGCCAAAGCCGCTATTAGCAGGATGAGCATCGTAGTAAGCTCCCGCGAACGCGGCACCTGCCCCTTTTTGCGTGATTCTTCGCGCCGTTTCGGGGTAGGTTCTTCAGTTTTTTCCTGTCCGTCTTCGCTCTCCTGAGCCACCGCTCAGCCTCCTATCGGCGTAACCCCGAGCAACTCACCTATGGTTCGGTACGCCTCTGCCCACATCGCCTCCATACGCAATGGCAAGACCGGCAGGACCAGGATCGGCAGCAGCACCCCGCCAACCAGGATGGTCAGAGGCAGCCCGACTGAAAAGACGTTCATCTGCGGTGCTGCCCGGGTCATAACTCCCAGTGACAGGTTAATCACCAGCAGCACCGTAACCACCGGCAAGGCTATAAGAACCGCGCCAGCGTACATCTGCGTGCCCCACGCGGCTACCCCCCAGAACATGTCGCGGTCAAGCTGAAATTCACCAACAGGAATAACCGTAAAACTTTCCGCAAGCAACTGCACTATCATCAAGTGGCCGCCGATTGCCAAAAACATCAAGGTGGTTACGACCAACAGGATCTGCGAGATAACCGGCACTGACATGCCCGTCTGCGGATCAACCATAGTTGCAAAACCCAGCCCCATAGCCAGGGCAATACTCTCCCCGGCAACCACGACGGTATTCAGGGCCAGAGCCAAAACAAACCCTATAGTCAGGCCAATCACAACTTCCTGCAGGGCAATCAGGAGCCCGTCGATGGATAGAGGGTCTACCGGCGGCGGTTGCCCTACAGCTGGAAGTACCGCAATAGTGAGCGCTACGCCGAGGAATATGCGCACCTGGGTCGGCACCATGTTGTTGCCGAATACAGGAGCAGCAAGTGCGGCGGCCCCCACCCGCATCAATGGATAGACGAAGGCGCCCACCCAAGATGCTATTTCCGAGGTGGTGAACTCCATTTATGCAGACACCTCGGCCACCCGCGCGATCAGCTCAGTATTCCCGGAATGCCGCGGATTAGCCGTTCAGTAAAATCGGTTAGGATCCGGGTCATCCAGGGGGTTAGCAGGAACAGAACTACAGCCAAACCGGCCAACTTGGGAACAAAAGACAGGGTCTGCTCGTTGATCTGGGTAGCTGCCTGAAACATACCCACGATCAGACCGATGATCAGCGCCGACAACAAGATCGGCCCAGCCAAAAGCACGGCGACTGTAAGGGTTTGATTGCCCAACTGGATAGCCAGCTCAGGAGTCATATAGAACCTCTGCCAAGGCAAGCTGAAGACCCAAATTAAATAATTGCATCATTACGCATATTAGCGAGGCCAAACGCCCCTCATTATGCAATCAAACAAAGAAACTTGCTGCCAACGTCCCCATGATGAGAGACCAGCCATCAACTAGCACAAATAGCATTATTTTGAATGGTAACGAGATAATCATGGGGGATAACATCAGCATACCCATCGACATTAAGGTACTGGCAACCACCAAATCAATAACGAGAAACGGCAAGTAGAGTATGAAGCCGATAATAAATGCAGTCTTCAGCTCACTGGTCATGAATGCGGGGATAAGCACCGTCATCGGCACATCATCAGGTGTTTCGACCTCGCCATAATCGGCTATGCGCAGAAATAGCGCAATGTCGTCCTCCCGCGTCTGCTGAATCATAAAATCGCGCATCGGCTGACTTGCCGCCTGCAGAGCCTCTTCCGGACCTAGTTCTTCTTCGAGATAAGGCTGCAAAGCAACCTCATTGACCTCATCGAAGACCGGCATCATGACAAAGACTGTCAAGAACAGGGCCAAACCGATAAGCACCTGATTAGAGGGTGTTGAAGCTGTACCCATTGCTTGGCGGAGGATGGCCAGGACAACGATGATGCGGGTGAACGCGGTCATCATCAACACCATGGCCGGCAGCATGGTGAGCAGAGTCATGAGGACGAGGATCTGTACGCTCAGACTCCAGGTCTGCCCGTCCTCAGTATCTTGAATAGTCAAAGCCTCGAGTGCCGGCTGACCAAAGGCAGGCAACGGCAAACAGAATAGAGCCGCGGCAAGGAGTAGTATTAAGCCGTGCGCTTTGGACATTAACTCACTGCTGCTTTGATTGATGCTGCATCATGCTCCGCAACCGAGCCGCAAAGGGACCTGCCTGCGCAGCTCCCGGAGCAGTATCATCAACTACTGGCTTATCAAGCACTTGTAAAAAACGTACACTACCGGGCGCCACCCCCAGAAGGATCTGCTCCTCGCCTACCTTGACCAGAACCACCCGCTCTCTATTGCCGACAGGTAGCGAACCGAGCACTCGCATTTGCCCTGATGCTGTGCTGCTCAAACCGCTAAAACGCCTTAGCCCCCAGGCCAGTGCCACTATCAGAACGACTATTATTACAAGGACAACAATAACTCGCGCTATAGCCTCCGCCTCTACCCCTGGCACCCTGTCTTGATCTGCCCAGGCAAGGTGGCTATAGCAAAACAAGAGACAATAAACCGCCAGCGGTCTGGCTAGTTTAGCAGACTTGGCGGCAAACCTCTGCAGGGTTGAGTGGCATGAGCCGCGCTGGGGAACGATATCAATCATTAACGCAGCTTCTTGACACGCTCCGCCGGGCTTATTACGTCGGTTAGACGTATTCCAAAGCGCTCATTTACTACCACCACCTCACCATGCGCTATCAGGGTACCATTGACCATAACGTCAAGGGGCTCACCAGCAAGTCTGTCGAGCTCAACCACAGAGCCCTGGTTCAGCTGCAGCAGGTGGCGGATACTGATCTGTGTCCGGCCGATCTCCATAGACAGGGTAACCGGAATATCGAGGATTACATCAATATTACCTTCATCCTCACCCCCGCTGCCTGGCTCGGTTGCAGCCGGATCAAATTCATCAAGCTCGACCGTTTGTTGAGTGCCTTTGCTCTGCGGCTTAGCGCCTTGCTCGGAACCTCCGCCACTCGGCTGCGCTTGGTCTGCCTCAGCTTTACCCGCCTCGGTAGCTGATCCCTGATCAGTAGCTGGGGGCTCCGCCGGCTGTTCTTCTGAGCCTACAGCAGAGTCTCCCGCCTCGTCCTGTTGCTCCGCCAGGGCATCTGCCCAAGAATCCCCCAGGGACTCCTCATCTTTTTCATCACTCATCGTACTGCCACCTCATGCCGAAACGCCGCTAAACCGGATTTACCAGTCATCAGCGTCATAATCGCCGCCGGCTACGGTTTGCTGAGCCGTCATCCGGGTAATCTGCTGCTGCACCGACTCCTCAGTGTGCTCCTGCTCATGCTCCTGTTGCTGCTCGCCTTTGTTTTCAGACTTTTTGCGCCCCTCCTCACGCACCTGATCACGCTCCGGCAGGAGGGTCTCCCGCTCAGGGGCCTGAATCTTCTCGTCAATACGCACAGCTGCGTACCCTTCACAGACCCCGTAGGTGCCGTAGAAAATGGGTACCTCTTCAGCTTCAAGCACTACCTGATCCGGCATCTCTATAGGTATGACGTCCCCCGCCTTCAGGTACATTAAGTCGCGCAGAGTGATCTGACTCTTGGCTAGGGTGCTGTGCATCTCCACCTTGGCTGTCTTCATCTCTTCGCGCAGGGCGCGCGCCCAGCGATCATCGACATCGTTACGATCAGACTGGACACCTGCGTCAAGCACCTCACGAATCGGCTCAACCATCGTGTAGGGGAGAGTGACATGGATGTCACCGCCACCACCGTCAAGCTCGACGTGGAACTTGCTCACCACCACAACCTCGGTCGGGCTGACAATATTGGCGAACTGCGGATTGACCTCCATGTTGACGTACTCGAAGTCAACACCAAGGACTGGGTTCCAAGCCTCGCTCAAGTCATCGAAGGCCTGATCCAGGAGCAGGCGAATGACCCGCTGCTCAGTTGGGGTAAACTCGCGCCCCTCTACCTTAAGATAAAAATGGCCGCCGCCGCCGAAGAAGTTATCCACCACCAAGAATACGAGTTTGGGATCGATAACAAACAGCCCCGTCCCGCGCAGAGGGGGGACGCGGATTATATTCAGGCTAGTAGGCACAAAGAGCGTGTGAACGTACTCGCCGAATTTCATCATCTCGACGCCGGTTACGGAGACTTCCGGCGTCCGCCGCAACATATTAAACAGCCCGATCCTGAACAGCCGCCCAAAACGCTCGTTGACCATCTCCAGGGTCGGCATCCGGCCCCGGACGATGCGCTCCTCGGCAGTAAAGGTATACGGGCGTAGCTCTGACTGATCCTCTTCTTCATCGGTATCAACGTCCCCGTCATCTATACCGTGTAACAGGGCGTCGATCTCGTCTTGGCTGAGGATATCCTGCTGCGCCATAGCTTCCGCCTGAGTTTAGTGCTACTGCATAACAAAACTAGTGAAGTAGACCGCCTCTACCTCACCCTGGGCACCGCGCTCCTCAAGGATACCATTGATCTCCTCAAGCGATTTGCGCCTTAATTCCTCGCGTCCAGCGCGTGTATTCAGCTCCTGAAAGCTCTGATCGGCAAACAGCATCAGCAGATTATTGCGAACTACAGGCATATGCCGCTCTACCGCTTCCAGAGCCTCTTCACTGCGCGCCATCAGTTCTACCTCGGCCTGCAGATAACTGATGCGTTGACCGCGCTCGAAATTGACCGTCAAGGGGGGCTCTAACTTAAGGTAGATCGGATCTCCCAGATCCGGCTCGCCGTTCTCCTCAATTCCGGCCGGAGTTATGTAGCCTAGCGCCATAGCCCCGACCAGCCCCATAGTCCCTGCCAGGAGCAGAGTTATCGCAAACATAAAAATGTAGATGATCTTCGGCACCGCCGAACCTCCTTACCCGTGGCCGCCAGGGGTAGGCAATCGCCTTTCTGGGTATTGTACAGCCTGACGATATTCTAACGCACTTAGCCTGTCCAGCGGTCACTTGACATTTGCACTCACCTGCAATTTAATTGCGATAGTCGTTCTCGTAGTCTTCTCAGACCCCACATAATAGGTGTCGGCACCGGGTGGCAAAGCTTAACTGCATAGGTGCATTTTAACTCGACACAGGGGACGAGGAAGAAACTCCTAAAAGCCCGCAATTAGGGAGCCCTAACCAATGACAGAGAGTTCAGCCCAAACCATAGCTAAATGGTTATTGTTATTACTAACATTTGCTTTAGCCTCGCCCGCAGCATTAGGCCAGATGCCGCAGGGTAGTGGCCCGGCAATGGATCAACCCCATACTACCCCCGAAGCACAGGCACGCACTCCTGGAGCGCCCTCCTCGACCGAAATGATTGGCGCCGGAACTCTGATGAACCCGTCGATATCGGTCATCATGGACGGTGTCTACGCTAACGAGTTCTCCGGCCATGTCGGCGACCCCGGGGGCTTTGATATGGGGCACAGCCACGATCACGGTCACGGTCATGACCACGGGCTTGAAGATGGCTTTCAGCTGCGGGAGACCGAATTCGCCTTTGAGGCCACGGTGGACCCCTACTTTGACGCATTCGCCATGCTGGTGATTGAGGACACCGACCACGTCGATCTTGAAGAGGCCTACTTCACCACCCGTTCTCTGCCTTGGGGGCTGCAGATCAAGGGCGGACGTTTTCTCTCCGATGTCGGCTATATTAACGCCTTCCACCCCCACGACTGGGACTTTGTCGATCGGCCTTTAGCCAATGAACATATTTTCGGTGACCACGGCCTGCAGGAGATCGGACTACAGCTCAATTGGGTGGCCCCTACTACCAGCTATCTTAAGTTGGGGCTTGAAAGCCTGCAGGGCGAAGGTGGCAGCTTTGCGCGCCATGAGGGCGATTATGCTGATTCTGCCGGCCCCCGCGTGACAACAGCATTCGCCAAATGGGGTCCGGACCTGGGCTTCGATCACGCCGCGCAGTTTGGTGCCTCATTCGGCTATAATCGCGCTTGGCACGACGAAGTGGAGCACTCAACCGATAGCGAGATATGGGACGGTGATGCCTGGTTTGCCGGACTCGATGCGGTCTACAAATACACCCCGCCGCGCAGCTACCAGGGAGAAGGTCAACTGACCATACAAGGTGAGTGGTTCTACAGGCATATTGACACAGACTATCTCGTCTTTAGCCACTCTGAGGATAATAATAGTGAGGATAATAATAGTGATTATCCCTTTGGCGATGGTCTCGCAAATGCCGAGATCGATGAGTCGTCATCTTGGAAACAGGACGGCATGTACCTGCAAGCCGTCTACGGTATCGCACCGCGCTGGCGGGCAGGCGTCAGGGCCGAGGCGCTGGGCTTATTGGAGAACCGAGCTCATGTCGTCCATAGATCAGACCATGCAGATCACGACAATTTATACGATGATCTCGATACCTCCTACCGCTACTCGGCCTCGGTGACCCACTACCCGACCGAGTTCTCCTACATCCGCGGGCAGGTCAATTACTCCGATTTTGCATCTGATGACCCCAACGGCTCGAGTGAAGACTCCTGGCAATTCCTTGTGCAATACAACTTGAGCCTCGGCGTCCACGGAGCGCACCCGTTCTAAGCGCAGCAGCAGATCAACAGCGAACAGGAGCCAAACATGTCAAGCAGAACAACCCGCAAAGGCCGACTAATAGCCGCTCTGGTGGCAACAGCAACCGCCCTCCTCGGCCTTACCGCAACCAACGCCGCGGCGGATACCATCAAGGTTGCTGCCTCCACCACTAATATGGGCATGCTGGTTCGCGAAATCGGCGGTGAGCATGTCGAAACAACCACCATGGCACCACCCGATCGCGACGCCCACTACCTCGAAGCACGCCCCTCAATGATGGCCGCAATGCGCGGTGCCGATCTGCTCGTCGCCGTCGGTGCCGAGCTGGAAGAGGGCTGGGTGCCGGCAGCCCTGCGCGGAGCCAACAATCCCGACATCATGCCCGGGCGCACCGGCTACTTCGAGGCCGCCGCCCAGGTCGAACTGATCGGTCAGACCGGCCACGCCGACCGCGGCAGAGGTGATGTCCACCCCGCCGGCAACCCCCACGTCTATCTTGATCCGGTCCGCATGGCTGAAGTCGGCCACGCCCTCGCGCATCGCCTAAGCGAGTTGCGGTCGGCCCACAGCGACACCTTCCATAGCAACGCAGAGGCCTTTGAAAAAAGGGTCAAGGAGCGCATGCCCGAGTGGGAGGAGAAGGCCGCCCAATCCTCCGGGGTCGTGCTCTTTCACGAAAACATCGACTACCTCATGGATCGGTTAGACATCCAAATCCACGGCTTTATTGAACCGCTACCCGGCATCCCCCCCACTGCTCGCCACCTCCGCCAGCTGGTAAGAGACCTTGAGGGCAAAGAGGGGGTTACCATCTTCGCCGACTTCGAACCCAGCCGGGGCGCCGAATTCATCAAGGATCAGCTAGGCTGGGAGTACTACTCGCTGCCCACCCACGTCCCGGTCGGCGGTGATGCCGAGGATTACTTCGAGGTCATCGATGCCTTGGTAGAGGCAGCAGCCTCTTCTTAATCTCAGCCTTCAGGCAGGGGAAAGGAGCTATATAGGGGCCAGCAACAAACTGGCCCCTATATTTACCGCCCCGAGCCTAAATTACGCCCGGGTCACCTCCTCTTGATCTTGATTTACTTGACTGCAAACGAGAATGGTTGTCACTCCATTCAAGGTTTGATAACGTTAGCCGCCAAGACATTGGCGTGGCTCGCCAGATCCCTGGCAACGCCCGAGATGCTGTCAGTTCAGCAAATACCAGAAGGTGCATAGCCGTGACCTCTTCCAATCCCTTCAACAAGCAACCTCTACTGAAGATAAAAGAATTACGGGCTGGATATAGCCAGCCAGTGGTTGGCCCTCTGACCGCCAACATAAACCCGGGTGAAGTAGTAGGATTCACTGGTCCGAACGGTTCCGGCAAAAGCACAATCATGCGGGTGCTGACCGGACAGGCAAGGGCCTTTAGCGGCCAGATTGCCCCAGCTCCGGGAATCAACATCGCCTGCCAAGCACAGAGCCCTTATCAGGGCGGTGAGCTGCCCCTGCGCGGCAAAGAGCTGCTGGCGCTTATGGGAGCCGAACCGGAAGTGCTGCCCCAGCCCCTGCACCATCTGCTCAACAGGCGCGTCGATAGGCTCAGCGGTGGCCAACGGCAAAGCTTGATCGTTTGGTCTGTTATCGGCCATAGCGGTGAACTGATCCTGCTTGATGAACCTACCAACAACTTAGACTCCCAGGGCCGCGAGCTGCTCATAGAGGGATTGAACAACTTGTCAGAACACCGCGGAGCCTTGGTCATCAGCCATGATCATGAATTTGTCCGGCAGGTCTGCTGCTGTTCTATACCAATATCCCCCTCAGGCATACCTAGCTCAGCTCAGGAAACAAGGCAAGCTGCTTAATGGATCTGCTCTTCGACCCCCTATTTAGACTGCCCTTCTTTGCCGGCCTGACAGCCTCGGTAGTTGTCGCCATTATCGGTCTCTATCTAAGGCTGCGTGCCGAATGGCTCGCCGCTTTAGGGTTCGCCCATCTCGCCGGGGCAGGCGGGGTGGCTGGGGTACTACTCGGCGCGCCAGCGCTGGCAGCAGCGCTAGCTGCCAGCGCTTTAGCGGTGTTAATCAAGGGTCTATTAAGACGCAGCGGCAATGACGTGTACGCCTGGCTAATACTATTTGGCTGGGCGGCGATGTTAATCGGCGCCAGTCTCACCCACCATGCCAAGATACTAGGTGACGCCCTCGTCGATGGCCAACTCTATTTCGCCTCTACCGCTGAACTCTGGTCAACCCTGAGCATAGCGGCCGCGGCTACCATAATCCTGCCACTCATATCGCGCCGGCTGCTGCGCAACGAACTCTTCCCCGGCCACGACCAAGCCAACGCCAAGTCGCTGTGGCCGGTTACCGTCGGCTTCGACCTGCTCGCCGCTGCCGCGATCGCCGTCACCGCCCTGGTCATGGGAGTAATGGCCGCGTTTGCGATGGTGTTTATCCCCCCCTGGATTGCCTTTGCCTTGTCCGGCGGGTGGAGGCTTGCGGTTCTTTGGTCTGCCCTACTCGCTGCAGCTCTCTACACCGCGGCCTATGTTACCGCAATGCTCGCTGACATGCCGTTCGCGCCAGTTCTCGTAGCCTTGGCTGTAGCGATTGCGCCACTGCGTTTCCTGGCCTCTTTGAAGCCTACAAACAGGGAGGCGGCTTGATTCTAAGCCGCCTCACCTGCTCCTAAAGGGGAGTTGGAGCAATACACTTCCTAACGCTCGCTACTCACGACAACTCACGCTTATAACAAAGGGCTCAGGCAAAGTGATCGACCAGCCCTAAGCCTCTAGCAGAGCCCTCCTGTGCCGGGGTTTCGCCATCATCCCCCTCACCAACAGAATCGACACCAACCTCCGAGGCATCGGCCAAGAGCTCAGCTTCATCCTGCTGACCCTCTTCTCCACCAGAGGAGATGTTTACCTCCACTTCCTCATTGCCTTGTTCGGCTAGCATCTGCCTAAGACGCTGCATATCTTCCTGGAGCGCTTCGCGGGTTGCAGCATTATGGGCAATTATATTGACTGTGGTGCGCTCCTCACCGACCGTTACCTTGACGTCCAAGGGCCCCATACCAGGTGGATTGAGCTGCAACCGCGCCTCTTTTACCCCTTCCTTGACCATCCAGTCTATGCGCTCGCCGACCGCTGGGGTAAAGCCATTCTGTCCCACCTGCTGCGGGACATTAAGCTGAACTCCACCGCTCGAGCGCGCACTTGCCTCCAGGCCTTGAGCTGCGGCAAACATGCTGCCGAAATCAGCGCGCCCCATGCTTGCCTCTTCACCACGCCGCGAGCCCCCTTCCGCGGCCTGTAGCAACGCCTCCATACTCGCCTGACGCTCACCGCCGGATGACGAACCTCCGCTGTTGGCATTCTGCCCGGCAGGATCATCTCCGCTAGCTGCTGCCGAAGCACTCAGCGCCCCGCCTGCCCTTAACTCGCGGACAATCTGCTCCCCCTGGGAGTTTTGAGCGATGCTGCGCTCCCCGAAGCGCTCTGCGCCCTCACCACCGAAACCAATGCCGCCCATCGAACTGAATCCGGTTCCACCCGAGCTCATTGGATCGGCTTGCCAGCGCCCAGATATCTCTTTGAGCCTATCGGCATCGCTGACTATCTCGACTTCCAGGTGCTCTAGCTTGCCTGCTTCTTTCAGCTCGGCAACCCTCTCTTCTAGCGCTGCCCACAGGTCCTCGCCATCAAGCCCCTGTTCTTTGAGCTCTGCCAGCTCCTGTAGGAGCTCCTCACGCTCAGCCTTCAGTGCCTGCAGCTGCTCGGCATGATCTCCCTTACCGCTGAGGACCAAGCCCCGACCTAGGCCCTCGGCGCCTTCTTTTAGTAGTAGGGTATCGGCAGAGAAGGTTTTGCCTTCGCCATCACCCTCAGCCGACTTAGTTTCAGTGAATATTTCCCAGCCATGCTGCTGCAGCAGCTTGAGCTTACCTATCTGGTCAGTGTCAAAAGAATCGCTGCCGCCCAGCTGACTAACCAGCTGACTAAACAGATCTTTCAGTTCTCCCTGAACCTTGTTGCCGTCATGCGGCAACCCTTTGCCGGTTTTGGCATGATCTATCAGTGCCGCAAACTGCTCTTTAGACACCCCCATATCCTTTAAAGCAGAGCCATCAAACAACGCATCCGCGAACAGCTTCCCCTCTGCGTCCCCCTGTTTGGCAGGCTTGGCGCCTTTTTTGCCGAGCATATCCAGATCCAGAGCAGCAAGTTCCATTGGCATCATTAACGGGGGTCTCCTTGTGTCCTTGTTAATCCGTAATTCATTAATGCAATATTCGCGCCATCAAATCTCCAGGGATGGATTCACGGCGTCCTCCACACCGGGGTAGTTGAGTGGCTCCGGGGGAGTTTTTGGAGATTCCTCCCGAGATAATCGATGCTAATCAACCCCTCTGTCAGGCAAATTACTCGCTGTCGGAAGCTATACCACGCTGAGCAGCCTGAAACAGCAACCGCGCCGTTTCATCCAGCTCTCTCTGTTCGCGGCGCTCCTGTTCCTGACGCTCCTGCTGCGCGCGGCGCTCAACGACGCTCTCAATGCGCCGATGCTCCGCCCACCGCCCCAACCACTGCTTATGAAGCTGCTCTACTCGCTGCTGCTGATCGCTAATACCTTGTCTTTGCTGATCCACTGCTTCATCGAGCCGACAGAGAAAGGCGTGGAAATCACGCAGCCGCGATGCTTCAATGGTCCCCTCGCAGACCAGTCGGCGCCGATAATCCTGGCGCATATGGAGGATATTCTCGAGTTGCCCCTGGCTCTCCTGCAGTTCACTGCGCGCCTTGGCAAGCTCCACCGCTGCCCGCTCTTGACGCTGCTGGGTCAACCTCTCAACCGGGCGTAGCTTCTTTGAGCCGCCGCTCATCGCGACCTCCTGGATTTTATCTATTACGATCTGTCAGTTACTCAGGCTGCCTCACGCAGTAAACGCTGCAATGAGGCCAATGACTCAGAAAAATCGACTGCCTCGCTCACGTCTTGCTGCATAAATGCCCGCATGTGGGTTTGGTAGGCTATTGCCTGATCAACTAAAGGATCGCTGCCGCGCTGGTACGCCCCGACACTTATCAGATCCTCGTTCTGGCGGTAGGCCGAATAGAGTTCGCGGAAGCGCTGCGACAATTTCTGATGCTGAGCTGTTGTCAGCGACATCATCGCCCGGCTGATGGACCCCTCCACATCTATGGCCGGGTAGATCCCGGAGTCTGCGAGGGACCGGGACAGAACAAGGTGGCCATCTAGTATAGCCCGGGCCGAATCGGCAATCGGTTCCTGCTGATCATCCCCTTCAACCAGGACTGTGTAGAACGCCGTTATTGACCCACTGCCCTCAGGGCCATTGCCGGCGCGCTCTACCAACCTGGGGAGTAAACCAAATACCGACGGTGGATAGCCTTTGGTTGTCGGCGGCTCACCTATGGCTAGACCAATCTCACGCTGGGCCTGGGCATAGCGCGTCAATGAGTCCATTAGCAGCAGGACGTTATAGCCTTGGTCGCGAAAGTACTCAGCAATACTGGTAGCACGCATAGCGCCGTGCAGGCGAAAAAGCGGCGAAGTATCCGCAGGCGCCGCCACCACAACCGCCCGCGCGAGGCCATGGCGCCCCAAGATATCGCTGATAAACTCGCGCACCTCACGTCCCCGCTCGCCGATTAGCCCGACTACCACAATGTCAGCTGTCGTATAGCGCGTCATCATACCGAGCAGGACGCTCTTACCCACACCGGAGCCGGCAAACAGGCCCATCCGCTGGCCGCGCCCCACCGTGAAGAGCGCATTGATTGAGCGCACGCCGACATCAAGCGGCGATTCTATAGGTGCCCTTTCCAGCGGATTGATCGGATCAGAGACAAGAGGAGTCCTTTCTCGTACTTTGAGCGGGCCACGCCCATCAATTGGCGCCCCCTCGCCGTCGACCACACGTCCGAGCAACCCCTCTCCGACCTTGACCTGTGCTGCCGTGCCCCGCGGTATTACGCGAGCACTAGGCATGACGCCATGCAACTCACCTGTCGGCATAAGATAGAGGCTATCGCCGGAGAACCCGACTACTTCCGCCTCGACGCCAGAGTTACCGTCCTCTATGGTACAGCGCGAGCCCAGTGGGGCTCGACACCCTTCAGCCTCCAGTGTTAGCCCCACAATCCGCCGTAACACCCCTTCAACCGGGGGACGGACCGGCTCCAGCTCGCCCACCCGCTGACGCAAACGCTCTGTCCAAGCCCTGGCATCAGCCTGCGCTTCACTCATGTCTCGCCATCCTCGCGCTTGCGCCTGGTCCCCCGTCGCCGGCGAGAAGATCTATCGCGCTTCGTTTTTTGTTCTGCCTGACCAGCAGCATGAGACTGCTCACTGCCACCGCTAGATTGATTTGCAGGAGCATCAGCGCTTGATGTTGCGCTCGACTGATCGGCGGTACTTGCTTCCGCGCTATTGTCCGTCTGGGCAGGGGCGGCTTCTTCCTGCTGCTGCTCAGCTTCACCGCGATAAGTGCGCACAACCTCCTCAGTCTCCTGCGTAGCATGGGCATCGCCGAACAATTGCTCAGCTACAGCCTCAATCCGCCGCTCCACACTTGCATCAACGCGGGATGTCTCGGTGCGAACTACACAACCTCCATGGCTAACCTGTTGGTCAGCGACCATAGTCCAGCCCCGCTGCTGAGCATCTGCGCCGAGTTGTTCCTCAATAAATCCGATTTCCTCGGGGTTGACATGGACACTAATCCAGCGGTGATTGGCCGGCAACTCTTTGAGGGCACGGTTAACCGCTGATTCAGCATGGGATGGGTCCCGGCGCAGCTCGCTCAGCACCATCCGCTTGGCAATGCCAAAGACTAGATGGGAGAGTTCGTCTTCTATTTCGCGATCGAGTTTTTCCAAGGGGCGGCCAAGGGTATCTAACAGTGTCCGCAGACGCCTCACCAACTGTGCACCAGACTTGCGGCCATCCTCTTCACCGGCCTTGAGGCCTTCTGGATAGCCGGCGTGAAACCCCTCAAGTTTCCCTTCTCTATGCCCTACCTTATAGCCCTCTTTACGCGCCTGAGTACGGATCTGTTCGATCTCTTCCTCGCTCGGCAGGGCACGCCGAGCCTCATCCTCCTGTTTAAGCCGCTGGTAGACGGCTTGGCGCTTCCTCTCACGCTGCCTGCGCCGCTTTTCGAGTTCCTCCTGGCGAGCGCGTTCCTGCTCCTCAAGTTCTAGCTGACGCAGGCGCTCGCGCTCAGGCTCATCAAAGTCAGGGGTCTCCCAGGTCTCTATGCCATCCAAAGCCTCACCGGGAATCACTCGGAATCTCTTGTTGGTGTTATCCATCACCACCCCCGGCCCGGACAAAGACCGACATCACTTACAGAACACCCGGCCACATAGCGTCTTTGAGGACATCAGGGCACTACAGCTGGATGTCTTACCAAGCCTAGACATATTGCTCTGTGCCACTAGCCAGGTTGATGGTCCCCTCGTCGGCGAGGCGTTTAGCCGTGGTAAGGATCTCTTTCTGCGCACCTTCGACATCGCTCAAGCGCGCCGGACCCATCGCCTCAAGCTCTTCCTGCAGCATCTCGCCCGCACGCCGTGACAGATTATTGAAGAACTTGGTCTGTAGCTCCTGGCCAGCACCTTTCAAGGCGAGGGTCAGCGAGCCGGTGTCAAGCTCACGCAGCAGCTGCTGCATGGAGCGGTCGTCCATTTGTTTAAGGTCCTCGAAGACAAACATGAGCTCTTGAATACGATCAGCAAGATCTTCATCAAGCTCTTTGACACTATCCATAATGGCGCCTTCGGTCTGCGAATCCATATTATTGAGGATATCCGCTGCAGACTGCAGACCGCCGATGGTTGAAGATTTGAGCCTCTGCTGGCCAGAAAATTGTTTTTCCATGATCTCGTCGAGCTCCTGTAGGGCACGCGGCTGGATACCTTCAAGGGTCGCTACACGCATTACTATGTCGTGGCGAATCCGCTCCGGCATTTCGGCCAATACTAGTCCGGCCTGGTCGGGCTCCAGATAAGAGACCACTATGGCAATTATCTGGGGGTGCTCAAGGCGGATCATCTCGGCTATAGTCCGCGGATCGAGCCACTTGAGCTGATCAAGTCCGCGGGTACTGCCGCCCATGACGATGCGATCGATGATCGAACCCGCTTTCTCCTCGCCGAGGGCTTTGACCAATGTGCTGCGGATAAAATCGGTCGAGCCGATCCCCAATGAGGTCTGTTCGGCAGCGGTATTGATAAACTCATCAAGTACTTCATCGACTTGCTCGCGGCTTATCTTGCCGACCTGCGTCATGCCCAAGCCGAGCTTCTGGACCTCGCGCGGCCCGAGATAGCGCATAATCTCGGCAGCCGCATCCTCACCGAGGGTTAACATCAAAACTGCCGCTCTATCCGAGCCTTTCATTGTTGACATGAGCAGCCACCATTAACGGTTTTCTTCTTCTTCCAACCACGCCTTGACGGCATTTGCCGCCAGCTCAGGCTCGTTCTCGACAAGCTCTAGTACTGCTTGCAACTTGGCCTCGTAGGGGCGCTCGCGCATATCGCTGAGCTGTTCTCCGCCCAATCCAGCCAAGCGCATAGCTACATCACTTTCATCTCCGCCACCCTCACCAGCCGGGCTCTCCAGCGCCTGCTGATCGCCTTCCGCAGTATCTTTATCCTCTTCCTCTTCTTCTTCACCGCCAAGGACCCGGTTAACAATCGGGCGGATGGCTACTATATATATCAGCAAGCCTATCGCAGCAAAGACGGCAAGACGGATTAGATCGCGTACCCACTCCTGCTCCCAGACCTCCGGCGGCGGCTCAGGTGGCTCGACGATCTCCGCAAAGGGCACAGTAACCAAGCTCACTGCGTCGCCACGCTGAGCGTCATAACCTACCGCATCCTGAACCAGATTCTCGAGTCGATTCAACTCCTCGTCGCTCAACGCCTCGCGGACAACTTCGCCTTCCTCACCTTCGACGTAGCGGTGATCTACGAGCACACCCACAGTCAAACGGTCAAGGACGCCCAAAGCCGGCTGGGCTTCGGTCAGTGTCCTACCGACTTCCCAATTGCGAGTCTCATCAGAGCTAAACGGTATACCGCTGCCTCTGGCATCAGGGCTATCCGGGTCCAATTCCCCCGGACCAGGAGGTTGATTAGTCAGTGCCCCGGGGATGCCAATAGGCCAAGTATAGCCACCGCCGCTGCGCTCTCCCATCTGCTCGCTACGGATAGCGCTACGCTCAGGATCGAAAAACTCTTCAACCTTGCGCCGTGAATCGAAATTCAGACGCGCGCTTACTTGTGCCCTAACCCTATCTGGCCCAATGATCGGCTTGAGTAGATCCTCCACCCGCCGCTCGATACGCTCTTCCACGCGGCGAGTGAGCTCATGTTGCTGCGCAGCAGCTGTTGCTTGGGTCGGCTCGTCATCGGTGGTAAGCAGGCGACCGCGATGATCTACGACACTGACATTCTTGTGACTGAGATCCGATACGGCACTGGCGACCAGGTGGACTATCGCATCCACCTGTCGGCTCGGCAGCTCCCTATCCTCTCTGAGTTCCAAGACTACTGAGGCTTGAGCCTCACGCCGATCACGCACGAAAACAGATTCCCGGGGACTATCGAGGTGTACTCGCGCTGACCTAACCTCGCCTAAGGCCTGGATAGAACGTGCCAACTCCGTCTCCACGGCCCGATCAAAACGAGTATGCTCCATGAACTCGCTGACCCCGAACCCCGGGTCTTCCTCGAGCATTTCGTAGCCGAAACCAGACCTGCTCGGTAGTCCTTCTGCTGCGAGAAAGATCCGCGCCCGGTGAACCTGCCCCTCAGGCACCTGTATATCTCCGGTGCGCTCGTCAAAATCTACTTTCACACCCTGTTCTTCAAGGGCGTTGATTATCTGGGAAGCATCTTCGGAGTCTAAGTCAGAATAGAGGGTGCGCAACTCAACCGGGCTTTGCGCCCAAAAGAATAGCGCCACGCCTAGTCCAAGCACACCAATAAGGCCAGCAACGAGGCCCAACTTACGTAGCGGGTTCTCGCCCAGCCACGCCTCAAGCCACTCCTGCCAATTATCAGGCAGAAGCCTCCCGAGACCGGAGGAGGAGGAACTACCCTTCTCGTCACCGGCTGATTCTGGCGAGCCGTTTTCTACCGGAGATGGCGGTGGTGCGCCATCCGACTCGGCCATTGCCCGGCTCTCAGCCATGGCGTACCCTCACGAACCTATACTTGCATATTGGAGATTTCTTCATAGGCTTCCAGGAAGCGGTTACGCACCTCCTTCATGGCCTCGAAAGAGAGCTGCGCCTTTTGTGAAGAAATCATGACATCGGTTAACTGGACATCCTCTCCGCGCATGTATGCGTCTTTGAGATCAGTCGAGTCGACTTGGCGATCATTGACATGCTCCACGGCCTGACGCAAAAGGCTCGAGAATTCTTCCACGGGGGGGGCATCTTGCTTATTGGTTGCCGCCGCCGATTGCTGCTGGCCACCAATAGAACGCATCTCTGCAAGTGCTTGCTCAATGCGAAAGTCGGACATGGCCGGGTCCTCAGTTACCGTAGACGTAGATATTAGTCGAAGCGCTGCCCCGGTCGGGTACTTCGACGCCTTCTTGACGCATCCGCGCCAGCTTGTACCTCAACGTCCTGCTGCTTATACCAAGACGGGCTGCAGCCTCTTTGCGATTGCCGCCTACCGCAGTCAATGTCTCAAGGATTAGCCTATACTCGCGGGTCTTCAAACCCTCTTCAAGAGTCTGCCCGGAAGCTTCCTGACCTGACCGCTCCGGGGTATGTGGCTCCTCATATCCCGGAGCCACTGGAGCCGATTCAATTCCTTTAGGGATTGTTGGTTGCCACGGCTTAGCAGCATGATTGGGCTCAAACAGCGCCCCCGGGCCGCCTTCTACTGCACGCACTGCCTCATTCGTCCAATCAGGTACCGACTGCGGCTGAGGCTCCAGCGAGACTGGATCGAATTGGATCGCACCACTATCGATTTTATCGCCATCGGCGAGTATCAATGCCCGTTGGACAACATTCTCCAATTCACGGACATTGCCGGGCCAAGTATGCTGAATGAGCTTGCGCTGCGCGTCGGAGGTGAACTCTACCCCTGCTGCCCCACCCAATTGGGCGTACTTGAGGGCGAAGGACTGGGCCAAGGGGATAATGTCTGCCAGTCGATCACGTAGAGGGGGCAGATGTATCGGGAATACGTGGAGGCGATAGTAAAGATCCTCTCGGAATTTGCCCAACCGCACAAAATCACGTAAGTCGCGGTTGCTGCTCGCTAGTACCCTTACATCGAGCGGGATCGGTTTATGGCCACAGAGTCTCTCGATCTCCTTCTCTTGAAGGGCACGCAGCAGCTTTGCCTGCAACCCAAGGTCTATCTCGGAGACCTCGTCCAACAGCAGGGTTCCGCCCTGGGCCTGCTCAAACTTGCCGGAGTGGGAGCGGTTCGCCCCGGTAAAAGCGCCTTTTTCAAAGCCAAACAGCAGAGCCTCCAGCATATTCTCCGGGATCGCTGCACAGTTGACAGCCACAAAAGGCCCATCAGCCCGGTGGGAGCGCTCGTGTATGTAGCGGGCAAAGACTTCTTTGCCCGTGCCGGACTCACCAGTCAATAAAACCGTCACATCTTTTCCGGCAACTCTTTGCGCAAGTGCGATAAGTTGCCGACTGCTCTTATCTTCGGCTATCAGCTCCGGGCCGTTGTCAGTCACTCGGGAGACGGCTGCCGCCAACTCATCTGCCGCCGATTGCTCGGCCACAAAATCTGCCGCGCCATCACGCATCGCGGCCACTGCGACTCCTACTTCTGCTGTTGCAGAGACCAAGATAACCGGGGGGGCCATCGGGTGCCTGACAACCGATCGCCAGTCACTACCATCACCAGCACCTTCGCAGTAGACAATAGCCGCGAGGCCACCCTGATCAAGCATTCTGTGCGCGGCATCAGGACCCTCAGCCGCAACGGTGGTAAAGCCAGCCCTGGCCAAGTGTCCGAGTTGCTCGGAACGTCTGTCCGCATCGCGGGATACAACGAGCACACGCTGCTGACCCATGTTTCTCCCCCTAAGCAATGAATCGCCTACTGCGGCCGCTGCCGCCACACCGCAGGAATGGCGCCGCGCTCGCATCCGCACCTGTACATCAATCAATAACAGGCGGGAGCACTACGGCCGGCCACAAAGCACCGAACGAGATTAGTTTACGGGGAAGGGAGTGATCAGTCAAAGCCGCGTGTACAAAAAAGAAACAACAACGCAGCCAGAAATCACGTGCATGGAATGTTGTTTTGGCTTTAACCTGGTGACCCAGATCCACTAAATGCCACGATTAACCATTAGGAATTTTCTATTAACCACCGTCTGATGTCTGCCTATAAGCATCGCTAGCGGTACGTAACTGCATCTCTTTGCGTGATTCGTCGCCGAGACGATCGCGCTCGGCCACCATGAGCTTGCGAACCTTCTCCTCAATCTCCAGCGACTCAGCCAAGCACTGCCTAGCCCGTGCACTGGAATCAGCTCCAAGTTCATCTGGCATCCCACCAAGTTGCTTGTTACGCAGCTTGTCACGCTCCATAACAGAGTCCCAATCGCCCTGCCGAGCACAACGCAGCATTTGCCTGGTTAGCTCCAAAACCCTCTCGGCATGGAGCTCGACGGCAGCTGCGCCGCCGAGCTCGTCGCGATTTCTTACCATGGCCGGCAATTAGATTTACTGGCCCTGGGCAGCTGCGGCTTGGGCAGCTTCCCTAGTGCGCAGCTCAGGGGGTATTGCATCCCATGCGCTCTTAATCTCACGCATAAGCGAGGCTACTTCGTCAAGGTACTCGACTTCATTTTGCATGTTCGCCTCAACCAAGCGACGCTGCATGTATGAATAAAGCTCCTCGAGATTACCTGCTATGCGCCCGCCTGTCTCGTGATCCAAACCTGAGCGCAGGCCGTCAAGAATGGAGATGGATTTACTGATAAGTTCGCCCTTGGCTGCGACTTCACCTCGCTCCATCGCACCTCGGGCTTGCGCCACCCGATCCAACAGGCCATCCATTAACAACTGAACTAGCCTATATGGGTCTGCGTAGGCGGCACTGGAATAACTACCAACCTGTTGATACTGATTTACGCCGCGATGCATAGACATATCCTATTCCTGTGCTTAGGGGGCGTTGATTTACTACACTTTACTGCTTCTCTTTACCACTCAAGTTATCTATCGGCACATACAACAAAAACTTTAGCAAAGATGACTATTTAATTCTTATTCGTGGCATCCAGGCGCTGCTTTATGAATTCCGACGTCTGATTGAGCTCAGCTACGCGCTGATCCATCCTGGAAAATTGACTACGCAATTGTTCCTCTCGTCTTTCCATGCGCCGATCAAGGCGCTGGCGATCATCATCAATTCGCTCCAGGCGACTCTCCAAGCCATCGGTGCGCATGCTGATGACCCCATCTCGCCCAACCACTTCCTCAAGGACGCTCTCTAGGCGGGCCATGACTCCCCCTTCAGGGTTAGTCATTAGCTCCGTTAGCAACTCAGGGTGCTCTGCGGCCATGCTCTGCATCTGCGCACCATCCAGATCCAGCGTCCCATCGCGATTGGTGCGAATGCCCAAATCACCCAAGGCCCTCAGCGGCTGTCCTGCTAACTCACCAACCGGCTCGGTTATAGCCCTGCTCAGCCGGCTCTCTACATTGCTGAGCGTGGAATCACCCTGCAGGGGAGCAGCTTTCTCTGACTCCGGATCGTATGCGGAAAGCTGATTTAGCTGGCTGCGGACTTGATTGTAGCTGTCAACTAGTCTCTGGATGTTCTCTTCTGCAAGCCCAGTCTGCTGCCTTACCGTCACTCGACTTCTACCCTCTTCGCCAAGCTCAAGGGTCACACCATCTATCGCGCCCTCAATGGTGTTGGTAGGCCGGGTCACTTGCATACCATCTATTGTGGCCACGGCATCAGTAGCCGCCTGTACCTGCTCGAAGGCTCCTACAGCCTGTTGACCTTCGGCAGCCACACCGAACTGCAAGAGAGACAAATCACCCTCATCCTCTTCGCCTTGCTCGGTTCTGATCTGCTGTATGGCGTTCTGCTGGCCGGTTTCTTCGGTGGAGATGGCCAGGCGCGGACCGGCGCCGTCGTCAACCACGGAGGCCCTGAGCCCTTCGGTCTGTTCGTTAATCGCATCACGAATGCCAAGCAAGGTCGCCTGATCTTCATCTATACGTACTAACTGCTCCTGACCCTGACCATCGGCAATTACCATCCGGCCAGTTCCGAGCGGGTCAGAACTATCCTCAAACGCACCACTAGCTGTTGCTATGCGCTGCCCGCGGGCCAGTTGCTCCACCTGTACATCGTGATCACCGGCCGGAGCGCCCTCTTCAGCGCTCGCTTGCACGGCCGAGGAATTGCTGGAATCTACCTCTATACCCGAATAGGCACCAGGGTCTGCCAGTCCACTTATGCCCTCGCGAAACTCGCTAATCGTGCTCTGCATCTGGCCCAGAGCGGAAATCTTCTCCTGAATCTCCTCTTCACGGTTCGCTAGGCGTTTCTCCGTGGGCGCGCGCTCTGCCTGGACCAGATCCTGGACCATCTTGCGAGTATCAATGCCCGTGCCAACATCCATTTGGCTTGGCATGTGCGGCATTTGATCCAGTGCAGTTGGCATAGTTGCCTCTCTAGTTGATCAACTAACCTTGCAGCCTAACAAGGTTCGACCCTTGTATATATCTTTCGTTCCTTCGTCCGCCAGCCTATGACGTTGTCAGTCTGATCAATTCTTCACGCGCGATCATTGAACAGAATGCCGTGAACCTCTTTCATTCTTGCAGCTATCGCCAACATCTCATCCGGCGGTATTTGGCGCACTACATCTTCTGTCCCTCGCACATAAACCGTTACCACTGTCTTGCCGGTTTGATCATCGACGCTAAACTGCAGATCGCGCCCAACCCTTTTGATGAACTCTTCAAACCTCTCAATTGCCTTGGCCAAGGCCTGCGGGTCATCAGCACGATACACGTCGAGTGGTTCGAGCTCATCGAGATGCATCATCACCCGCGGTTCTGCTTTCTCACCTACTTCTCCCGCCTCTACCGAAGTATCGGCATACCTAGCATCACCCCGAGCAGAACCCCCCGATTCTTCCGGCCTGGACTCTCCGGTTTCAACCCGACTCCAGCCTTGACCAGCAGCTACTGCCGAACCGTAACTGTAGATCTCGCTCATACTGCCTCCCCACCCACCCCGCATTCAGGGGGATTGCGGGCCGGGTCACCGTTCAGGCAGTACGGAACTCCCGGCCGTGGTTATTGTTGCAGCAACTGAGTCACCATCTGCGGCATCTGGTTGGCCTGTCCTAGGACCGACGTGCCAGCCTGCTGCAGTATCTCCGTTCGCGTCATCTCTGCGGTCTCCTCGGCAAAGTCGGCATCGCGGATCCGCGAACGTGACTCACTCAGGTTCTCCGAGGAGATGTTCAGGTTATTTATTGTCGCTTCAAAGCGGTTCTGTACCGCACCCAAATCGGCTCGCACCTCATTTATACGCCCGAGAGCGAAATCAACCGTCCGTATGGCATTATCGGCTGCCGCACGGTTTTGAACGTTTATGGTCTCTACCTTACCATCAACTTCCTGGCCGGTAACCACGTAGTTCTTGCCAGAAAGCAAATCTCCATCTGCATCAATCAGGCCGAGCCTGGCTAGATCCTGGTCATCTGCTTCAATCGAAACTGCTCCTTCAAGCTCGCTTGCCAGCTGGATACCACGCTGCACGTGGAGTCCTTCGCCGAAATCGAACTCATCCTCCATGTCCAGGGCCCCATCGACACCATCAGGTATCGCTATAGGCAACTCCCCAACATCGGATCTGCCTATCCGGAAGTCAGACTCCGAGCGAAACTCCACCCGGCCATCGCCAGATACGCGCGCTTCAACGCCAGTCTCAGCGGCCCTGGAGTTTACCGCATCGACCATGTTCTGCAGCGCTTCTTCTGGATCTTCACCCATGTTGAAATTGATCTGCTGGCCGTTGATCTTCAGGCTGGCGCTCTCCTCGGTGCCATCGAAGTTATCTTCAGCAAAGGTGAACTCCTGTGTCGCACGATCCGCCCTGAAGGCTTGAACTCCGGTGACCGGATTACGCTCGTTGATCCTCTCCACAGCCTCTGAGACGCTGCGTACGCCCTCAAGGCTTATTGCGGTACCATTTATATTTATATCGGCGTCACCAAAATCAAGCTCTTCGCTAGCTCCCTCTTGAATCTGGCTGAGCACAGCCTGGCCGTCAATTATCTGGGCTCCAAGCTTCTCGCCGCGCAGATCCATCCCTGAGACACTCAGACTCTGGGCGCGATTCGCCCCGACTTGGAAGATCAGCTCACCGAGAGAGCCATCCAGCACATTTTGCTGGTTGAACTGAGTGTTCTCGGCGATCCTATTCACCTCATCCAACGCAGCCTGCACCTCGCGGTTGAGGGCATCCCGATCTCCCGGGGTGTTGGTGTCGTTGGCCGCCTGCACAGCGAGCTCGCGCACTCTCTGCAGCAGGTTGCTCATCTCTTCCATGGCGCCTTCGGCTGTCTGCGCGAAAGAGATGCCATCGTTAGCATTCCTGGCCGCCTGATCAAGGCCATTGATCTGAGCGGTGAACCGCTCGCTTATCGCCAAGCCCGCGGCGTCATCCCGCGCACTATTGATGCGTAAACCGGATGATAATCGCTCAATGGCAGTCTCCATATCGCCTTTCGAAGCATTCAAGTGGCGCTGCGCATTAAGCGATGCAACGTTTGTGTTGATCACCTGTGCCATGACCCGTCTCCTCAAGTGGACGCCCAAAGCGTCTTTGTCCGTTGACCTCAGCACGAGCCTTCTGTTTGGACATGCAACTCGCGCTCTTGCCCAAACATATCGGCGCTCTTCGGCAAAGCTTTAGTCTTTTGCCGCGCTGCTGATCCAGCGGTAAAAATGTCTCTGACGGGTCTGGCTAATTCTTAATAATCCTTCCCCTTACAATAGTTTGTGATGACTCACCGGAACAACGGACACAACTTGAGAGACGGATACTTGTTTAGCCCTAAGTCGATGCGGGGCCTGGGAGGTCAAGCCAGACCCCGCCGATTTCGACTTACTGCAGTAGCGTCAACACGTTCTGCGGCGACTGGTTGGCCTGTGCCAGCACCGAGGTTCCAGCCTGCTGCAGCACATCTGCACGCGTCATTTCAGCACTCTCGCGGGCGAAATCAGCATCCAGGATGCGTGAACGAGAAGCCTCCATGTTTTCCGAGACGTTCTGCAGATTGCTGGTAGTAGCCTCGAAGCGGTTCTGGATCGCACCGAGGTCAGCTCGCGCCTCGTTTATCCGCCCCAGGGCAAAGTCCACGGTACGGATGGCGTTATCCGCATCGCCCCTGCTAGCCACTGAAAGCGCATCGGGACCACTTACCCGGCTAGACTCAACCTCTAAGACCTCGCCATCTTGATCGGCCAGACCCAACTCGGTCATAAGATCGTTGTCACCGGTGACCTGCACCGGCCGCTCAATGTCAGCGGCAAGCTGAATTCCCCGCTCGAAGCGAACGTGCTCGCCCTCGTCCATACCGAGAGGATTATTGTCCCCCGCTTCGATACGGAAGTCGGACTCGGAGGCGAACTGCACTGTCCCCTCATCCGTCACTCTTGCCCGAACCCCGGTCTCCTGTGAGTTGCGGTTTACCTCATCAACAAACTCGTTAATGTCAGCACCTTCGCTGACGCCAACATGCTGGCCGTTGATCTCAATGCTGGCGCCTTCTTCCCCTGGAGTTTCGTAATCAAACTCCTGAGACTCAGCACGATCGGCCCTAAAGGCTTGCACACCGGTCGACCCAGCAACGGCATTTACCCTATCGGCCACGTCAGATACCTCACGCACGCCATCCATGGAGACTTCGACACCGTTGACACTGATACTGCCCTCAATATCCAGATCACCGTAGGCGCCATCTTCGCCGATTTCACGCTCTATCGCGCGACCATCCATGATCTCGGCACCAAGGTTGTGGCCGCGCACATCAAGGCCGGATACGTTGATGCTCTGGGCCCGGTTGGCACCAACCTGGAAGACCAGCTCTTGCAAGGAACCGTCGAGGACGTTCTGGTTGTTAAACTGAGTCGTTTGAGCAATACGATCGATCTCCATGACCGCTTGCTGAACCTCAGCATCCAGAGCCCGCCGATCCTCTGCAGTGTTGGTGTCGTTTGCCGACTGAACCGCCAGCTCACGGACCCGCTGCAGCAGGTTACCCATCTCTTCCATCGCCCCTTCTGCGGTCTGGGCGAAAGAGATGCCGTCGTTAGCGTTCCGTTCGGCCTGGTTAAGGCCGTTTACCTGCGAAGTAAAGCGCTCACTGATGGCCAAGCCGGCAGCATCATCTGAAGCAGAATTGATCCGCTTACCTGATGACAGGCGCTCTAGAGCCTGCTGTTGATCTGCCTGAGTGGCATTAAGGTGCCGCTGCGCATTCAGTGAAGCGACATTTGTATTGATAACCTGTCCCATAGCTCTTCTCCTCTTACTTTATTTGCCGAGAAGGCCAGGGCGGCAGCCACTTGCCGCCGTCTTGAACCCTACTCTGCCTTCATAACCCATATCGGCCCTTTGCGGCAATCCTTTACCCCCTTAAGCGGCAAAAATTTTCCGCTCTACGGTCGCCCTTGGTTCCTGTCTTGGGCGCGTCGCTTGAGGCCTTAGCCTGCGAAATCAAGGCTTCCAGCCAAACCCACGACTCGGGTGCCACTATCTTGCCACCACTTGGCGGCAAAATAAAACCGTTGCGGCAAAAAAAGGCAAATTTTTTCCGTAGTCGGCAACGCGCCGCCATATGACGAGTGTGCGTGGACTAAGGTATATCGGAAAAAACTGCGCAAGACACGGCATTGCAGCCCAACAACCGCTTCTGCCATGAGGTAATCATCTGCGGCAAATCGTACCAATGAGGCAAAACAAATGCAGAGTATGTTGACTATGCGAATCGTTCTCACTAGCATCATTTAGCCATGTGACGGAGCCTTAAGGCAGTAGGCTTTTTATGGTGCATTGCTTTCTTATAGGGGCCTTAAATGAAACAACCCAACCCTTACCGCATGTTCGGAACCTTAACCAGCACAACAATCCTGGCATGCGCTTACGGCACGGCAAGCGCCGAGACTTCAACAAGACTGCTCGATCGGGTGATGATTACCGGGGATCCGGACCGGATTGAGGAGATACCAGGCTCAGCTCAAGCGCTGGATCGGGAAGCCCTCGACCGGCACAGTCATACCGACCCGCACCGCATCTTGCGTGACATTCCAGGCGTGACCGTGCTCGAAGAGGAAGGCTACGGGCAGTTTCCGCACATCAGCATGCGTGGCACACCGCCAGAGCGCGGCGAGCGAGTGACGATCATGGAGGATGGTGTCCTTGTCGCGCCTGCCCCCTATGCGGCCCCTGCGGGTTACTATTTCCCACCCATAGGCCGTATGGACAGAGTTGAAACCCGCAAGGGCTCGAGTTCCATCAAATATGGCCCGTATACAGTTGGCGGCGCACTGAACATGGTCTCAACCCCGATACCGCGTGAGCGCTCCGGCAAGGCAGACATCCTATTTGGCTCGCATAACGGCAGAAGGATGCATGCCCACATTGGTGGCCAAGAGGGCGAAAACGATCAATGGGGATGGCTCGTTGAGGGCTACACTGAGCAAAGTGATGGTTTCAAGGATCTTGATAATGCCCTCTCCGGACCCAATCAGCCCGAGCCGAATACCGGCTTTGATCGACGCAACCTGATGACCAAGCTGCGCTGGAATAGCGACCCGATGGCCGAACTATACCAAGAGGTGGAGTTCAAGTTCGCTACGGATGAGCGTACCGTCTACGACACCTATCTCGGCCTTACGGAGCAAGACTACGCCGACGACCCCTACCGGCGCTACGCCGGTTCGCAGATCGACGAAATCAATACCGAAAACGACAAGTTCATGTTAAGGCACTACATTCAACCAACCGCCAACGTAGACATCACCACCACCATTTACCGCACTGAAACAGTGCGCAATTGGTACAAGCTCCACGAGGTCTCTGACGGTAACCCCGACAACGGCGGAGAGTTCACCGGCATCGGTGACATCCTCGATGACCCGGAGGAGCACTCGGCCGAGATGGATTGGATCCGGGGCGATATCGCTAGTTGGGATGATGACTCGGTTGGAGATGTGCGAGCCAACAACCGTGAGTATTTTGCCCACGGCCTGGACGTCCAGATGGGCTACCTCTTCGACGCCTTCGGCTGGGAGCACGAGCTCGAGAGTGGGCTACGCTACCACCAGGATGAGGAGGACCGCCTTCAGTGGCACGACAGCTTCGCCATGGAAGACGGGATGATGTACAAGGTAGATGGCTCTAAACGGGATACCCCGGGTGATGTTACCAACCGCCTTACCGAGGCTGAGGCTATCGCCGGTTTCGTGCAGAACACCATGCGTCAGGGTTCCTGGACCGTTACCCCGGGCGTGCGCTACGAGTACGTCGATGTTGAGCGTCGCGACTGGGAAGGTCCGAACCGTAGCTCCGCCAATCTAGATGATGACCGTCCGCGCTCGAACACCTATCGGGAGTGGATCCCTGGCATCGGCGCGGTCTACGACATCGACCGGCGCTGGAGCGTGCTGGCCGGCGTCCACCGCGGCTTCGCCCCCGGCGGATCGGACCCCGACGGTGAGGCTGAGGAGAGCAACAACTACGAGCTCGGTGCCCGCTTCCGCGACGCCTATACCCAGGCCGAGCTCATCGGCTTCTTCAACGACTACTCGAACATAAATGCCCAGTGCACCCAAGTCGGCGGAGGCTGTGAAGATGAGGACGATGTCGCACCGATCGGGGAGGTGGAGGTGTACGGTCTTGAGGCCACCTGGCTCCACGACCTCGGAGCTTCACAAGGCTGGGGCGTCCAGGTTCCCGTGAGCCTGACATACACGCTGACCCGTAGTGAGTTCCGGGAGAACATCGGTAAAGAAGAGGCGCCGAATAATTGGGCTTACGCCCGCAAAGGCGACTCCCTGCCGGAAATCCCTGAGCACGAAATCAACGCCCGCATTGGGCTCGCCCAAGAGGATTGGCGGATCAACTTGGCTGCCAACTGGACCGACTCAGTCAAAGCCAAGGCCGACCCAGACTACTCGCATCAGGAGATCGACTCCCGCGTACTAATCGATCTGTCAGGTGAGTACTACATCACTGAGGACGCTCGTCTGTTTGCCGCAGCGGAAAACCTCACCGATGAGGAGTATGTAGCTCACTGGAGGCCCGCCGGCGCACGTCCGGGCAAGCCGCGAGAATTTTGGGCAGGAATAAAGGTGGACTTTTAAAACAACTCGCCCCCGCTTAGGCAGATCTCTACCGAGCGGGGGCAGCCTACGGTAACGAGTTAGTACTTGCGGAAGCGTGATGCGACAGCCGGCGAACCAGCAGCAGCCAACAGTACTAGTACTGCAACAACCAATGTCGAACAAGTCATACCAACATCCTCCTGGTTAATGGATGGATAGCCAACTCTCAGAACTGCTTCACCGCAGCCCTGTTAAACTAAAGCCAAAACTGGCTTAGATATAATTGAACAGGCTCAGGTTCTGAACCCTACCGAAGGTGGCCTGTGCTGCTTCCAAGCCGCTGAGTTGTTTATTAAAGCGGCCGGTAGCCTCGGCGTAGTCGAGATCTTCCTCAGTCGATATAGTCTCCTGCAGATCTACCAGCGCGGCCTCATTGCTAGCTCGCTCGGAATCGAGGGTGGACAGCCTAGCACCTATCTGTGAACGGATGTTTATTACATTTTCAAGGGCTAAGTCTACATCGCCGAGCGCTCTATTGACTGCATTGCGAAAGTGCGGCCCCTCGCCGTCCTCTTCCAGGGCACCGATCAGTTCATGCACCGTCTCAAAAATAGACTGAGGGCGACTTGTCGAAACAGTAAAGGTATCCCCCTGTTCAGGGCTGCCATCTACCTGCACCCGCACACCCTCCTCAACCTCTATCGTACTACCCGGTGCATATTCAGGTAGCTGATCTACCGCAGGTGGCTGACCATCTGGTCCAGCCGGCGGTTGGACCAACTCCCACCCTTCGGGATTGTTCTGATCGTGGCGGCGCTCAACCATATAACGCATATCGCCGTAATCATCCTCGACAAACTGGAGGCGATATTCGCCGTACTGCGGGTCAATACGGTGCACCGACTGATCAACAACATTGATCACCCCGCTGCCATTATTTTCTCGGCTCTCGTAGGCCTGGAACTTGCCATTGCCATTGGGGACCTTCATAAAGGCCTCAAACCCCGAATTATCTACGCCAATCTGCCGCCCCGGACCTACCCTAACCTGACGGCTATTCTGATCACCGTGATACTCGACTTGACCACCCGGCTCCATGCTGAAAGGGCGAGTCTTGGTCTTGGCACCGGCAAACAGATATTCTCCATTGCCATCTCTGCTATTACTCAGCTGCAGCAACTGTTCATAGCGTTCTTTGATCTCTGAGGCGATATAGCCACGCGTCTGCGGATCCTGAGAATCATTGGCGGCCTGTACCGTCAACTCCCGTATGCGCTGCAGGTTGTTACCGACCTGCTCCATAGCATTTTCAGACATCGAAAGCCGGTTGCGCGCCATATCATTATTCCGATTGAAACGCTCAACCGAAGAGACAGTGCGCTCTAGATCAAGTATGCGCGCCGCCGAGGAGGGATCGTCGGAGGGCCTCAGGACGCGCTTGCCGCTAGAGAGCTGATTGTGACTCTCGTTTATCTCAGACTGCTGACCGGTCATGTTCTGCACGCCGGTATTATGCATGTGGCTAGTCGATACTCTCACGACTCACCTCCTAGCGGCGCACTGCATTGAGGATTTCCTGGAAGACCTCATCTGCAGTGGTTATAACCTGTGCCGCAGCTTGATAGGCCTGTTGATACTCCATCATATTGGCGGCCTCCTCGTCGAGGTTGACACCAGAAAGTTCCTCCCAGTGCTCCTCGGCTTGACGCAGCAGGGTCTGCTGAGCATCGCGGTTGGTCTGGACCCGTTGGCTAAATCCACCCAAATCGCCAACCATTGAACTGTAGGCTTCCTGGAAGCTGCTGTTGCCATTGTCCATGATGGACTCATCCATCAGTTCCGCCATAGCTAGCGCGTTAGTGTTATCGCCTACCCCTTCGTAGTTGCCGTTGATTGCGAAGCTATCCCCTGGGTCCGGCAGACCAGAAATGCGCACAGTGACATCCAAGTCCTCAAGCCCCTCAACATTTGAGAGATTATATTCCTGCCCGCGGTCGTGGTCGTCCGGATTATAACGCAGCCTTGCCCCTGGAATTTCCTCGCCGCCAACATAGACCTGAAAATAAGATTCGCCATTCGGCTCCTGCTGGTGCTCTAGTATCACGCCCTTGTGCAACGGCCCACCTTCGCGGAGCGCCTCCATGACGCCCTCAGCATCACCAACCTCTGCAGGGCCTATCTCACCCCTGCCGGTGTTCTCACTCTGTCCAGTCGCAGTCACGGCCTCACCGGTTGCAGCTGGCGAAGCAGCCGCAATCTGAGTTGGCCTCGACAGCCTCGTGTCAAGCCCTCTTGCCCCCTCTTTGGTGGGCTCTATCAAGAACCTTTCGCCATCTTCGGCCCCATCCGGCAGCTTGACTTTCATGCCGTCAAAGCGGAAATACCCGTCTTCA
This sequence comes from Halorhodospira halochloris, assembly GCF_002356555.2. Classification (NCBI taxonomy): domain Bacteria; kingdom Pseudomonadati; phylum Pseudomonadota; class Gammaproteobacteria; order Chromatiales; family Ectothiorhodospiraceae; genus Halorhodospira; species Halorhodospira halochloris. The sequence continues at coordinate 2,378,652 of NZ_AP017372.2, forward strand.
TCGGGCACCATAACATCATTACCAGCAGCGGAAGCATTCTGGTTGGGAAGTAGGTTTATTGTCTGGTTGTCCTGCTCCCTGCGCACTTGCCACTGATCGTTGCCAGCATCGTAGCGCAAAGAGTATGCGCCACCTTGTAACTCTCCTATGCGCTCGGGGTCTATTTGCACCTCAGGTTTTTCGGCATCGACATTAGCAGCATGTGCAGAGACCTTGACGTCTGCAACATCGAAGAAATTATCACCGCGTTGCGGCTCTCCCTCTTCGTAGTGGACACCGCGCTTGTGCTGCTCATTCAGGGCTACGCCCAACGAGGTGGCCACGCGACCAATATCATCGCGGGTTTCATCCAGTACCCCCTCACGAAACTCGAGCAGCCCCCCCATACTGCCGCCGCGCAATCGATCAGTAACTACAACCTCTCGATCGCCAATTTGCATGGCCAGTTCAGGGCGCTCCGGGTCATATGGGTTTTTAACTACGTCTAAGTTGTAGGTGCGATCTCCAACCACAAGCGGCTGCCCGCCACCGACTCCGACATTGACCGAACCATCCCTTTCCTGAGTCACCCTTACAGCAACGAGTTCTGATAACTGACGTATTTTTTCATCGCGCTGATCGAGCAGATCGTTAGGGGGACGCTGTTCGTTATGAAAGCGCTGACGGATCTCATTGTTAAGCTCGGCTATAGAATGGGCCAGACCATTGACTTGTTCGGCTTTTTGGCCAATCCGCTTATCAACATCGTTCTGCAATTCGAGCAGGCGATTGTCCATGGTCTCAAAACGATCGACCAACGCCTGCCCCCTGGTTAGAAGCAGCTGCCTAGTAACAGTATTAGCCGGATCGTTGGCAACCTCTTCCACTGCATCGAAGAATTCGCGCATCGCTGGGCTGAGCCCGGCATCTTTATCGGCCACCAGATTATCAACCCGCGAGGTCATCTCTTGCAGCTTGTCAAGCCGCTCAAACTCGGAGTTATGGCGGCGCAAGCCCTCGACCCGCGTATCTTCACTCAGGCGCTGAATGGTCTGTACCTGCGTCCCGGTACCGATCGCACCACGTGAATAATAATGAGGGTGAGTTGTGTCCTGCTCGACACGCTGCCGGCTGAAACCGTCCGTGTTGACATTGGAAATGTTATGCGAGGTAGTCGCCAAGCCGCGCTGCGAGGCACGTAGCCCACTTATCCCAGTGTTGAGGAAATCCGCCATAGCCGTTTATCCCTGTTTGGCCAGAAAGGCCCATTAACCCTATATTAGCTGTTCGGCAGACTATCCGAAATCTTTAGCACTTCGGTTCCAGCCCGAACGCCTACTCCACGCTCCGGATCTATATCCATTATCTGCTGCAGCTTTCTAGCGTAGTTTGGATCTGTCGCGTATCCCGCATCCTGCAAGGCTCTAACAAAGCGCTCGGGGTCATCCCCTACCCGCAGGGCCTCCTGGTAGCGTGGATTACGCTCCAAAAAGTCCGCGTAATCATCGAAGCTATCCTCTAGTGACTCGTAGGCCCTAAAATCGGCCATCTCCCTCTGAGCCACCCCATTACGATACTCCAAGGTAGGAACCTTCACCGAGTCGCCATTCCATCCGGAGTACTGGGCCTTTATATTGAATAGGTTATTCGAACTAACACCGTCACTATCTTGGATAACGTGCCTACCCCAGCCTGTCTCCAGAGCGGCTTGGGCAATCAGGGCCACCGGTGAGACCCCCAAACGCTCAGCGGTATCCTTTGCTAACGGAGTTATGTCTTCTACAAATTCCCGTGGGGTCGACCAAGCCGGTCCCTTATCGCCGGGCTTCTGCTCTTCCAAATTATTCGTCTGATTAAGAGAGGCGGTGGCAGAATCTACCACGCCCTCATAAAAAGAGACAGGGTCGTCTTTATCGGCAACTTTGCTATCGCCACTTGATACATGCTCGTCTTCGGAACCAGGCTGGGCTGAGCTATCTGAGTATGGCGAGAGAGGCACAGAGGAGTGCCTATAGTCATCCAGGTCGCGCGGCCCACCTTTTACTCTGTCGGTCTCAAACCCAGCATTGACCCGCAATTGTTCCTCAATCATGGGCGCCAACCCCATGCCCTCGCCCCTGGCCATCTGCACCGCCATTTGGCGATCAAAAAGCCCGCGATAGGTCTCTTCGGCATTGCCTCCAAAGATGTCCTCACCTGGCGTAGCTGCACGCATCTGCTTGAGCATCATCTCGACAAATACGGCCTCAAACTGCTTAGCTACCTCGGCCAGATCCTCTTCACTGGGATCCTGGACACGCCCACGCAGCTCATGCAGCCCCTGCGGCTCGATCGCATTACCCAGACTTCCGACATCGCGCATAGGCAGAAACACCTCAACCCTGAAGAAAATTGCGAACTTGAGCCACCTGCACCTTGATCATTACAACACGGTCAACTCAGCTCGCAGAGCACCGGCACGCTTGAGAGCCTCTAGTATAGCAATCAAATCCCCCGGAGCTGCACCGACACTGTTAATAGCGTCGACGATCTCGTTGATATCGGCCCCCGGCTGAAAGACAAATGCTGGGTTATCACCTTCGACCTCACCCAAATCCTCATCTGGGGCCATTACCGGCTCATCCAACCCTAGCGGGTCCTCGGCCACCTGCTCAGCCGGTGCCCCAGCTATAGCGACGGTCATGTTGCCATGGCTCACAGCTGCAGGCCTTACCCGCACCCCCGAGCCCATCACTATGGTACCAGTACGCGAATTAACAATTATCTGCGCAGGGGCCTCGCCAGGCTCAACCTCAAGCTCTTCAAGGAATGAGACATAGCTTACACGCTGATCGGCATCTGCAGGCGCCCGCACTCTCACGGAGCCGGCATCAACAGCCCGCGCAGTATTAGGGCCAAGGTTTTCATTAATCACCTCGGCAGTGCGGCGCGCAGTTGTAAAGTCTGGATTGTGCAGATTAAGCACCACCTCGTCACGCTCACCAAAGCCACTGTCTATAGTGCGTTCTACCATAGCACCGCGGGGTATAGAGCCGCCTAGGTGGTTATCTACCGGTATCTCGGTGTCTTCTGCACCGAACCCCCCTACAATGACTCCCCCCTGAGCCACGGCATAGACCTCACCATCCGAGCCGCGCAGAGGTGTCATAAGCAACTGGCCTCCCTGCAGGCTATCAGCATTTCCCAGTGAGGAGACCTTAACGTCAATCTGCTGCCCCTCGCGGGTAAAGGCCGGCAATTCGGCGGTTACCATTACTGCTGCGGTGTTATCAGACTGCGGATCGACGTCATGCGGAATGTTTACTCCCATCGCACTGAGCATGGAACGCACACTCTGATCAGTGAAAGGGGCATTATCGCCCGTCCCATCCAGCCCGACCACCAAGCCATAGCCGACTAATTGATTGCTCCTAACACCGGCTATGTCGGCGATATCCTTTATGCGTTCCGCCGCAGCCAGACCAGAAGCCAATAAAGCAACGGTGGCGAACAACCCTGCAGCCACGTAACGCAAATAAAAGCCTGCCCGCATCATGGTTAATAACCCCTTGTGCGTCCTTTACATCGAGCTAGTAAGCGAGCCGAACGGCTATCTACTCATAAAAAACCGCGACATCCAGCCGGGCGCGGCCGCATCATCTATGGACCCTTCTCCCGTATAACCAACCTGCATCGCTGCAATCTTATCGGAGGATACCTCGTTATTAGCCCCGACATCATCCGGGCGCACTATTCCTGAAATAGTTAAGTACTCTTCGCCCTGGCTGACTGTAACTGCCTTTTGGCCCTGGATGACCATCTGACCATTGGGCAATGTGTCGACAACTACCGCAGTGATAGTTCCGGAGAGACTAGTATCTTGATCGGCTCCGCCGCCGCCCTCAAAGTTTGACTCGCTATCGTGCTCAAAGGACATCGGACGCCCGGCAATGTCGAAGTCTTCACCCCCGAACTGAGGAGTCGGAAAGTCTCCTTCCGCGGCCCTGAACATATCCGCGCCCACCGACCTGCTACCACTCATCTCTTCTTCGACAATTACCGTAATCAGGTCGCCTTGACGGCGCGCACTGCGATCCTCAAACAGGCGCATCCGTTGCTGCTCATCGAATAGTGCCCCTCTAGGCGACTCCGCCATATCCGGGATCTGCACACGAGGCGCCGTTATCGGCGATGGCCCATGCTCCTCTGGCATAGGCGCACACCCAGACGCTAGCCCGAGGGCTAGGGCAGCTAGTGCTACTACGCTGACGGTCCGGCTATATTTTAGCCTCATAATGACCCCGGTTAGCCCGATGACCCTAGACGTTCTGCGTCATAAACTGGAGCATCTGATCAGTAGTAGAAATAGCCCGGGTATTGGTCTCGAAGCCCCTCTGGGTTTCGATCATATTCACTAGTTCTTCGGCTATATTGACATTGGACGTCTCCAGAGCGCCCTGCATGACGGAGCCAAAAGCATCCTCCCCTGGCATACCTACTACCGGCGCACCACTAGAGGCGGTCTCTTGGAAGAGGTTCTCACCTACCGGCTCCAAGCCCGAGGGGTTGATAAAATCGGCCAATTCGATCTGTCCCAGCTCTTCGGGGTCGGCCTGATTGGGCATCTTCGCCGTTACAGTACCATCAGTGCCAATGGTTACCGACTGCGCATCTTGCGGCACCTCTATCGCCGGCTCTAGCAAGTACCCCCCTGTAGTGACAAGTTGTCCTTGCTCATTAAGCTGAAAGGCTCCGTCCCGGGTGTAAGCAACCTCGCCATCGGGCCGTAAGATCTGGAAAAATCCTTTACCCTCAATCGCCACATCAAGGTTGCGCTCGGTTTGCTGGATATTGCCCTGGGAATGGATCTTCTCGGTCCCAGCAACACGCGAACCGGTGCCCAGCATCAACCCCGAAGGCAGCATGGTGTCTTGGCTCGAGCGACCGCCCGGCTGTCGTACCGTCTGGTAGAAGAGATCTTCAAAGTTCGCCCGATCTTTCTTGAAACCATTGGTATTGACGTTAGCCAGATTGTTCGAGGTCACTTGCATGCTCTTCTGCTGAGCATCAAGTCCGGTCTTAGCCACCCAAAGAGCGGGATTCATACAGTTACCTCCGTTGTGTTAACACCTGTCGGCCCGCATGCGTCCAGACCAATAATCATCTATCCCATAACGCCTATGACGGATGCCTGAGCAGTTGTGAGCTAGTTTGTTCATTCTCTTCAGCGGTGGTTAGCATTTTTATATGGGTCTCAAACTGGCGGGCGTGATCTATCATCTGCACCAGTGACTCAGCCATGTTGACGTTACTACCCTCCAACGCCCCTGAGCGAACCCTGACCTGGGCATCATCCTGGGCCGGCTCGCCGTCATAGTGTCGTATCAAGCCATCTTCGCTCTTGACTAACTCTGCGGGATCCGGGTTAACCAGCCTAAGGCGGTCGACCTCTATAGGCGCCTCCGGCGCCTCTCTAGGGATAGCGGTTATGACTCCATCGTCTGCTATCTCTATATTAGAATCGGGTGGAATCGATACCGGGCCATTCTCCCCCATAACCAAATGGCCATCCCCAGTGGTCAGCAGCCCCTGAGAATCCTGGCGAAAATCTCCCCGCCGCGTATAGGCCTCTGAACCATCAGGTGCCTGAACTACGAACCAGCCCTGATCCTGTATGGCTACATCAAGTTCGCGGTCGGTAGTCATAATCGACCCGGGTGTGAAATCGGTTCCGGCTCGAAGCTCCTCAGCATAGGCACGAGTAGGGAACCCGGGACCATACATCGGTGCCTGATAGAAGCTATCCAGGTCAGCACGAAACCCCGGCGTGTTAGCGTTGGCCAAATTCTGGTTGTTATGGTGCTGCGCCTGCAGGCTATGCTTAGCCCCAGTCATGGCGATGTATAGCTGTCTATCCATGTTCCCTTCCTGCTCTATACCCTAATCACACCAAAATCAGACTACCCGTCCACTGATTGTTGGATCAGCGAATGTTAAGAATCTCCTGGGTTACCTGATCCTGAGTAGATATCATCTTGGCGTTGGCGGAGAAGTTTCTTTGCGCGGTAATCATGTTAACCAGCTGCTCTGAAACCTCTACGTTCGATTGCTCCAAAGCACCTGCTTCAATGCGCCCGAACTGTCCTTGCCCGGGGACGCCAATAAGCGGATCACCAGCCTCAGCCGTCGCCTGCCAGGAGGTCTCGCCGACATTTTGCAGCCGCTCCTCAGAGGCAAATTGGGTCAGCGCAACCTGCCCGACAGCCTGAGTTTCGCCATTGTTGTAACGAGCATAAATAGTACCGTCATTCTCAACATTGACGTTCTGAAACTCGCCAGCAGTATAACCGTCCTGAGAGACCTCAGTGACATTGAAAGGCCTGGCGAATTGGGTGACATCGCCGAAGTCTATCTCGACATCAAGATCATCGACGTTGGCAACGAACTCGGACTCAATCGCTTTAGTGTCACCCTCTATCAAGTTGCCTGCGCTGTCGAATTCAAGCTGGTGAGGACCGAAGAAGTCCTGGTCGCCCTCATAATCAGCGCCCTCGACCTGAGTAAATACTTCCCAGGTGTTTTCGCCACTCTTTACGAAATAGAAGGTTGCGTCGTGAGCACCGCCTTGCGAGTCATAGAATGTCGTGGTAGTAGACTCGTTGAAGCTATCAATGTCTTCCGGATCAAAGGCTTCCGGATTAAGGATTTCAGCGTCAGCGTTAAGATTGGCGCCTAAGCGCGCCTCTTCGGTAGCTTGCGCCGGGATCCCCTCGGTCGGCACGCGCAGGTGGTCGCGACCGTCACCAATGCGGCTACCATCTTCGTCAGTCTGAAATCCGGTCAAGCGCTTACCAGTATTGTTGACTACGTAACCATCTCTATCGACCTCGAATTCCCCGGCACGGGTATAAGAAACATCGCCATCGTCATCCAGCCGGAAGAATCCTCCCCCTTCTATGCCAAGATCTAGACTACGCTCTGTGAAATCGAACGACCCCTGGTTAAACATCTGTCCGACATTGGCCATCCGTGACCCTTGCCCGATGGCCAACTGCGGAATCCCCATCGGCCCTAGGGCGAAAAGGTCGTTGAATTCCGCACGTGATTTCTTAAACCCAGTGGTACCCGCATTAGACAAGTTATTACTCGTCGTCTCTAAATCCTTGGATGCAGAGTTTATCCCGGTTAGCGCTACATTGAATGACATCTGTGCTCTCCTTGATCTTAGTCGGTAATTTTTTAACGGACTCTCTTGACATCAGACAGAGAGATGTCCCCTAGCCCGGCAACATTCAACTCCGGCGGGCGGCCATCCATACCCATTGATACGCTAGTGACCTGTGCCCCCACCAAGGTTCCTACGGGTTCACGCTCATCACCGTCTTCGGTGTACGCCTGAAGTGTATACTGGCCCTGGGGTAAACGTTGGCCATCTTCATCGGTGCCATCCCACACAAAAGGGTGCTCTCCTTCCGAGACCTGACCCAGCTGCTCCCTATGGACTCGCTCACCGTGCTCGTTTTCTATCTCCACCGTAAGGTTAGGCGCTGAACTTTCCAGCTGTAGGATGGCCTGTAAGTCCCCATCCTCCGGCAAATAGCCTTCGCCGCTATCAGTTAAAACCTCACGACCGACTAGCTGCGCCGCGCGGAGTGACTGATCGGAGCGCATATGCTCGAAAAACTCCTGAAACTCACTCTTCAGCTCGTTGATCCCTGCGGCGGTTGTGAACTGGGCAATCTGCCCCATCATCTGTTCGGTATCTTGCGGGTCTGTCGGATCCTGATTCTCAAGCTGGGTTAGCATTAGCTTAAGGAAGTCTTCATGGCCTATGCTCTGCGGATCACCTTTATTGTCATCCTCCGCCAATCTAAGCTCATCGGGAATGCCTCCGTCTTGCTCTGCCGCCCCGACACCCCGGCCCTCGGCCCTTTCGGCGCGCCTTGAGCTACCAGCAGGGGCATTCTCAGCTGCAGGGGCTTGACCCTGCTTGGCACCAGCGGCAGGTTCCTGCCCCGCAGGACCGGATTCCTTTACCCCCTGTCCAGCAGCGCCCGTTGATTGCTGAGGTTTGGCTCCAGAGGCACCGCCCATCAGTTGTGCAGGATTAAGCATATAAATGCTCCTCTGTTATCTGCCCAGGCGCAGGGTTTCCATCATCAGATCACGCGATGTATTCATGACTTCAACGTTGTTCTGAAATGATCGCGAGGCGGAAATCATGTTGGTCATCTCCTCGACCGTGTTGACGTTGGAGCGGTAGACATAGCCATTTTCGTCAGCCATAGGGTGGTGTGGCTTGTGGATAGGCTCTACTTCGGCGTCACTCTCTACCACACCGGGCATAAACACCGGCACGCTCGGCGAGGGGCTGGCCCATGGGTCTTGCATATGGGCACCATTCACCGGCTCACCACCAAAAAACTGGCGCTGAAAGCTAACCGGACTCATTCGATCAACCGGACCACCACTTTCAGCCCAGCTTGGGGTCTGCGCAGGCTGTGGCCCACCCTGCTGCGGATAACCCCCTTGAGCCTGGTGCAGTGCCGCTGCAAAGACGGGCTGGCGAGCACGATAGGCCTCCTCAGGGCTCCCGGCAACGGTCTCGGCATTAGCCAGATTGCTTGCCACGGTATTCAGCCGTAGCTGCTGTGCGTTCATGCCGGTTCCAGCGACATCAATCGCATTCATCAAGGACATCTGCTATCACTCCCTTCTTAAGGCGCCGGAAAGCTTGCTTATGCGACCGTTAAGAAACTCTAGTGTGGCCTGGTAGTTAACCGCGTTTTCAGCAAACTTAGCTTGCTCCACATGCATCTCCACCGTATTGCCGTCAAGAGAAGCACCATGCGGTTGACGGTATAAAGATTTCGGATCACCCGCCGATACGTGTGATGCCGGCTGCAGATGTTGCGGGTTAGTAGCCTGCAGCGGCTGTTGGGGCGGCTGCGTCGCTTCCCTCATAGCCGTGCGGAAATCCATGTCGCGCGCCTTGTAATTAGGCGTGTCGGCATTAGCTATATTGGAGGCAAGCAGCTCATGCCGCTCACCGCGCAAATTCAGTGCCTGCTCATGGGTAGAGAAGGCTTGGTCAAGACCGATGCGCATCGCGCTCTCTCCGTTAGTTCTTGGCCACCTGGTTGGCCATGCAGATTACATGCCAAAAATCACATAAAACAGAATCAACAGCTTAGGCAGCACGCCCCCAGTGTCGGCGGCAAATTTTTGCCGTCTTTGCCGGCACTCTGTTGCCAATCAGCGGGTAGCGGCAGACCCTAGCGCGCCAAGGCGCCTGTCAGCGAACCGCGCCGCTAACCGAATTTATGCCCGAGTAGCCCGCCGCCTGACTAGGGAACTTCTAGTCAACATGCCGGCGCGGTCCGCTATTTGCGCTTATACACTACTCCCCCGTCGAGCCGAATCAACTCAAAGGCATCAGAGTGACGGGCCAAAGACTCAGATGCACCAACCACAAGAAAACCTCCAGGCTTAGTTATCTGCGCCATCCTATTGATGATATCTCGCCTGGACTCCCAGCCAAAGTAAATGAGCACATTACGGCAGTAGATTACATCAAAACGCCCTAAACCCGAGTAACTCTCGAGCAAATTATGGACCTTGAAGCTAGCCCTTTTGCGAATGTTTGGCTTGACTTCCCAGGTGTTTTCCCCCACCTCATCGAAGAATCTCTTTTGGCGCTCAGAGGCCAGCCCCCGGCTGGCGACGTTGGCTGTATAACGCCCCCGGCGGGCCTGATCAATCATAGCCGGAGATATGTCAGTGCCTATAATCTCGGCCTCAATTCGCCCGCCCGAGGCACGATACTCCTCGACCGTCATGCTTATGGAGTAAGTCTCCTGGCCGGATGAGCAAGCCGCTGACCAAATGCGTACTGTGGGTATGCGCTGCTTTTCCATCTCCGGCAAGATGTGCTTACGCAGAACATCGAACGGGTAAGTATCACGAAACCACTGAGTCTCATTCGTGGTCATGGCCTCTATAACACGCCCCTTTAGATCCGCCGAAGGGCGCTTCTCGAGGGCCTTGACCAGTTCACCCAAATTTGGGATCTGTTCATTCTGGAGCACTGGAGCCAGGCGACTAGCCACCAGGTACTGCTTGTTCTCACCAAGGACTATACCGCAAGCACGCTCAAGGAACCGGGCAAAAGCTCGGTAGTCTTCGTCTTTAATAGACAGCTCGGCCAATGTCTCCTCCTCTGTGTCTATCAATCGCCGAGCGCCTGAAGACGCCCTCTAACCCGATCAGCGAGCTCATCGGCATGAAACTTAGCTAGAAACTCATCGGCTCCCACCCGACGGACCATCTCTGTATTGAACACGCCGCTCAGAGAAGAGTGCAGCAGGACATATACGGAGGAGATACTATCATCCTCACGCAGTCGCGCGGTCAGGGTATAGCCATCCATAGCTGGCATCTCTATGTCAGAGACAACCATGAGCAAATCGTCCAAGCCAGATGGTTCCTGGCGTGCCCAGCTTTTCAGCTGCTCAAGGGCCTCCTTGCCATTCATCTTGGTTACCACCCGGACACCGAGATCCTCCAAAGTGCGCTGTATCTGGGTCAAGGCCATCTTTGAGTCATCCACCACCAGCACCTTATAGGCGTCGGCACCTTTTGCCGCAGCCACCCCGCCACCCTCAGTGGTCTTCGGATCAACCCCACTGTCTCGGTTTATCTCACCAAGAACCTTTTCAACATCGACTATCTGGATCATCTGTTCTTCATACCTGGCCACCGCAGTTAAATAGTTACCTGCACTGCCGCCGCTCGGCGGGGGCATGACCTCTTCCCAATTGATGTTGATGATCCTATCGACACCGCCGACTAGGAACCCCTGCACCTGGCGGTTATACTCCGTTATTATGATGTAGTTGCCTTCCTCTTTCTGGATCCCATGACCGGAAATGGCGTAGCTCAGATCCAGGACTGAAAGGGCCTGCCCCCGCACATAGGCGATGCCTCTTGAGGCGGGGTGAGCTTGAGGCACGAGACTCAGCTCAGGGGCGGGGATGACTTCGCGCACTTTGAACACGTTGATGCCGTAACGCTGCCGTCCTTCGAACCTAAAGAGCAGCAGCTCCATTCGATTACGGCCGGCTAGATGGGTGCGCTGATCAACGGAGTCAATAATTCCGGCCATTACGCTCCGGCTCCTTGTAGTTTTAGAGTGAGCTCAGGAAACCTGAGTGATACCCTTTTATGGTAATCCGCAACCACCAAGAGGGAAAGATGCGGATGCGCAATTTGATTGACTCCATGGCGGGAAGACCGCAAAACTCAACAATCGCCAACGTCATTATACGGCGCACAATGGCTTTGTTGCTTCTCTTCCTGCCGCTTGTAACTGCGTCCCACGCACTTTCTGCCGAGCGCCAGCAACCAGGCTTGATTGAGGAAGCTGCAGAAGAGTTCCTATACGATATACTATCTCAGGACTATGAGCACGTAGAGGTTAGCGCTAGAGGAGTCGACTCACGCCTCAACCTTGCTAAGTGCAGCGGCAAGCTAGAGGCCTTTATACCCCATGGACGCGACGCTATAAGGGCGAGCACAGTAGGGGTCAGTTGCAGCGGCGATGAACCGTGGACTGTATATGTGCGCATGGAGATTGAGATCGGCGCTGACGTGGTTGTCGCCTCTCGACCGCTCAGCAGAGGGACAACACTCGATCACGATGACGTACGCATCGCCCGCAGGGATGTGCGGAGAGCCCGGGGCGAATGGTTCACCGACATAGGGGATGCTATCGGACTTGAAGCCCAGCGCAACATCCGGCAAGGTGACCCTATAACATCGCGAATGGTCGATCAGCCACTATTCGTAAGCAGGGGGGAGCGCGTGACCATTCAGTCTGGAGGCCAATCCGGGATCAGCATAACCGCTCGCGGCGAAGCCCAGGAAAACGGTCGGCAAGGCGAGAGAATCCGCGTGGAGAACCTTGATTCCGGCAGAGAGATTGAGGGACGCGTGGTCGCACCCGGGGTTGTCCGGGTAGGCCGTTGAAGGGGAGTTGCTTCGAGGCCGCATTTAGGTCAAAGTATGCAAACGAGAATGGCGGCTTAAGTTCCAGCAGCTGGTGCCGATAAGATTGGAGAGCTGAGGTCTTGCCGTGATTAGGGGTACGTGACAGTAAGCGAGACCGTTAAGGAACAAAGCTGAGGAGAGCCCGATGTCCAATCCGATCGAAGGGGGGCCGCGCCCCATCGGGTCCGCGGCAACACAGCCGGGCAAAGGTCATAAGGTCGATGACAATGCGCCGCAAAGCACATCCTCGCGTGCTGGAGTTGGCGCTGATGAGGCCGAGACCTCTGAGCGGCTTAAAGGTGTGCGGGACCGGATAGACCAAACACCGGAGGTGGATCGTGCCCGTGTTGACGCAATCAAAGAGAAGATTGCTAACGGCGACTATCCGGTTGACGCAGAGAAAATCGCACGCAAATTCGCGCAGTTTGAGGCTCTGATTGAGGAAGAGGGTTAGCGCGCCGTTGAGCAGCGACACATCGCCAGAGGAACGCAGCCTATCTAAGGAACAGATTGCCCGACTCGAGTCCCGCATTGAGCGTTGTCGCGAGCGGGCGAAGGCGTTAGCAGAGACCCTCGACTCTGAGACGGAGATGCTTGCCCAACGTAAGATAGAGGGCATGGACGCGCTACTGCAGCGCAAATCTGAGCAAGTTACCGCCCTTGAAGAGGCGGAACGCAAGCTCAGCCGCTTGTTAGGTAGGATCGGCTTACCTGAGGGGCGCCAAGGGGTGAGGTTAGCCTTGCGCTCCGCACCCGACAGGCTCGATGCCGCTTGGCAGGAGCTGGAGAGCATACTGCAAAGCGTTCAGGCTCGGAACGAGGCCAACGGGCGGCTTATTCACCAAAATCTCGAATATACGCGCCGCATGATTGATCTAGTCGCAGGAGCACATGACCGCTCAGACGAGGCGCTTTACGGCACCAATGGCAGCCGTAGTGCGGCTCAACGCAGCCGTAAGATAACCCAGGCCTGACTCGGGCGCACGGGGGACGCCGATACCCCTCCACACCCCCACTCCGAAGCACTTCCTTGTCTAGTAACTATGGCAGATACGGCAGGTAAGGTGTAGACTCTTAGGCAAGCGCACTGCAAGAACGTTGTCTGCCTTTCAAGGAGGGCGCTCTAGCAACAGCAGCAGTGAGGAGATGAGCGACATGTCCGACTTCGAGCCATCCATTGCCGGCCCGGAAGCCAACCGCAGCAGTCACGCTGAGTATCTCAAGGACCTGCGTCGAGAGGAAGCCCTACGCCCCTCTATAGAGCGGGAAGACGCTGCTCATCGACTGGATCAAGGTCACCCGCGAATCGAGCAAGGTAACGCTGTCGACGGCGATTCGGTAGCGGTAACAGCCAACCGCCCCCAATCGGCCAACGACGCCGCAGATATGACCCCTGAGAATGCCAGGCAACTTGCCGAAGATACCCGCGAAAGGATACTGGAGTCGCCGCAGGATGCCACAGAGGCCGTCCGGGACACTGCCCAGGAGCCGGCCTCCAGCCGCATCAGCAGGGCCATTGATGCCCTCAATTAATCTTCTCTTTGATCCGCGCCGCCTTACCACTTAGTTCACGCAGGTGGTAAAGCTTGGCCTGACGGACATCACCCCGACGTTTAACCTTTATGCTCTCGATCTGCGGGCTGTAGGTCTGAAAAACCCGCTCCACACCTTCACCGTGCGATACCTTACGTACTGTAAATGACGAATTGAGGCCACGGTTACGCTTGCCAATTACAACGCCCTCAAAGGGCTGAACACGCTCGCGCCCGGCTTCCCGCACCCATACTTGCACAAGCACCGTATCGCCTGGACCAAACTCAGGCACAGTGTGCTTGCATGCCTCAACCTGTTCCTGCTCCAACTCGTCGATGACATTCATGTCGAATCCCCTTGATTATCTGATTTGTCTCTCTGCTCTTGGGCTTCACTGCCAGATCGCTCAATCTCGCGATACTCGGCTACGAATTCGTCCAACAACTTCTGCTGACGCGGCTCTAGCTCCCGATTAGACAACAGCTCCGGGCGCCGCAACCAAGTCCTGCCCAGCGCCTGCTTTAAGCGCCACTCCTCTACGGCCCCATGATCGCCAGAGCGTAGGACACGAGGCACCGTCCTGCCTTCAAAATCATCTGGACGCGTATAGTGAGGGTGATCGAGCAACCCTGTAGCGAAGGAGTCCTCAGCCGCCGAGTCTTCATGGCCGAGCACCCCAGGAATCATTCGCACTATAGCGTCCACGACTACCATCGCCGGCAGTTCCCCGCCACTTAGCACATAGTCGCCGATTGATACCTCTTCATCCACCTCCGCCTCAATCAAGCGCTCATCAATCCCCTCATAGCGCCCACACAGGAGTATCAACCGCTTATGCCTAGCCAGGCGGGCCACGCCCTGCTGGTCAAGCCGCTGCCCCTGCGGGCTAAGGTAGATCACCCGTGCAGGCCTGCCATCGGCTAACCGGGCTGAGCGGATAGCCGCGCGCAGGGGGGCAGCCTTCATCACCATACCCGGACCACCACCATAGGGGCGATCATCAACCGTGCCGTGGCGATCCTCGGCGTAATCGCGAGGGTTCCAAACAGCTATTTCGGCTAATCCTCGCTCAACCGCCTTCCCGACAACACCGTAGCGGGCAACCTGCATCACCATCTCGGGAAACACGGTTATTATATCGAGGCGCTTAGAACTCTGGGTCCCAGTCAACAGAGATGAACCCCCGGTTTAAATCTACCCTTTTCACGTAGTAGCCGGGCACGAACGGTATCAACCTCTCACGATCGCCACAGACCACCATCACGTCATTGGCTCCGGTCTCCAGCAGATGATCGACCACACCCAAGTGCCTTTGCTCAAGGTCATAAACCTCGAGACCCAGCAGATCAGCCCAGTAGTACTCATCTTCGCCGAGCTCGGGCAGATCGGCGCGGGGGATCCTGATATCAAACCCCAACCAGGCACGGGCTTGGTCGCGGTCGTCAACCCTTTGCAGCTTCGCTACCAGCCCTTTGCCTTGTTTCTTGCTTGCCTCTACCGCGAACTCAGCCAACAGCTTAGAGCCACAAAGCTGCCACTTAGGGTAAGCGAGCAGATTCTCCTTTGGCTGTGTATAGGAGTAAACCCGCAACCAGCCTTGCACACCATAGAGGCCTACTACGCGGCCCACGGTGACCATGTTGGGCTTATCGTCAACACCCTCCACGGCTCTACCCAAGCCAGCGCTGCTCTACTAAGCGGCCTGCTCAGCCCGCTCCGCTTCACGGATCAAGTTGGCTACCCGCTGAGTGGGTTGAGCCCCCTTCTCGATCCACTGCTTAGAGCGTTGCAAATCAAGTTTGTAGGGTGCCTCTTGCCCCGCAGCGACCGGGTTAATATACCCGAGGCGCTCAATAAACGCCCCGTCGCGTGGCTTGCGAGCGTCCGTAACTACTATGTGGTAAAAGGGCCTCTTTTTCGATCCTGCTCTTGCCAGTCGAATGGTAACCATATGCGCCTTATCTGATTATTCCAGTGTTGAAACCTTGTCCTCGCGGCACTGAAAAACCAATGCCTATGAGACACCTTCTGATTAATCCGCCTATTGTACGCTCTTTGCTGGCAAAGGGAAGCCCCTGGCATAATTACCATCAAATGAAAAAGCACAATCACTACGACCTCGTAATAATTGGCGCCGGCATAAACGGTGCCGGGATTGCCCGTGATGCTGCGCTGCGCGGGCTTAAGGTTCTGGTAGTGGAGCAGAACGACATCTGCTCTGCAACCTCAGCCTGGAATAGCAGGCTTGTGCACGGCGGACTGCGCTACTTAGAGCATAAAGAGCTAGGGCTGGTCAGAGAGTCGCTGCGTGAACGTGAAAACCTCCTACGCACCGCCAGTCACCTAGTCCACCCATTGCCTCTGATGATCCCCATATACGCAAGCAACCGCCGCGGTCCCACCATTGTGCGCATGGGCATGCTGGCCTATGATCTACTCTCTTACGACAAAAGCCTGCCCCGCCACCGCATGCTCTCGCGCCAGCAAGCAGCGCAAAAAGCCGCCGGCCTCGACCAAAAACAGCTTAAAGGGGCAGCCCAATATTACGATGCCCAAGTAACATTTCCCGAAAGGCTGACACTTGAGATCCTGCTTTGTGCCCGCGAAAACGGCGCTGAAATACTTACTCACACGCCAGTAAAGCGCATAAACTTGGACGAGACGAACTCCGCTGTTAGCGGGGTTAGGATCCTCAACCGCGCTACAGGAGAAGAAGAGGATATCGTCTCAAAATGCGTAGTCAATGTAAGCGGACCTTGGGTAGATCAGGTACTGACCACCTCTGGCCACACCTTACCCAGGCAGATCGGCGGCACTCGCGGTAGCCACATAGTCGTAGCCCCATTCTCCGGTGCCCCACAAGTCGCTCTTTATGCCGAGGCCGAGGACGGCCGGCCGTATTTTACCATACCCTGGAACGGTCTCTTCTTGATCGGCACCACAGACCTTCACCACGAAGAGCCGCCCGATTCTGTCCATGCCACAGAAGAAGAGATAGACTACCTGCTGAATTCCACCAACCGCCTACTGCCGTCAGCGCAGCTCGAAAGGGACTCCGTTTTATACTCTTACGCCGGAGTCCGGCCCTTGCCGTATGTCCCTGCCGGACAACCTGGGACAATAACACGACGCCACATAGTTCACGACCACAGCCCCCAGATCACCGGTTTGTGGTCGATAATTGGCGGCAAGCTTACTACTTATAGGAGCCTGGCCGAGGAGGCCGTAAATAAAGTTGCTGCGGCGCAGGGCTGGCGTCTGGCACGCTGCTCTACTCACCATCGCCCGCTACCCGGCGCCAGGCGGCACAACGCCCGAGAACTAGAGAAACGTCTATGCGCTAATTATGGTTTAACCAGCTTGGCGGCAAGGCGCATAGTATCCATATACGGGGCACGCAGCGAGGACATACTTGAGCTGCTCAGCGAGGCGCCGGAATTAGCAGAAAACCTAAGCCCAGAGACTGGCGCTATCAAGGCTGAACTGGTCTTTGCTATGCGCTATGAAATGGCGGCTAACCTCACTGATGCGCTTATGCGCCGAACTATGGTCGGGCTTGGCCCCGCAGCAGGATTGGATGCGCTCGAGAACGCAGTCGCAACTCTCTGCCAGCATCTTAACTGGGATCGGCACACAGCCATGGGACAGGCTGATGAGTTTCGCCAATATGTCGCCCATACCCTGCGCACTCAAGATCCCTAGCTAAGCCCTTGACTCCTAGCACAGACCTATACAACTCCCCACCCAGCGCCATTAGCTGCCCCGATGTGGAGGACGCCGTGAATCCATCCCTGGCGGCCCCATGGCGCTATCCCTGGCGCCAAGACGTCCACATCGGGGCAGCTAATGGCGCCGAGGGAGGTTTCGAGACACCCAAGGGGGGGGGGGGGGGGGGGGGGGGGGGGGGGGGGGGGGGGGGGGGCTAATAAGGAGCGACGCTAATCGTTAGCGCTAGATCTGAATGGCGTGTCAAGGTCAGCGGGTATTGAGAATTATTCGCAGACCAGGCATTATCACTCAACCAAATATCACTACTTAACCGTAGCGGAAGTTTTTTAATGAGCAGAGTTTCTACCCCGTTGCTGGAACTCAACGATATGCGTTGTTGCTACGGCAATTTTGTGGCTGTCGAGCAACTGAGCTTTGCCCTTGAACAGGGCAGCATAGCTTGCCTGCTAGGGCCAAGCGGATGCGGCAAAACTACCGCTTTACGCACAATTGCCGGGTTTGAAACTATAGCCAAAGGTGAGATACGCCTGCAGGGGCGAGTTATATCTTCTCCAAATTACACCCTCCCGCCTGAGAAACGGCGGATGGGCATGGTCTTTCAGGATTACGCCCTCTTCCCCCATCTGAATATATATGACAACGTCACCTTCGGACTGCGTAGGATGAGCCGAGATGAGCGGCGCAAGCGCGCCGACGAACTCCTTGAGCTGGTTGATTTGCGCAATCTCGGCGATCGCTATCCCCATGAACTATCCGGAGGCCAGCAGCAGCGAATATCCCTGATCCGTGCGGTTGCCCCCAGGCCTGATCTTGTCCTTCTCGATGAGCCATTCTCCAACCTCGATGTCGATCTGCGCGAGCGTCTCGGGCGCGAGTTTAAGGATATCTTCCGCAACGAGGGGGTGACTGCCATCCTGGTTACCCACGATCAGAGCGAGGCCTTCGCCATGGCCGATGAGATAGGGGTGATGTGCAGCGGCAGACTTATCCAGTGGGACACCCCCTATAACCTATACCATAAACCGGCTAACCGGTTTGTCGCCGACTTCGTCGGCTATGGCAGCATCGTTGAAGGTATAGTCGCAGATAGCGAGAAGGTTAAAACCGAACTTGGCACCTTGTGCAGTAATAATGGCGAACTGCCCTGGCCGCGCGGCACAAACGTCGAAGTCCTGCTGCGCCCTGATGATGTAAAAATGGGCCAGGCCCCTTCTGGCCTGCACGGCAGAATAGTCAAAAAGGCCTTTAAAGGGGCAGAAACACTGTATACGCTGCGCACCCCGAGCGGCCATGAACTAGTCTCTTTGGCCCCTAGCACCATCGATTATGAGGAGGGCAGTGATATCGGACTTACCCTCGACACCAACCACTTAGTGGCGTTTCAAAGAAACGATATGGCAGATCCGTGCTCTTGCAAGCACCAAGCAAGTCTGAGCCCGGCACATGAAACACTCTCTCAAGCTGCTCAAGGCTAGCCCACTCACCTATCGCGGATCATCTAGAGGCGCCCCCCATTAGCCGAGCACAGCTTACGGATTCTCACCTGCAAACAGGCCTATAAGGCTGATACCAAGGACCAAGGCCAAAAATAGAGCGCCGGCCATAGCCAGGGCAAAGAGCCTACTCTCAATAGCTGCGAAGAGACGCGCGCTGAGCAAAGTCGGCGATGGGGCGCTCGGCAGACGCGGACGGTTGCGCCAATGGCGCCGGATAAAATAGCCACTGCGCACGCCCCAGAGCATTGCCGGCTTGATCCAGTCGCCCTCAGGCAGACGCGGCAGTAAAGGGGCGCCAGCAGACCAGAACAAGGCGCCAAAAATGCCAGCCCCCCCTAGACCTACCAGTACTGGCCAGGCTGCTTCGAAAACTGCTTGGCCGGTAATAGCAGAGTTTACTTGCGTAAAATCCCAATGAGCGGCAACCAGCCAGGGCAGACACAATGACGAAGCTATTAGGCCAAGCACTGCCAGTTGCTGGACTCTCCCGTCGGACTCATGGCCAACGCCCCTACCGCTCCAGGCTACCCACAAAAAGCGCAGCAAAAGCAAGGTGGTTAGGACGGAGGCGACGCCCAGAAAAGCCGTCAGCAATTCTCCGGCTGGCAACTGGTAGGCTCCATCCTTGATTGCCGCCTTAGCCAATGCGCCACTACTTAACGGCACCCCAGCAATAGCCATAGCAGGCAAGAGCATATACCATCCCCGGCCGCTACTACTCAGCCCACAAGCGAGGAACAATGCGCCCTTAGCCAGACCATGATGCACAGCAAACAACAAGGCCCCACCAAACACTGCAGGGGCGATTTGCGGATAGCATAACGCCATACCCACCGCCAGCAGTAGGAGCCCCATTTGACTGACCGTTGAGTAAGCCAAAACCGTCTTGGGCCGAGCCTGCACAATACCGACGGCATTGGCATAGACTACGGTAACAATGCCGGCGGCCATGAGCAGACCACCATAAAAAGGCAAGCCTACCTCACCGAGGGGCAGCATCCGCAACCAAGCGATCAGAGCAGCTTTAACCACTAACCCTGAGAGGAGCGCACTCGCTGCGACCGGCGCAGCGGGATGGGCCAAGGGCAACCAAACATGGAGTGGAAAGGCGCCGGCCTTAACCGCAAAGCCAAGCAACAAAAGGCCAACTAACAACTCCTTGCGCGGGTGTTCAGCGACTATGCCCGGCACCTCGGCCAGAAGTGGGTTCCCTACCCCGGCAGAAAGCAGCAGAACGGCGCTGAGCACAGCCCCTTCAGCCAAAACCGCCATAGTCAAATAGACCCTGCCAGCACGAAAAGCAACCGGAGTGCGGTAGTGAACAACCAGGGGATAGGCGGCAAAGGTCATTAACGCATAGGCGAAGTAGAAGCTGGCCAGATCAGCTGCTGTAAGAACGCCGTATAGCGCCGCTAAAACCACTGCCAGTGCGGCCATAAAAGCGCCGCGATGAATGTCATCGCGCATCTGGCACCAGGCCGAGACAACTGCTGCAGCCCACAGCGGCCCAGCAAGGATCAGCAGTGGCTCAGCTATCTGATCAACACTGAAACGAGCTTGCAACAGAGCCCAAGGTAATTCGACCTGAGCGCCGGAGGCAAAAGCGAATAACGGCAACATCAGACCTATCACTACCAAGGTCCAGGACCAAAACAGCCTGCCCCGCCCCAGCAATGGGGCAATTGCCAGCGGCGCCAGTAGAGGCAGCAATAGCAACCATTGCTCAGCGTTCATCCAGCGGATACTCCTGCTCGACAATCCTTTCCGCCCAGCTCAGCGGCGACCATTGCGAGGCCGCAAATGCCCCTGCAAAAAGTGCCGCAAAGGCAGTAATCAGCGCCGGGTAAAGCAGCCAGGCGTGCGACTCCAACTTGCCACTATCGTGTCTTTTAAGCCCGATTGGGGCTGCCGGCAATAACCATATACGCCTTATCACCGGTAAGAAATAGGCAGCATTGAGCAAGGTGCTTAGCACCAAAACGGCGAGAACCCAATAGCTCCCCTGCTGCAAAGCACCAAGCCCCAGATACCACTTGCTTATAAAACCGGCTAAAGGAGGCAGTCCGACCATACCTAGCGCCCCGACAGTGAAGGCGACCGAGGTCCAGGGCATGCGCCAACCAACCCCGTTAAGCTGATCTATCCGGCTTATACCGAGTGTTTCTGAATAATTACCTGCACAGAAGAACAAGGTAATTTTCATAAGCCCCTGGTGAACCAGATGGGCAACGCCTCCAATCAACGCCAGGGGGCCACCCGCCGCCACCCCTAAGGTTATGTAGGAGACCTGACTGACCGTGGAAAAAGCCAGCCGGCGCTTGATATCGGTCTGTGCCAATGCCCGCAGGGAACCGTAGATTATGGTGATGGCTGCCAACACCGCAAGAACCGGCGTAATCCCAAGCTCAAAGGCGATTTCAGCACCATATATATCCTGTACAATCCGTATCACCCCAAACGCCCCGGCCTTGACGACCGCTACCGCATGGAGCAGTGCGCTCACCGGCGCTGGTGCCACCATAGCAATGGGCAACCACGAATGCAGCGGTACTAGCGCCGCCTTAACCCCAACTCCAGCGAGCATTAAACCAATAACCAAGGTCGCCATCAGTGGTGAGTCGGCCGCCCAGAGCGCCACTGCCTCAACTCCACCCGGGGTAAACGGCTGATCGCCTACTGCGGTGTGGAGCATTACTGCGCCGACCAACAATAGCGCCCCGCCCCCGAGTGTATAAGTGAGGTAGATTCGGCCGGCCTGGAGGGCTGCTGGATGGCCCCTGTGGACTACCAAAGGATAGGTTGCGAGGGTCAAGGCCTCGTAAAAAATGAAGAAAGTGAAAAGGTTATTTGCCAGGGCTATGCCGGTTGTAGCAGCCACACAGAGGGAGAAGAACCCGAAAAACCGCGCCCGCTGGCCTGACCCCTCTAGATAACCGATCGCATAGATAGTGGTAACTAGCCACAGGCTGGCAGAAAGCATCACGAACAGCAGAGCTAGGGGGTCGGCGGCCAGTCTAAATGACAGGTCGGGCAACACTAGCCACACAACCTCCAGCTCAACTCCACTGATTACCGCGTAGAGCATAAATACAACCAAGACCAGCTTGGTAACAGCACCGAACAGATTCCAGAACGTCCGCGCTCTTCGGCGCCTGTCGCGCAACATGAAGATGATCACCGCGGTAAGCAGTGAGGCCAGAATAGTCAATAACGGCAGCTGCTCGATAAGCCAGATCACGGCAGCACCTCCGGCGCACCCTGATCAAGGAGATTGAGCACGGGGACCGCACTTATCCCCATTACTACCGCTAACAGGGCGAGCATCAACGGTGTAAGCTGCATAACTAGTGGCACAGGCCGTGGCGGATATATCTCTATCCAGCCGTAGGGCGGTGAGGCATGTGCCACTGATAGCACCCGAAAGGCATAAGCACCGGCAAGCAGCGAACCGAGAATCAACACAATCGCCCAAACCCACTGACCGGAACCCAACGCGCCAGTTAGGATTAGCCATTTGGCAAGAAAACCTCCGGTTGGCGGCATACCCATCAAGGCAGCAAAAGCCAAACCCAAGGCTAGCAGGCTAATGGACAGGTAGGGCGTCAGGCCACGCAGCCCCTCTAGGCGGTCATTGCCAAGACAGTATATTACGTTCCCGGCCGCTAGGAATGCCGCGGCTTTGGCCAGGCCGTGGACTAGGGCCTGGTAGGCGACACCGTGCCAAGCGTAGGTTGCCGCAGCCGGCACGACCACCAGTGGCAACAACAACAGCAGATACCCCAGCTGAGCTATAGTCGAGTATGCAATCAGCGGCTTAAGTCGATTTTGCCGCAAGGCCTGCAGGGCACCATAGAGCACTGCAGTAGCCCCGAGACCACCGATCAACCAGCCCATAGGCGCTGTCAATAGCACTGGAAATACCCACAGCCATAGGCGCAACAATAGATAGACAGCTGCCTTGGCAACCAGCGCCGAGAGCGCTGCACTAGCCGGCGCAGGGGCATTGCTGTGGGCCGGCATAAGCCAAATGTGCAAGGGAAAGATGGCCGCCTTGGCAAACAAGCCGGCAGTTATCAATGCCGCCGCTACCGCCGCAGCGGCATCCGCCTGCAGCAGTTCACCCACCTCATGCAAGTGGAGACTGCCGGTTGAACCATATAGCAGGGCGACGCCCAAAAGATAGGCGAGAGAGCCGAGCAGTGCCAGCAACAAATAACGTAATGCCGCACCAAGGGCGGAACGGTCAGCTGCCATAGCCGCTAGCGGCGTAGCGGTCAAGGTAAGCAGCTCGAGCATCACGTAAAGATTGAACAAGTCTGCGGACAGAAAAATCCCGTTCAGGGTTGCCCACTGAATCAACCATAGCGGCCAGAAATGTTCCCCGCTATGGCCCTTACCGCGCAGATAGGGGCCCGCATAAAGGGTCACTGCCAACCCCACTAGGGCAGTCAGCAAGACCATCAAGGCTGCTAGCCCATCGGCGTATAACTCGACACCTAGCGGAGGCTCCCACCCGCCTAGGTGGTGGCGCTGCGGCCCATCAAGGGCGACACTAATAGCTATGTCGGCAACCACCAGCACCGTTGCCAATGCCCCGAGCAGCGGCAACCAAGGCGCCCGCCGCATCCCTACCAAAAAGACCAGCAGCGCGGTGAGCAGCGGCAGGAAAAAGGCCAGTGGCAGAGAGGGTAAGAGGCTCAACCCTTATCACCCTCATCTTCGGGCAGATAAACCAACCCTGTTTCGGCGTGGTAGCGCCTAGCGAGCACTAGCGCGAAGGCTGTCGCGCTGACGGCAATCACTATACCGGTAAGGACCATGGCGTGCGGCAGGGGGTCGACGTAATCCTGATCACGCCGGGCTAGCGCTACGAGCAGCAGAAATATCGAGTGGCCGAGCACGTTTACCGCTAAAACCCGGCGCAGCAGGTGGCGCTGGGTAATTAGCCCGTAGATCCCGATACCTGCTATTACCCCTGCGACTAGAGCAAAAAAGGCCGCCTGCGTCATCTAACCTCCCGGCGAAAGCCGCCCGACCCACTAAAGAGCAGCGTCAACGGCAAGGCGATAGAGATGGTAAGTGCTGTCTCGATCAACAAAATCAGCCCATAATCCCAGCCCGGGGGGTATTCAAGGACTGCTGAGGCCAGCCCGGCGCCGGCCAGGCCAATGGCAGAAAAGAGCACAACCCCACCGACAAGGGCACTGCGCTCAATAAGGGATGGCTCAGTGGTCGGACGCAGCCGTCCGGTCAAGCGCAACATCACCCCTAAAGCGGCAAGGACTGCACCGGCCTGAAATGCCCCGCCAGGCTGATGAGCACCAGCCCAAAGAAGGTAGCCTGTAACCAAAAGAGCCATAGGTGCGATAAAAGAGATCAACGGTCCAACCAAGATTGGTTCACGATGACTGGCGCGCAGCCAATCTCCAGGACCGGCGTGGTTTATATCCTGGGCTACTACTCGGGCGGCGAGAAAGGCAACCAGCAACACAACAACCTCACCGAGGGTATCAATGCTGCGAAAGTTAAGCAGCACAGCGGTTACCGGATTATCTACTCCGCTGTCGGCCAAGTTTTGCAAGGCCAGGCGGCCGGCGGTCTCTTGTGGCGACTGTAGGCCGACCACGACCCAGCCAATCCCAGCAACTAGCCCCCCGGCTAAACATCCCGCCAGCAAGGCTGCCCAACGCGGGACTGCTGAAGGCGGCGACGACTCCTGCTCGTCAGTAATCAGGGAGCGATACGCCGAAAGCAGCAGCGCCCCGGTTAGCCCAGCACCGATAGCGGCCTCAGCCAAGGCCAAGTCGGGGGCCGCTAACCGCGCCCAAGCAATGGCCATGAGCAAGCCAAAGACGATGAACAAGACTACGCTGCGAAACATGTGTCGACCGGCCACGATTTGGTAGGCCAGGCTGATCAACCCAGCGGCTAGCAACGCATCGAACCCCCAGAGGAACCATTGCTCAATCATGGCGGCGCCCTTTGCGTCCCCCGATCAACCCGCAGTGAAAAGCGGGCGATCAGGTGAGCCGAAACCGTAGCCGCAAGCAGTGCCAAGGCCCATACCAACAAAATCTTCAGTGCTACCCATAGCGACTCTGCTTGGACCATAAGCCCTAGGGCAATAAGCCCTAGGCCGGCATTGTCAGCTTTAGTCAAGGCGTGCAAGCGCGAATAACAGCTGCTGAAACGCAGCATGCCGACTGTGCCGGTGAGAAAAAAAATCCCCCCCGATATCAGCAAAACCGCACTCAGCACATCCAGCCAACTCATCTTTCACTGCGCCCTACAGACCGCCTTGGTAGCCTAGTAAAGGCAATAGCTATCACTGCCGCAAGCAAAGTAAACAACAGGGCAACATCACGCAACGCAGGCTCTTGCATGGTTTGAGCGAGCAACAAAAGCACCGCAACCGTGGTCGTACCAAAGAGCAGTGCAGCCAACATGCGATCTGCGGCACTAGGTCCGTGGTAAACCCTGAACAAGCCGGCGAGCAGGTTCAGCAACAAAAACAACGCCAGCCCTGTATAGATGTTTTCCATGACTGTCCTCCTGGAGGGCTCATAGGAGCTTCTAATATCCCGTCGAGCCACATTTGCGCCGTGTATCAATCCACCCGCACCTAGCGCTAAGATCTCCATAGCGCGAGTGCTGTTTGGCTCACAGTGCACAGTGGCAGTCTTTAATAGCTCCCCCGGGCCTTAAGGGAACCTCTAAAAACTTCGCCGGCGCCACCATCCGCCCCGGTGTGGAGGTCTTGGCGCCAGGGATGGCGCCATGAAGCCTCCAGGGATGGATTCACGGCGTCCTCCACACCGGGGCGGATGGTGGCGCCGGCGAAGTTTTAGAGGCCACCTTAAGAAGCCTTTTGCGTCGGCACAACCTCATCAAGGGCATAGAAATAACGAATCTTCTCCTCGAGTCGCCGCACCTCGCTCTCAGCACTGGGGGTCACACCGTGGATGATCAGCTCATCGCTATAGAGATCCGCGGCCAAAGTGCCCGGCAACAGGCTTACCACAGCAACCATGACCACGCGCGGCTCCCCGATCGGCAACGACAACTTATAGCGTATCCACGCGGGGTGAACCGGTAACCCAGGGTGAAGGGCACGATAACCAACATCTAATCCACCGACAAAGGACCTAGAAACAAAGAACAAGACAAAGCCGGGTAGGCGCAACCACCGCCAGCGATGAGTCCACCTACCTAGATACAACAAAGCCCCGCCAGCAGCGATAACCACCGTGGCAACACCAAATGCACCGCCCAGTTCGCCGCCGGTCATGATCAACCACAGCAAGAGGACCAGTACTAGCGCCTTGGCAAATCGGCGCACGTTCTCTCCGGCCATATTGAAAACCCTATTCCGCAACGCAAACCGATTCTCAGGATTCGGCGCCCATTTGCTTAGCGCGCTGTGCACTAGCACGCAGAAGCTCCTGCTCTTGATCCCAGTCACGGTCAAGACGGGCCTCTGGCCACCCCTGAGCGTGGTGCAAGATAATTCTTACCAGGGCATCTATGTGATCCTGACGGCAGTTGAGCGCGGGAATATAGGAGAGGCGCTCTCCTCCATTCTCCTCGAAGTATTCGCGATTTTCCTCAGCGATCTCCTCAAGTGTTTCCAGGCAGTCGGCCGAGAACCCCGGGCAAACCACATCTACGTGCTTGACACCATGCTCTCGAGCTAAGGTAATCACTGTCTCATCGGTGTAAGGCTTTAGCCACTCCTCCTTACCGAAACGAGACTGAAAGCAGATATCCCAGCTCCCTGCAGGGAGTTCAAGCCTTTCAGCCAGCAAGCGCGCAGTTTTATGGCATTGGCAGTAGTAGGGATCGCCGTTGAGTAGATAACGTTGCGGCATACCGTGAAATGAGAACAGCAACCGCTCACCGCGACCATTTTCGGCCCAGTGTTGGCGAATCGATGCAACCAGGGCGTCGAGATAGCCTGGGTCGTCATGGTATTGGCCAATCATGCGCAGCTCCGGCACCCAGCGCCAGCGCATGAGCTCTTTGGCCACAGCATCAAACGTCGACCCGGTAGTTGTAGCCGAGTACTGTGGATAAAGCGGCAAGACCAATATCCGCTGCGCGCCGGCCTCGCGTAAGCGGCGCAACGCCGCCGAAATAGACGGATTGCCGTAGCGCATCCCCAGCTCAACGGCGAAAGGGCCAGCATCTGCCAGCTCCTGCAAGCGACGTTGGATGCCTTCAACTTGGCGTTCACCAATCTTTAGCAGCGGTGACCCGTCCTCACGCCAAACCTGCTGATAGGCCGCTGCCGATTTCGGGGGGCGAGTTCGCAAAACCAAGCCGAACAGGATCGGCCACCAACGCCATTTGGGGATTTCGATGACCCGCGGATCGCCCAGGAATTCCCGTAGATAGCGGCGCAGGGCGTTAGTTGTCGGCTCATCTGGGGTTCCCAGATTAGCAACTAGAACGCCCAATACCGGCATCTCGTCGTGACTAAAAGAGCTCTTGTTCGAATAAAGTCTCATAACACGTGAAGCATACTGACTTTACCGCCATGGATGCCAGAGGGGGGAGGCCTCTAAATCATTTTTTGCATCCTGCAGGGTGTCTTTAAAAACCGCCCCGGCGCTATTGGCAGCCCCGGTGTGGAGGACGCCGTGAACCCTTCCCTGGGGGCTTCATGGCCTACACAGTGGCAGTTGGCGATCTTTGTAACAAAACTGTAACTTGACTGTAACTCTACTGCAGGGCAGTTTTAGCGCCGATGCATGACGTTGGGTTTGCACAATGCTACAAGGCCCGTTACCAACCTACTCAGTAAGCTTCTGACACAGGTCCATTACCAACACCATGTCACGAACAGAGAAACCATCGAGCATCGGCAGCACCCACGTTGCAGTGAGCAACAAACCTCAAGCTGATTCCCCCGCCTGGCTGCGTGGCATCTATGCCGGCCTGTGCCTATACCTTTTTTTGGCGGCCCTAAAAATTATGGGTTCTGGGCTGGGGACCTTTGGCGAAGAGAGCGACTTTCTGATAAGGGCGTTCGAGTACGGCAAAAACCCCTTTATTGCCTTTCTTGGCGCAGTATTAGTTACCGCTATAGTGCAGAGTTCATCTTTCACCTCGGCCCTAATAGTAACCCTAGTGGCAACCGGGGAGATGACTCTAGGCACAGCTGTCTTCGCCATAATGGGCGCAAATATCGGCACCTCGGTAACTGCTCTGATCGTAGCCTTGGCAAACATCCGCATCAGACGCAACTTCCGTCGCTCATTCACCGCAGCCTTACTCCACGACTTTTTCAATATACTAACAGTATTGGTTATATTCCCGCTGGAATGGATTACCAGTATTTTCCATGAGCAGGGACGAGGCATAGTAACTCAGGCGGCTGCGGGAGTTGCCGACTTAATCGGACTACCCGAGGTTGCCCGCCCCAATGATCCGGTGAGCGTTGCCACCGCCCCACTGGTCAATTTTGTCGACGGCGCCGGCGCCATGTTCATGCCAACTAGCATGGCCCAGGGCATTTTCGTCGGCATAGCGGGCCTAATAATAATGCTTATCAGCCTGATCATGATGGTTAAAAACCTGCGCGGCGCCTTGCTGCGCTACATGGACGGGCTATTTCGCACCTATTTTTTCCGCACCGACCCGCGCTCCTATGGCATCGGCATCTTATCAACGGTAATGGTTCAGTCGAGCACCATCACCACTAGCTTAATGGTCCCCCTGGCCGGGGCGGGCGTGGTACCGATGAAAAGGGTTTTCCCATTCATGATGGGATCCAACTTGGGCACTACTGTCACCAGTGTTATTGCAGCAACCGCCAACCCGGTTGCTGCGGCAATGACAGTAGCCATGTTTCATGTATTGTTTAACCTAACAGGTTCCCTTATTTGGTATCCGCTGCGCTGGGTACCAATTAAGATCGCCAGTTGGTATGGTAGATTGGCTGGGCGTAAGCCGAGTTACGCCTTCCTGTTTCTGTTTTTGCTGTTCGTGGTAACACCGCTAGTCGGCTTAACCCTTACAGAATTATTGGTAATTCACAGGTGATTGACTTGCCCCTGCAAAGTCAATGGAGATGGTTATGTTTCGTGGGCTTCTAAGCGTCTTCGCCAAAGAGACTGCGGTAGACCGAGCTTTTGCTGAACTAAACGAGATGCTTGAAAAGGGCGCGTGGATGTTTGAGCGTGCCAATGATGTGCTCCACAACCGCATCAGTGCCGAACAAGCGTCGGAACAACTCTACACCCGCGATCAGCAGATTAACGATCTGGAACGCTCTATCCGTCGCAAGATACTGCGACATTTGACAGTCAACCCCGGCTACGACGTGCCGGTCTGCCTAGCTTTGATCACCGTTGCACGGGACGCGGAGCGCATCGGCGACTATTGCAAAAACGTATTTGAGATATCATGTCACTACTCAGAGGGGTTTCACGTCCCCAAATACCACGATCCGTTAGAGCAAATAAGCGCCCAGACCCTGGAGATCTTCTCGATAGTCGCCGATGCCTGTCAGAACAATTCGCAGGAAGGGCGAGCCCTAGAGACCAAAAAGCAGACACGAGATATTCAGGATCGCTGTGATCAGATTATCACCGAGATCTTCGAGGATGAAACGCAAATCGAGTTCCATGAGGCGGTAGCCTACACCCTGCTCGCTCGCCACTATAAACGGGTTGCTGCGCATCTCTTTACCGTCGCCAGCGTAGTATATGGCGAGTTAGCTGAACTTGATTTGAGCGAGAATGATTACTGACCCGGCCGGCGCAGTCTTTCTGGGCGCTTCTAACCCCCCGGAGCCACTCAACTGCCCCGGTTTTGAGGGCGCTGTGAATCCATCCCTGGAGGCTTAATGGCGCCACCCTTGGCGCCGAGACCTCCACACCGGGGCAGTTAAGTGGCTCTGGGGGCATTTTAGATTTTCCCTTAGGGGCTGCGGAGAATAAGCTCCCAGAATCATTGTCCAGTTTGGTAAACTACGCCCACATACACTCAGCAATGGTCTGACAATGAGCGAAAAGAAAAGAGTACTATTCCTGTGCACCGGCAACTCATGCCGCTCCCAAATGGCGGAAGGTTTTGCCAAGACCCTCGGCACCGACCCTTCAGTTGAGATAATGTCTGCCGGCCTTGATGCCCAAGGTCTAAACCCGATGGCCATCAAAGTGATGCAGGAAGATGGCGTCGATATATCCAGCCAAGAATCGACCACGGTTACTGAGGAGATGGTCGCCAGCGCCTCTCTTATCATAACCCTTTGCGACCATGCCGACGCTAACTGTCCGGCCGCTCCTGCGACTGCCGAGCATCGCCACTGGCCAATTGCAGACCCTGCCCAAGTCTCCGGCAGCGACGCGGAAGTGCTAGCCGCCTTCCGCGATGCCCGCGACGAGATTAAGGATTACGTATTTGGGCTAGTCAACGACCTGCGCAGCGGGGAAGAATTCTAAGCAGTTAAGCTGTCCGCCCCCGGAGCAGACGGTTTGGTACCCAGTGGGGGCCGGGCACCCCTAAACTCCCCCTGGGCCCATCGGCTACCCCACGGGTGGCCTCTAAAACTTCGCCGGCGCCACCATCCGCCCCGGTGTGGAGGTCTTGGCGCCAAGGATGGCGCCATGAAGCCTCCAGGGATGGATTCACGGCGTCCTCCACACCGGGGCGGATGGTGGCGCCGGCGAAGTTTTTAGAGGCACCCTAGAGCTGCTCATAAAACCAGTCCCAAGCAAACACGTCACCAGGATCGGATTTGCGCTCTGGTGCGATGTGACAGTGCCCAACGATGCGCTGTTTGGTGATTGCTGGATACTCCTCGCGCAGCAGCCGCGTAAGCCGGACAAGACTCTTATATTGTTCACTGGTATAGGGCGTGACCTCATCGCCTTCCAGCTCGATACCTATCGAAAAATCGTTACAGTTCCCCCGCCCCTTGAATGATGATAAGCCAGCATGCCAGGCCTGCAGATTGAGTGGCACGTATTGGGTTATGTGGCCGTGCCGATCGAGCAGGAAATGGGCTGAGACCTGCAACCGAGATATTTGAGCAAAATATGGGTGAGCATGAGGATCTAGCTGATTGGTAAAAAGATCATCTATCCATTTAGAACCGGCAAACTGACCTGGAGGTAGACTTATAGAATGGATCACCAGAAGATCAATCTCGCTTCCAGCAGGGCGCGGAGCACAATTCTTACTGATAATGTGGCGTGCAGGCCACAGCCAACCAGATCCAATATACATAGTGCCTAATTCTATTCGATGGCGGCTTTTGGGAAGCTCGCGCAGCTAATCTGATTCAATATATCGACCTCCCAGAGATGACTCGCCGTGGAAAGACAAGCATGAACTCAGAGCCTTTATCTGGAGTGCTTTTTATGTGCAATCGGCCTGCGTGACGCTGCATCACATGCTTGACTATGGCTAGCCCCAGACCGGTGCCTCCGGTTGCATTAGAACGGCCTTTATCGACGCGGTAGAACCTTTCGGTAAGCCTATTGATGTGCTCTTGAGGTATGCCTATGCCTGTATCTTCGACCACACCGTAGGCGCCGTTAGCGTCAGAGAACCAGCGCACCCTGATTTTGCCCCCGTCAGGGGTATAGCGCACAGCGTTGGACAGGAGATTGGAAAACGCGCTGCGTAGCTCACTCTCTGATCCGTATATTTGCAGCCCCGGCTCTGCCTCAAGCTCTATCTGATGTTCTCTATCGCCAGATAAGGCCCGCGACTCGGCGCATAGCTTATCGAGCAGGTTGCCGACATCTACCGGCCATTGCTCAGGGGATGGCGCCGCGGTCTCCAGGCGTGAGAGCATGAGCAGATCCTGTACTAATGTCTGCATACGCTGCGCTTGCTCGTGGAGCAGCTGAATCGGCTGCGCCCACTCTGGCTCTTTTGCCGCCAGTTCATCACGCATTTCATCGGCGACGCCGTAGATTACCGTCAAAGGTGTTTTCAGTTCATGCGAAACGTTGGATACAAAATCACGCCGCATCGTCTCTAAGCGCTCGGTTCGGGTCGTATCACGGGCTATCAGCAGACGTTGGTCCCGGCCATATGGCACTAACCGAACCTCTAGGGTAGTGCCGCGCCTAACCGGCGAGGTCAATGATAACGGCTCACCGGAATAGCCATGGCGGATATACTCCCTAAGTTCCGAGCTGCGAATGAGATTAGTAATGTGTTGACGCTCATCATCAGGCCAACGCAGCCCCAACAAACGCTTTGCGGCATCGTTCCACCACACCACACGGTCACCGCGCTGGAGCACTACGGTGGCATCCGGCATAGCCTTTGCCGAATCACGGTACTCCCGGATAAGGCCACGTAAACGCTGCTGGCGCTCGCGTTGGCGGCGCTGACGGCGACTTAAGGCGTGGAATAACTCCCCCCACAGCCCCCAGGATAGGGGCGGCTCAACTCTCCTGCCGAGTCGCACCCAGCGCTCCAAACGCGATAACTGCCATAGATTCCAGATAAAGACCAAGCCGAGCAGCAGACTCAGGATTTCCAGCCACCAGCCAGTAACAAAAGCTAGCCCCGCAGCAACACCACTTAGTGCAGATAAACGGGCCCAAAACGAGGGCCATGGACTGCGCGTCAGCATAAATATGGCCACTTGACAAGCGAGAGATTTTGTTCAGGCAGCATGCCAGTTTTTTAACTCTGTAGCGGCAAGAATAAACACACCGTGCCCACCGCGCTCTAACTCAACCCACATAGCCGGTAAGTTGGGGAAGGTTTTTGCTACTGCATCGTCACTATCACCAACTTCAACAACCAAAATTCCGTCTTCGGACAAATAACGGCTAGCCCCATCGACAATGCGCCGCACCACATCCAAGCCATCATCGCCCCCGGCAAGGGCATTTAATGGTTCATGTTTATACTCAGGCGGCAGCGCATCCATGGCAGTCTGATCTACGTAGGGGGGATTGGTGATGATAATTTGATAGGACTCATCCGGCACATCAGCAAAGACATCGGAATTGAATAATCTCACGCGATCCCCCAGTCCATGGCGCTGGATATTAATCGCTGCCACCTCAAGGGCTGCGTAGCTAGTATCTGTGGCATCTACTCGAGCCTGCGGGAAGGCGTATGCACAGGCTATAGCTATGCAGCCTGAACCGGTGCCTATCTCTAGGATACGACTGACTGAATGCGGATCAACCCAGGGCTGCAAGCTCTGCTCGATTAGTTCCGCTAGAGGGGACCGAGGAACGAGAACCCGCTCATCGACATAAAAAGGCAATCCAGCGAAGTGAATTTGGTTGGTTATATAGGGTAGCGGTACGCGCTGCTCAATACGCCTGCGAACCAGGTCCATTACTGCCTGACGCTCGGCCCCGGTAAGCCTAGCTCCCCAATAAATTTCCGGCGTATCGGGAGGCAGGTTAAGGGCAAAAAGTGCCAAAGCGGCCGCCTCATCGATGGCATTATCAGTACCATGACCAAAATAAATCCCAGCTTCATTAAAGCGACTAGCGGCGTAGCGGACCATATCCCGCAGCGTTTCCATCTCAGCGGGAGCATAATCTAGCGATTCTGACAAATCTTTTCCTCCTGCCTATATAATAATTAGACTCAGCCATTGTAAATTTACCGCTGCAGTCTTTCTGGTGCCATCCTTGGCGCCAAGACCTCCACACCGAGGCCGCTAAGCTCACAGCGGGGGGCTTTTAGAGACGCCCTCACGGGTGCGACTCTATAGTACCCAAGTTTGTATAGCTAGCTAAGCCCCGCGCTAAGTAGAATGTCTAGATAGCATTAATAGGGGCAATCTGATGGGGCTAACCAGGGCCAACATTTTCTTATGGGCGGGCCTTGCTGTGGTAGCGATAGCTGCCGCATTGGTGAGCGTTTGGCTAGCGGTGACAACTATTGGCGCACTTGACAGAGAGCTCGAGATCCGCGGCACATTCCTTGAAGGCGGTCGTCCTATAGCCGATTTCGAGCTCGTTGACCACCAGGCAGATACTTTCACCCAAGACATGCTCAAGGGCAAGTGGAGCCTATTGACTTTCGGCTACACCAACTGTCCCGACACGACTCCAGAGATGCTGGAGATGCTGTCACTAACCTATCGAACTCTTGAGGCTGCTGATCAAACGGACAATCTCCAAGTAGCTTTCGTGAGCGTCGACCCCGAACGCGACACTGTACCACGGCTAGCCGACTTCGCTCCGGGTTTTCACAGCGACTTCATAGCCTTAACTGGTCAGCATGACGAGATGCTAGAGCTGATGCGCAGCATAGGCATTAGACTTAGCCAAACCAATAGTGATGACCCAGGCTACTCAATCCGGCCGGAAGGGACTGTGGTATTAACTAATCCTGATGGCAAGCTGATAGCGCTCTTTACCCCACCACATCATCCCCAGCTCTTAGCTGAAGACCTTTACGCTATAATGAGGCATGAAAGCAGACAAAATTGGCTGGCCCCTCTAACAAACTAATGACTAGCTCCGAACCCGAACCAAATCCCTCTGACAGGCTCAAGGCCTTGGCAATGCAGGCGCTGCCCACACGGCTGTTGTCACAACTGACCAACCGGATCGCACGTATCAAGACCCCGTGGATCAAGAACACCCTGAACCGCTTTTTTGTATGTCTCTACCGAATAGACCTAGAGCAGGCGGTCCGCCACGACCCACGCGACTATGAGTCATTCAACGATCTCTTTACCCGTGCCTTAAGGCCGCAAGCACGGCCTTTGAGCACCATTCCTAACTCTGTAGTCAGCCCTTGCGACGGCACTATTAGTGCCATTGGACAACTCTCTGGGGATCAGCTCATCCAAGCTAAAGGAGTTACTTACCCGATAGCTGAACTGATGGCTGATCTATACAATCCAGAACTGGCAAATGGAATGTTCGTCACCATCTACCTGTCTCCCAGCGATTACCACCGTATCCATGCGCCGCTTAGATGCAGCCTAGAGGGCTGCCAGCATATCCCAGGGCGCTTACTGACTGTTGCTGCATCAGCGGTTAGAGCCATACCTAAACTATATGTCCGCAACGAACGCCTCGTCACCACATGGCAGACACCGGTTGGGCCGATGGCATTGATCCCTATTGGAGCACTTAATGTGGGCTCCATAGAGACGGCATGGGATCATCAATCAAGCCCTGATCTAGCCCAAGGCGATGAAGTGGGCCGCTTCAATCTAGGCTCAACCGTTATAATGATATTGCCGCAAGGAACTGTAGACTGGAATCAAGCGCTTAGAGCTACTAGTCGTGTGCTGATGGGACAGAGTTTAGGCACTATCAACGACAACCGTTGATAGTCTTTATCAATCACCATTTCGATAATGAACTAACTTCCAATATCCGAACAAGTTGGTCGGATAGACGCCAAGACGCTTGAAGTCTGGACGGTCAGGCAAATCACTTAGCTCCATGTCGGGGCGGAACCCTACCAGCTTGGACAAAGGCTTCAGTGCTCGCTCTAGGCGGCGCACCACTGGATGCTCAGAGGCAAAGTGATTAACGAAGAAGACCTCCCCGCCAGGACGACAGACACGGCGCACCTCTTCGACGAATTTCTCCGGATTAGGCACCACTGAGGCTACATACATTGCCACCACCACGTCGAAGCTATCGTCCGGGAAGTCCATTTCCTCAGCATCCATCTCATGCAGGCCCGCGACAAAATCCAAGCCCTGCTCATCAACTCGACGCCTGGCAATGTCCAGCATCTCAGGGCTTACATCCACGCCTACCACCGAGACATCGCGGCGATACTCCGGCAAAGACGCTCCGGTACCAATGCCGACCTCGAGGATGCGACGATCTGGCTGCTCATTGAGATACTGCATGGTCAACTTGCGGCCCGGCGCAAAGAAAGGACCGAAGACCTTATCGTAATATCTAGCGTAGCGGCGGTAGGCGCTGCGGATCGACGACAGATCCATTATTTAATATCCCCTGACTATCCTTTTGCTCGAGTTAAACCGGTCCAGCGGCAATTATTGCGGATTTGCTAATCCCGCCGCCATGTAGCCGGTGCTGCAGCGATGGGTGCCTCTAGAAACCTCCCTGGCGTCATCTTCTACCCCCGGCGTGGAGGTCTTGGCGCCAGGAACGGCGCCATGAAGCCTCCAGGGGGATTCACGGCGTCCTCCACGCCGGGGCAGATGATGGCGCTGGGGAAGTTTTCCAGAGGTTCCCTACAGTGATGTATTGCGCAGTGCCTGATGGAAAGCATCCACGGCTCGCTCAATTTCAGCTTGAGTGACGATAAGTGGCGGCAACCAGCGCACGATCTGACCCTGCGGGCCGCAGCGAATCATTAGCACCCCTTGCTTCTCCATCTCCTGCAAAACGCGGGCTGCCCGATCACCATCCGGCTGGCCAGACCGATCTACTAACTCGGTCCCCTGCATTAGCCCTCTGCCCTGCACAGCGCCAATCGATTCATCCTCCTGTTGCAGAGCCTCAAGTCTTGACCGCAATAGCGCGCCCTGCTCCGCGGCGTTTTCTACCAAACCCTCTTCATCTATAACCTCAAGCGTCGCTAAAGCAGCAGCGCAAGCAACCGCGTTACCTCCATAGGTACCGCCCTGAGACCCAGGCCACCCCCTGCTCATCAGCTGCTCTGAGGCGCCGAACGCGGAAAGAGGAAAGCCACTTGCCAAACCCTTAGCGGTTATCAAGATATCAGGCTGCATCTCGTCCTGCTCATGCGCCCAAAAAGTCCCTGTGCGCCCGTAGCCGCTCTGCACCTCATCTAGTATAAGAAGCATATTATGACGGTCTGCGCGCTCGCGCAGGCCTTGTAAAAAACGCTTTCCGGCAGGGATGTAACCGGCTTCGCCTTGTACTGGCTCGACGAAAAATGCCGCTGACTCCGCCGGCATGGACTGCGTAGCAAGAATATGATCAAGTTCGCGCAGGCAGAAATCGGCTGTCTCTTCGTCGCTCCACCCGTAGCGGCAGGAGTTCGGGAATGGCGCTACTACAACCCCCCCCATCATCGGCTGCACGCCGGCTCGCAGACCTACGCTTGAGGTTGTCATTGACAGTGACCCCATGGTCCGCCCATGGAAGCCGCCCTGGAACACGATCATGTTCGGTTTGCCAGTTGCCTGGCGAGCCAGCCGCATTGCTGCCTCACAGGCCTCGGTACCAGCACTAGCGAAGAAAAATCGGTCAATCTCCCCGGGCATACGCTCACCGAGCTTCTCAGCCAGTTCAACCAACGGCCTGTGGCGCAGTATGGCGTACTGTCCGTGGACCAAAGATGCCACCTGCCGCTGGGCAGCCTCTACAACTTTAGGATGGCAGTGCCCTGTGGCTGTGACGCCGATACCTGAGGTGAAGTCAAGATATCGACTACCATCACTACCAATTATATAGGCGCCCTCGCCGCGCTCAGCAACCACTCCACTGGAGGTCTTGAGCAGCGGCGAAATCTGGCCGACGCGATCCTTAGATTCGCTCATTGTCTTTCCTCCCGAGCCTTAATAGGCCCATCTTAAGAGAATAATAATCACCCGCGGGCTTCATCTACCAGCGGAGCCGGAGAGCTGCGGGAAGGCAGCCGAGTTAAATCGATAACATGGCCATATTCCGGTACTTCAACCTCGGCACCTTTGGCGCGCAGATCCTCAGCTAAATCTTCCATGCCCCCCAACTCACCATGCACAAGTGCAACACGTGGGGTATTTTTAATTGCCTCGAACCAGGCTATCAACTCACTTCGCCCGGCATGAGCCGACAACCCGCCAACAGTGTGTATCTGAGCCCCTATTCTGACACTCTCACCCCAGAGTTTCAGCTCTCGCGCCCCATCTACCAGAGCCCGCCCTGGAGTGCCCTGCGCCTGAAACCCAACGATGATTACATGACTGTTCCTACGCCATAGATTGTGCTTGAAGTGATGGCGGATTCGCCCGCCATTGCACATGCCCGAACCAGCGATGATCAACGCCCCACTAGCTACGCGATTAATCGCCATGGAGTCTTCCGCTTCTGGCGTCAACCGCAGATTGGGCAGGTGGAAGGGGGTATTGTTCTCATCTGCATAAAATTCACTTGCTTCCTTATCGTAGAGCTCCCCAAACCGGGAATAGACCTGAGTAGCGTTGATAGCCATAGGGCTATCGAGAAAAACACTCCACTCATCAAGCCCCCACTCGTCATAGAATTTCGCAAATAGATAGAGCAATTCCTGGGCACGACCAACAGAGAAGGCTGGAACCATAATGTTGCCTTGCGCGGCTCTAGCGTCGTTAATGATGGTGCCTAGCTCATCCCAAGTCTCTTCCCAGCTACGATGGTCGCGATTGCCGTAGGTGCTTTCCATGAGCAGCAGGTCAGCCTCTTCGATCCTGACAGGATCCTGCAGAATAGGAGTGTTATCCCTGCCAATATCGCCGCTGAAAACTACTTTACGCTGCTCGCCATTCTCTTCCAGCCATAGCTCTATTACCGCTGACCCAAGGATATGCCCAGCATCCCGCAACCGTGCGATGATACCTGGGGCAACTTGCCAAGTCTCATCATAAGCATGCCCAACAAACAGCTCTATGGCATCTTTCGCATCGTCTACAGTATAGACCGGCTCTACAGGGTCTTGATGGGTGCGGCGGCGTTTTTTGGTCGCGATAGCAGCATCGCGCTCTGCAATGTGCGCAGCGTCCCTGAGCATAATATCGCACAGCTGTACAGTTGCCTTATGGGCGTGCACTGGCCCGCGATACCCAACCTGGGCCAAAAGGGGGAGTCTGCCGGAATGATCCAAGTGGGCATGAGTTATCAGAACAGCATCAATCTCTGCAACATCGAAGGGAAACTCATCTCGATTAAGTTCTTCCTGCTTTCTGCCGCCTTGTATCATGCCGCACTCAACAAGCACCTTGCTGCCGGCACACTCGACCAAAAAACAAGAACCTGTAACCTGTTGAGTTGCACCCAGAAATCTAAGCTTCATTGGCCTCCCCGTAGTGCTGCAAACAGCCCGCCAACCATGGCTTTATAGTTGTAATCGATGGGGCTTTAAATGGTTATTTATGCGACTTGTTCGGCTAGATATGGGTGTTGGCTAAACGCTGCGCTATCTCTTCGCCCACCTGAGTGCAGCTCCTCCCGCTCATACCCTTCTCAGCTAGATCATCTGCAACCGCTTTGCGCAGCAATGCAGCGGCCTCTGCCGCAGCATCATCGCTTTCACCCATCCATTCGAGCATGGTCGCTGCAGTCAAGAGCATCGCCGCAGGATGTGCTCGATCGCTGCCGGCAATATCGGGAGCACTACCGTGGGTAGGCTCAAATAATGGCGGCACTTCACGATCATCCGGGTTAAGATTAGCTGATGGGGCGACACCCATTCCACCGGCAAGCACCGCGGCCAGGTCGGTGAGTATATCCCCGTGCAGATTGCTCGCGACAACAACATCGAATGCCCACGGCTGAGTAACCATTTTCATGCAGCAGGCATCCACCAACTCGTGCTGTGTATGTATATGGGGATAGTCGGCTGCAACCTCGGCGAAAACGTCACACCACAGCTCCCCTGAGTAACGTACCGCATTGCGCTTGGTTACCACGCAAACTGAGGCTGAGGCCTGTGCACTCTGCTCTGCACCGTATGGGAAACTCTTCAGCGGACGCAATCCGCGTTGGCGGTCACGGCGGCGTTGTTCGGCACGATCAAAGGCGTGGCGAATAATTCTCCGCGTCGCCGTGCGGGTAAAAACTTCTAGCTGTGTCGCGGTCTCCCTCTCGCTGCCAACACCAAGTCTCCCGCCCTGGTCTACGTACTCGCCTTCGCTATTTTCCCTAATCACCAACAAATCGGTTTCTAAGGCACGCGGATCAGCTAGATACTGAGGTGCCCCAACCATCGGCACCGCAGGCCTTTCACATGCCCACAGATCCAACCCTTTGCGGATCTCCAGCAACGGCTGTAGCGATACGCCATCTGGCAGATAATAGCGATTGGGGTCCGTAACTGGGCCCGGATCACCAAGTGCCCCAAGCAAAAGGGCATCATAGCCACTCAACTTATCCCGCCAATCAGCCGGCATCATCTCGTCCTGATCTCGATGCCAGTCATGAGAAGGCCACGGCAGCTCCTCGAGTTCAAGCTCTAAATTCGGCAGTGATTCAAGAGCTCGGCAAGTAGCTGCCATAACTTCGGGACCTATCCCATCCCCGGGCATTACCGCCACACGCCATTGCTGGTCCGATTTGTTCATCTTCTCCTCACGGCAGCAAGTGTTTTACTGCATCTCTTTCTTCACGCAATTCGGCTGCGGTTTTGTCCATCTTTTCCCGACTGAAATCATCAATATTGAGCCCTTGCACGATCTGGTAATCGCCACCGGCACAAGTCACAGGGAAAGAGTAAATAAGGCCTGCATCTATGCCATAGCTACCATCAGAGGGGATTGCCATACTCGTCCAGTCGCCTTTAGGAGTACCTAAGGCCCAGTCACGTATATGATCTATCGCTGCACTAGCTGCTGAAGCTGCACTTGAAGCCCCGCGCGCTTGAATTATCGCTGCGCCTCTTTGCTGCACAGTGGGTATAAACTCTTGCTCCACCCAGTCCTGTTGCACCAGTTCTTTAGCTGGCTGGCCTTTGACTTTGCAGTGACTTAAATCCGGATACTGTGTTGCTGAGTGGTTCCCCCAGACGGCAAGCTGGGCAATTTCACTGCTATGGCAGCCGACCTGCATGGCTAATTGGGCCAGGGCTCGATTATGGTCGAGGCGGGTCATTGCTGTGAATGCACGGGGATCAATGTCCGGGGCATTTTGTTGAGCAATCAATGCGTTGGTATTAGCCGGGTTACCAACCGCTAGAACCTTCACACGCTTGCTAGCTACATCATTTAGGGCCTTACCCTGGGCTGAAAAGATCTCGGCATTAGCCTCCAGCAGGTCTTTGCGTTCCATGCCTGGACCGCGCGGTTTAGCCCCAACTAAAAGCACATAATCAGCTTCGGCAAACGCCTCCTCGGCTGCGGATGTTGCTGTTATGCCAGTCAACAGAGGGAAGGCACAATCATTTAGCTCCATCACCACGCCTTTAAGGGCATCCTGAGCTTGCGGAATCTCCAGAAGCTGCAGGTTGACCGGTTGATCTTTGCCTAGCATCTCTCCAGCGGCTATCCGAAAGAGCAGGCTGTAGCTGATTTGGCCCGCTGCCCCTGTAACTGCCACACGTACTGGTTTTTTCATGTCCCTCTCTCCTTAATTTATCCAGCCGAATCTTGTCCCTATTTTTCCACCCTCACCCAACAAATGACTAGCGGATTCACAATTCGCCGCCACTTCGACCATGCCCATTGAGTTCTCATACCAAAACAGTTCGCCCGGAGCGACATCGGCGAATTTCTCGGCACGTCTTATTTCAGACTCTGATATTACCAGCCTCGCTGCGTCATTAACTGTTGCAGCGCGTCTGCCGGTGTGAAGGTTACCGTAGCCATCCCGATAGATTATTTCATCAATATCCTCCGGCCAATCTCGACCAACGATAGCGCCAGTGCTCGAAGTATCCATATCGCTAACCAGAAACGCTCTATCCATATGAGGTTGACCGAAATCTGCCGGGCTAGATTTGGAATCAATCGCTCTAGTTGGTTGGTGGGCCGATGATTCTCTCGGATCGCCCTGTGCTATATCCTGAGCCAGTTCAACTGCAACATCTGCAAAAACATCTCTACCATGGAAGGTTGGTGACACGCCCGTTTGAGGATGCGCTAGCCTGTAGGTTTCTTTAGCTCCGAAACGTTTTGCAGCTACAGCCATCAAGCCGTTATCAGGACCGACCAGCCAGCTGTCAGCCAATTTTATAGCTAAGCCTGCACGCTCCGAACCAACACCAGGGTCCACTACCGCCAGTAAAACTGACCTCGAGGGCAAATACGGCAGACAAGGTGCTAGCAAATATGCCGACCTCTGCGGATCGAATTGCGGAGCGTCATGCATAAGGTCAACTATCGTTGGTGAGGGAGATGCGAGGAGTGCAGAGGTTTGAATCAGGCGGGATTTAAGCTGTCCTACGTAAGGACCGTTAAGGCCGTAATCGGTAAATAGAGTAATCACTCCGGAGCAGCGGTTAGATTGCCCAGCTACTACTCCGGAGTCGATTGGCTCAGGCGCGTGCGGTCTCAACCGTTCCAGAAGCCGCGCCATCGGCTTGCTGCTCTTCTGCGGTCACACCTTTGGACATAACATCTCGATCAACCAGCTGTACTATGGCCATTGGCGCCCCATCACCTTTGCGATATCCACACCGCAGTATCCGCATATAGCCGCCCGGGCGATTACGATAAACCGGCCCAAGCTCATCGAAAAGCTTGGTTACCATCTCTTTATCTCGCAGACGAGCAAAAGCCAGCCGGCGATTCGCTGTCGTGTCTTTTTTCGAGAGCGTTATGAGTGGCTCTACTACACGCCTCAACTCTTTGGCTTTTGGCACTGTCGTCCGTATCTCTTCTTCACGCAACAGTGCAGCTGCCATATTTTTGAACATCGCCCGCCTATGTGCGGGCTTACGGTTTAAATACCGTCCTGCTTTACGATGTCGCATGGCTTATGAATCCCTTATATAATTTTCAGCCGGCAATTCGCGCCCGATCTCCAAGAGACGGCGGAGGCCAATTATCAAGCTGCATACCCAAGGACAACCCATGTGACTCCAGGGTATCTTTGATTTCGTTCAGCGATTTTTTGCCTAAATTGGGAGTCTTGAGCAGCTCCACTTCGCTACGCTGGACCAAATCTCCGACGTAGTGAATGCTTTCGGCTTTTAAGCAGTTGGCTGAGCGCACAGTAAGTTCTAGATCATCTATCGGCCGAAGCAGAATTGGATCGAGCTCCTGCTCTTTCTGAGGCTCCTCGCTCTCGAGTGTTCCACCCTGCAGATCAACGAATACTGACAACTGCTCGCGCAGCAGGGTAGCTGCAAACTTGACCGCCTCCTCAGGCGAAACCACCCCGTTAGTCTCTACATCAAGCACGAGCTTATCAAGATCGGTACGCTGCTCGACACGAGCGCTTTCCACCGCATAAGCCACTCGCCTCACAGGGCTAAAGCTAGCATCTATCGCTAGGTGGCCAATTGATCTTGTCTCTTCTTCCTCCCGCGCGGTTACAGGCAAGTAACCCCTACCCCGCTCAATCTTCAGAGAGGCCTTAAACTCTTGCTCCCGAGTTAACGTGGCCAGATGAAGCTCAGGGTTGACTATCTCGACGCCGTGATCGGTTACAACGTCAGCACCCGTGACGGGACCTGGCCCCTGCTTGTGAAGCTTAAGCGTCACTGAGTCACGCTCGTGGAGGCGAATGGCTAGGTCCTTCAGATTGAGCAGTATATCGACCGTATCCTCGTGCACACCATCTATCGCGGTGTATTCGTGCTGAACTCCTTCAATTTCGACTTCAGTAACGGCGGTACCCGGCATCGAAGATAGCAGCAGCCGACGCAGGGCGTTGCCCAACGTATGGCCAAACCCGCGCTCAAGGGGTTCTAGAACCACCTTAGCACGCCGGTCGTTAATAGGATCTATCTCAACCGAGCGTGGTTTTAGAAAATCTTTTATGTAACCTTTCATCAACGACACCTTACGATTGTGCGGCCGTTACTTCGAATAAAGCTCAACTATCAACGACTCGTTGATATCTTGGGACAGGTCGGCCCTATCAGGAACCTGCTTAAAGGTTCCAGTCATTTTATTAGAATCGACTTCTACCCAAGGCATCCAACCGCTTTGTGATGCAAGCTCAAGCGCAGCCTGGATTCGCAACTGCTTTTGCGACTTCTCCTTGACTGCCACCACCTGGCCCGGGGTTACTTGATAAGAAGGCACGTTAACTACTCGATCGTCAACCTTGATAGCGCGATGACTCACTAGCTGCCTAGCCTCGGCGCGCGTAGTTGCAAAGCCCATCCGATAAACAACGTTATCTAGACGGCACTCGAGCAGCTGTAGCAGCAAGGACCCGGTTGCTCCCCGTAGCCGCACTGCTTCCTTGTAATAATTGCGGAACTGCTTTTCCATCACGCCGTACATCCGGCGCACTTTTTGCTTCTCGCGCAGCTGCAAGCCGTAATCGGACATCCTACCGCCACGTCGCTGGCCGTGTTGACCAGGAGGCTGCTCTAGCTTACATTTCGAATCTAGCGGTCTGACTCCGCTTTTGAGAAACAAGTCGGTCTTTTCACGCCGTGCCAACTTGCACTTAGGTCCAATATACTTCCCCATGGCGAGTGCTTCCTCCTTAGACCCGTCGCTTCTTCGGCGGACGGCAACCGTTATGCGGAATCGGTGACACATCCGCAATATTGGTTATCCGATAGCCCACGGCGTTCAACGCCCGTACCGCAGACTCGCGTCCAGGACCAGGGCCTTTAACTCGAACTTCTAGGTTTTTCAAGCCATACTCCTGCGCCGTGCGAGCGGCGTTCTCCGAAGCCACTTGTGCGGCGAATGGCGTGCTCTTTCTCGAGCCTTTAAACCCACTTCCTCCGGCACTAGCCCAAGCAAGGGCATTACCCTGACGG
This sequence comes from Halorhodospira halochloris, assembly GCF_002356555.2. Classification (NCBI taxonomy): domain Bacteria; kingdom Pseudomonadati; phylum Pseudomonadota; class Gammaproteobacteria; order Chromatiales; family Ectothiorhodospiraceae; genus Halorhodospira; species Halorhodospira halochloris. The sequence continues at coordinate 2,422,937 of NZ_AP017372.2, forward strand.
TCTGTAATAGTAATTAGCGTATTGTTAAACGTAGCGTTTATATGCGCTACGCCGTCGCTAACTGTGCGTTTTACCTTTTTTTTGCCGCTTCCGCGGCTAGCTGCCTTAGCCATATCTCTCGATTCCCGTTATTCTCAGCGTGCTTATCTGGCCGCCAAGTCTTGGCCCGCGCGCGGTTTAATCGATAACCTCAACGGCTTGCCGGGCCGCGTCTTGGTCCTTTACGTGTTCGTGCATTCGTCTGGGTGCTCTGTCCGCGGACAGGCAGTCCACGGCGGTGACGAATGCCTCTGTAACATCCCAAATCCATCAGGCGCTTGATATCCATTGCCACTGACCTGCGTAGATCGCCCTCAATGACATAATTGGCAACCTCGCGACGCAGTGCCTCGACATCGGCATCGCCGAGATCTTTTACTCGCCTATCAGGAGCAACGCCTGAGTCTTTACAAATTTGCCGGGCGCGTGTTCCACCAATGCCATAGATGGAGGTGAGCGCCACCCAAGCATGCTTATTAACCGGAATGTTTATCCCTGCGATTCGGGCCATGGGGCCAATCTCCCGTGATGCTCACGTACTACATTGTCTTATTAGGCTCAATAGCTATGCCTGGAATCGTCCCAGGCCTATCCGCTAACCTTGCCGTTGCTTATGACGCGCTTCTGTGCAAATAACTCGCACTGTTCCGCGACGTTTAATTATCTTGCAATTACGGCAAATCCGCTTCACCGATGCTCTTACCTTCATCGTTCCTACTCCAACTCTGGGAATGCGCCTTCTCCTCGACGCAAAGAGCGGCAAGGATACCAACCTTCATGCCCTCATGCCACCCTTTTTGACGTGTTAAGCCATCTTTCCTCAGCGTAACAGTCCACCACCCGGACGTTTGTGTCCTTTCAAATTAGCCTTCTTCATGAGTGGCTCATACTGATGGGACACAAGATGCGACTGCAGCTGCGCCATGAAATCCATCACTACAATTACGCTGATCAGCAATGAAGTGCCGCCGAAGTAAAATGGCACATTCCAGTACAAGATCAAGAACTCAGGCATCAGACAGACCGCGGTTATGTAAAGCGCTCCAGCGAACGTTAACCGCGTCATTACCTGGTCGATATACCGCGCTGTTTGTTCCCCTGGTCTAATCCCCGGGATAAACGCCCCCGACTTCTTAAGGTTGTCGGCTGTGTCCCGAGAATTGAATACCAATGCTGTGTAGAAGAAACAGAAAAACATTATTGCAGCCGCATAAAGAGCCACATATATCGGCTGGCCAGGCGACAGTGTCGCAGCTATGTCGCCAATAATACCGAATCCTTCAGCATCGCCAAACCACTGACCCAGCGTGGCCGGGAACAGTATTATGCTCGATGCGAAGATAGGCGGAATGACACCAGCCATATTCAGTTTCAGTGGCAAATGGCTCTGCTGAGCGGCATACATCTTCTTGCCGTGCTGACGCTTCGCGTACTGCACCGTTATCCGGCGTTGGCCGCGCTCTACAAATACAACAAAGGCAGTGACAGCAGCCGCCATGGTGAGCAGGGCCAAGATCGTTGCTGTACCTAGCTCCCCGGTGCGATGTAGCTCTAATGCGCCACCCAGTGCACCGGGCAACCCGGCAACTATGCCGGCAAATATAATGATAGATATACCATTACCTATGCCGCGCTCGGTGATCTGCTCACCTAGCCACATCAGGAATATAACGCCCGTTGCTAATGTTACAGTAGATATCACTACGAACATAGGCCCAGGCGTTGCCGCAACCCCCTGTTGCTGAAGGGCAATGCTGATACCAAAGCCCTGAAAAGTAGCCAAACCTAGGGTGCCGTAACGCGTATATTGGGTAATCTTGCGCCTGCCTCGCTCGCCTTCCTTTTTAAGCCGCTCAAGCGACGGCACAACCGCGGCCATTAACTGCATTATGATGGCCGCTGATATATAAGGCATGACCCCCAAAGCAAAGATTGACAACCTCTCTAGGGCGCCACCAGCGAACATGTTGAACATTTCCAGAATGGTGCCGCGCTGCTCCTCGACCATCTGCTCCAAAGCAGCAGGGTCTATCCCCGGAATGGTAATGTGCGTACCAATCCGATAGATGATCAAGGCCATCAAGACAAACAGCAGACGCTGACGAACCTCAGTCAGCTTGCCCATTCCACTCAGTGCTGATGCAGCGCCACCAGAGCGTGCCAAATCAAACCTCCTCGACTCGCCCGCCGGCAGCTTCTATAGCCTTGCGAGCGCCCTTCGTTACTTTCAATCCGCGTATAGTGACGGCTCGACTAAGCTCACCCGAGGCAATGACTTTGGCAAAACGCATATTTTTTCGGACAACGCCCGCTTTTTTGAGGGTGTCCATATCAATATCACCAGCCTCGACCGAGTTCAGTTCATTTAGTCGTACCTCGGCTGTGTAGAGACCTCTCTGTGAACTAAAGCCAAACTTAGGCACACGGCGCTGCAGGGGCATTTGACCGCCCTCGAAGCCGACCTTGTGAAATCCGCCGGAGCGGCTATGTTGACCTTTATGTCCTCGGCCTGCGGTCTTACCAAGCCCACTGGCAGCGCCTCGCCCAACGCGCTTGGCCTTGGTCTTGGTGCCCTCTTTAGGAGACAGGTCATTAAGGCGCATTAAACCTCCTTGGTCTCCAGCATATAAGAGACTTTATTTATCATCCCGCGGTTCTGCGGTGTATCTTCGACTTCTACAGTTTGATGCATACGTCGCAGTCCAAGCCCAGCCACACACTTCTTATGATCGGCTATCCGACCATGAGGACTGCGCCTAAGCGTCACCCTGATCATCTTTTTCTCTGCCATGATTAGCCCACGATCTCTTCTATCGCTTTGCCTCGGCGGGCGGCCACGTCCTCAGGAGAATCCATCTGCGCCAGACCATCAACAGTTGCCCTAACAACGTTAATGGGGTTGCGCGAACCGACCGACTTCGCCAGCACATCCTGCACACCCACCACCTCAAAGACAGCTCGCATGGCACCCCCGGCGATTATTCCTGTACCGGGTGAAGCGGGCTTCATAAACACCTTGCTGGAGCCATGAAAGTGGGTTACGGGATATCGCAGCGTAGCGCCGTCGAGTGGCACTCGCCGCATATTGACGCGGGCACGCTCCATTGCCTTCTGTATTGCAGCCGGGACCTCCCTAGCCTTCCCATAGCCAAAACCGACTCGCCCGTCTCCATCACCAACCACCGTGAGCGCAGTAAAGCCGAACTGTCTCCCGCCTTTGACTACTTTAGCCACACGGTTGATGGTTATAAGCTTTTCACGGAGCCCGTCCGCAGCACCCTGTTCTCCATTAGCCATAAACTTATGCCTCTAACCTAAAACTGTAGCCCAGCCTCGCGAGCTGCCTCCGCAAGTGCCCGAATCCGCCCATGATAGCGATAACCAGAACGGTCGAAGGCCACTTGGTTTATTCCTGCCTCCTTGGCCCTTTCAGCTATCATGCGTCCTACTTCACTTGCGGCATTGATGTTACCAGTACCGCCGCTGCGGTCCCGTAAGCCCGGCTCAACTGTCGATGCAGCCGCCAAGGTCCGAGACCCATCCGGGGCTTGAACCTGAGCATAGACGTGGCGTGGGGTACGATGAACCGAGAGCCGATAAGCCCCCCTTTGCCTTATACGTCCCCTGCTTTTGCGGGCACGACGCATGCGCTCAATTTTCTTTTCCATGTCCGTTCCCACCTTTACTTCTTCTTGGCCTCTTTTAAGACCACTCGCTCACCAACGTACCTCACGCCTTTGCCTTTATAAGGTTCAGGAGGCCTGAAACGACGTATTTGTGCAGCAACCTCTCCGACTAGCTGTTTATCAGCACCCCTGACAACAACCTCGGTCTGTGATGGCACTTCGAGAGTTACCCCCTCAGGAGGCACAAAATTTATCGGATGCGAATGCCCTAAGGTCAAATGGAGCGTAGCCCCCTGCAGTTGTGCCCGGTATCCTACACCGCGCAACTCGAGGCGGCGCTCAAACCCTTCGCTGACTCCTTGGACCATATTGTTGATCACAGCCCGGGTTGTGCCTGTCAAAGCAACAGCCTTAGTTCCGCGCTTGCGGGGGCGTAGCAGTACTTTCCCCTCTTGGTGCTCGGCCTCCACTAGGCTGTGGCACCGCCAGTCCAGCTGGCCTTTAGGGCCTTTAACTTTTATATCACTGCCCTGCAGCTCTACCTCTACTTTGGGAGGGATCTGCACAGGCTCCTTTGCCACTCTAGACATAATACTCGTCCTGTTAAAAGACCACGCAGAGTACTTCACCGCCATGGCCCTGGGAGCGGGCCGATTTGTCGCTCATCACGCCACGCGAAGTTGAAATGATGGCAGTACCGAGCCCATTACGGACCTCGGGCAACTCATTGCGCCCAAGATAGATTCTCAACCCTGGACGGCTATATCGTTGTATCTCACGTATTGAAGGTTGCCCATCATGATAGCGCAACGTAATGACCAGTTCGGGTTTTTTATCCTCGCCAACTACTTCGTAATCGGCTATATAACCTTCCTCGCGTAGGACCTTTGCTATGGCTACCTTTTGCTTCGAGGACGGCATGCGCACACTAGCCTTCTCAGCGCTTTGACCATTCCTGAGGCGGGTCAGCATATCGGCAATGGGGTCAGTCATGGACATTTTTAAACCCCTCTTACCAGCTCGAGAAAGTCAAGCCTGGAATCTCACCCTTTAAAGCTGCCGCACGCAGCTGGTTTCGGGCCAGTCCAAACTTACGATAGTAACCGCGCGGCCTGCCTGAGATGGCACAACGATTTCGCTGGCGCACAGGGCTTGCGTTACGCGGGATCTGTTGCAGTTTAAGCTGAGCCTCAAACCGCTCTTCTACGCTAGATTCGGGATTCTCTATTATCTTTTTTAAGGATTCCCGTTTCTTTGCGTATCGCGCTGCTAGTTTTCTGCGCTTGCGCTCTCGCTCAACCATACATTTTTTTGCCATTGATGACGCTCTCCTAATGAATCAGGTACGGAACGGAAACCCAAACCCCTCCAACAGGGCCTTCCCTTCCTCATCGGTGCGCGCGGTCGTTGCGATGGTTATATCCATTCCGCGCACACGGTCAATCTCGTCGAAGTCGATCTCGGGAAAAATAAGCTGCTCGCGCACACCTAGGTTGTAATTGCCACGTCCATCAAATGCACGCGGTGAAAAACCCCGAAAATCGCGAATCCTTGGTGCAGCGACATGGATGAATCGCTCCAAAAACTCGTACATGCGTTCACGGCGCAACGTTACCTTGCAGCCTATGGGCCAACCCTCACGAATCTTGAAGCCGGCCACTGATTTTCGAGCCTTTGTTACTAAAGGCTTTTGCCCAGTGATCTTGGCCAAATCCCTTTGCGCAACATCAATTATCTTTTTATCACGGACTGCTTCACCAAGTCCCATATTGAGTACGATCTTATCCAATCGCGGCACTTGCATGACATTGCTATAGCCGAACCGCTCTAAAAGCGCTGGGGATACGTCTTTTCTATACTGTTCTCTTAATGTTGCCATCTCAGCCACCCTCACGCGTCGACTAGCTGCTGGTTCGACTTGAAGTAGCGGACCTTTCTATCATCATCCCAGCGGATACCTACCCGATCAGGCTTGTCTGTCTCGGGGTTGTATATCGCTACGTTAGAGATATGTATAGGCGCTTCTTGCTCGATTATGCCGCCACTCGATCCCTGCATCGGATTGCCGCGCCTATGGCGCTTAACCATGTTCACGTTATCCACTACTACCTTATCTTGATCTGGGAACACGCGTGAGACTCTACCCCGACGCCCCCGATCTTTACCGGCAATGACTACGACTTCGTCGCCTTTTCGAATCTTGCGCATGATGTCCTCTACCTACAGTACCTCTGGCGCCAACGATATGATGCGCATAAAACGTTCAGTGCGCAGCTCTCGGGTTACTGGTCCGAACACACGTGTACCCAGAGGCTGCAGATTGTTGTTCAGCAGTACAGCCGCATTGCCATCAAACCGTATTTGAGAGCCATCGGCACGGCGCACACCTCTGCGCGTCCGGACAACTACGGCGTTATATACTTCACCTTTTTTGACGCGCCCTCGCGGAATCGCGTCCTTGACGCTGACCTTGACGATATCGCCGATCCCTGCATAGCGACGCTTCGAACCGCCCAGCACCTTAATGCACTGAACCTGACGGGCACCACTGTTATCCGCCGCTTTTAGGAGGGTCTCCATCTGGATCATGACGCTACACCCGCTTCCTTTTCGATAAGCCCCGCTCGGGCACCGCTAAATCTTAACTTGCGGCTCGCTCGAGCACTTTAACCAACCGCCATGCCTTATTCTTTGACACTGGGCGGCACTCTTGAACAGCGACCCAGTCACCCTCTTTTGCCTCGTTACTTTCATCATGGGCGTAGAGTCTTGTGGATCGCCTAATAAACTTGCCATAAAGCGGATGCTTGACGCGGCGCTCGACAACCACAGTCCGTGTCTTATCCATCTTATCGCTAACAACGCGCCCGTTTACGGTGCGAGTGTTCTTAGCTTCACTCATACTCTTTGCTCCGCACGCTTACGCTCATTTATAACAGTCTTAATACGTGCAATATCCCTCTGCACCAGCCCAATTTGATGGTTCCGCGACAACTGCCCGCTAGCTTTTTGCATCCGCAAATTGAACTGCTCTTTGCGACGCTCTATTAGCTCTTTCTCGAGCTCAGCCATGTTTTTGTTGCGCAGCTCACTTGCTTTCATCACATCACCGTCCGGTTAACGAAGGTGGTCTTAACTGGCAACTTTGCCGAGGCGCGACGAAATGCTTCCCGCGCAACCTCCTCTGATACACCCTCAATCTCATATAGGACACGACCAGGAGCTATCGGTTCACACCAATGATCAACATTGCCTTTCCCTTTGCCCATGCGCACTTCCAGCGGCTTCTCGGTCACTGGCTTATCGGGAAAGACCCTGATCCAAATCTTACCACCACGGCGAATATATCTATTTATCGCCCTACGCGCCGCCTCGATTTGACGAGATGTAATCGGGCCTCGAGTAGTCGCCTTCAACCCGTACTCGCCAAAGCTGACTTTGTCACCTCGCGTGGCTAAGCCTTCATTCCGGCCCTTCTGCTTTTTTCTATATTTCGTTCTTTTAGGCTGTAACATTTCAGTACACCTTTATCCACTCAGCCTTGTGAAGCTGCTGCCCTACGCACTCGCTCCGCTGGTGCACCTTCGTTTTCGGTGTCTATTATCTCGCCCTTAAATACCCAGACTTTGACACCGATCACACCATAGGTGGTCATTGCTTCAGCAAAGCCATAGTCTATATCCGCCCTAAGTGTGTGCAGGGGTACGCGACCCTCCCTGTACCACTCGGTGCGGGCTATGTCTGCTCCATTCAGACGACCAGCTGCTTGAACTTTGATTCCTTGCGCCCCTACCCTCTGGGCATTACCTACCGCTCTTTTGAGAGCGCGGCGGAACATAACCCTACGCTCTAGTTGGCCTGCTATGCTTTCCGCGACCAGATTGGCATCCGCTTCGGGTTTTCTCACCTCTTCAATATTGATGTGCACAGGCACGCCCATCTTGGCCGTAACCTGGCTGCGCAGGCGGTCAATATCTTCGCCCTTCTTACCAATCACAATACCTGGACGCGCAGTATGTATAGTGACGAGTGCGTTCTTAGCTGGACGCTCAATCTGAATTCTGCTTACCGATGCATTTTTTAGCTGCTCACGGATAAAGCTTCTAACCTGCAGATCAGTGTTCAGATACTCACTGAACCTTTGGCTGTCTGCATACCACATGGAGCGCCAATCTTCAGTTACGCCAAGCCTAAATCCCGTAGGATGGGTTTTGTTTCCCATGCCAGCCTCTCTCGCTTAATTCTCTCAGTCCTCTTTGACAGCCACTGTAATATGACTTGTCCGCTTGAGGATTCTTGTCGCCCGCCCTTTCGCACGCGGTTGAATTCGCTTCATAGCCGGACCTTCGTCAACGAAGATCCGCGATATGCGCAGCTCATCAATATCCGCCGCGTCGTTATGCTCGGCATTCGCTACCGCTGATTCAAGAACCTTACGGATAATATGAGCACCCTTTTTTGGGCTATGCTCCAATAACCGTAAAGCCTCTTCTACCGGCTTGCCGCGCACCTGATCAGCGACCAAGCGCGCCTTCTGTGGCGATATGCGCGAGAATCGCAATTTTGCTCGAGTTTCCATAGCGCGCACTCCCTTACCGCTTGGACTTCTTGTCGGCTGCGTGGCCACGATAGGTGCGTGTCACTGCGAATTCGCCGAGTTTATGCCCAACCATGTTCTCGTTGATCAGAACCGGCACATGCTGACGGCCGTTATGTATGGCGATAGTCAAGCCAACCATGTCCGGCATAACTACCGAGCGGCGTGACCACGTCTTGATCGGCCGCTTACTGTTACTTGCATTAGCCTCTTCCACCTTCTTCAAAAGATGGTAGTCAATAAAAGGCCCTTTTTTTGTCGAGCGTGGCACGGCAATTTACCCCTTAACGCTTGCGTCTGCGCACTATGTATTTATCGGTGCGTTTGTTTTTACGTGTTTTGAAACCCTTTGTGGGCATGCCCCATGGCGTTACTGGGTGACGTCCCCCTGAGGTCCGACCTTCACCACCACCGTGAGGGTGGTCCACGGGGTTCATTGCAACACCGCGTACTGTTGGCCTGATACCTTTATATCGCTTAGCACCTGCTTTACCGAGATTGCGCAAACTATGCTCGTTGTTGCTAACTTCACCAATCGTAGCCTTACAGTCGATTGGTACTCTTCTTGTCTCACCTGAGCGCAGGCGCAGAGTAACCATACTCCCCTCGCGCGCGACAAGTTGCACGCTTGAACCTGCCGACCGCGCCAGCTGGGCACCTTTTCCAGGCTTCAACTCAACGCAGTGGATCTGTGTGCCGACAGGAATATTGCGCATCGGCAAGGAGTTTCCAGGACGAATTGGCGCTTCCCTGCTAGAGACTATCTTTGCCCCAGCATCAACCCCGCGAGGTGCAATAATATAACGTCTCTCGCCATCTTTATAAAGCACTAATGCAATATGCGCTGACCGGTTAGGATCGTATTCTAAGCGCTCGACCACCCCAGGTACGCCTTCCTTGTCCCTTTTGAAATCGATAAGGCGATACCGTTGCTTGTGTCCGCCGCCACGATGCCGCGTTGTAATCCGCCCAGAGTTGTTGCGCCCACCATTCTTAGTCTTTTTGACCACAAGAGGGGCATAGGGATCACCTGTGTGAAGCCTATGATCCTTTGGACGAACTAGAAAACGCCGGCCAGGCGATGTCGGTCTACTCTTCATTAATCCCATGACTCTATCCCCTTACTCTGCACCGAGGAAATCAATATCTTGCCCCTCGGCGAGGGTAACGTAAGCCTTTTTCCAATCACGCCTGCGTCCGTTAACTCTCCCGAAACGTTTGAGCTTACCCTTCGCTCGGGCGGTGCGCACGTCAACGACACGGACCTCAAAGAGCTTTTCGACAGCCCTTTTTATTTCACTTTTGTTAGCATCTATCGCGACCCGAAATACAACCTGTCCTGCGGAGTCAGCAATGACGGTGCTTTTCTCGGATATATGCGGTCCTTCGAGTATGGTATACAAGCGCTCTTCATTCATGACAGCCACCCTTCAACACGCCGCAGAGCTTCAGCCGTAATCAAAACATGCTCGGCGCTTACCAGACTCACCGGATCAATCTTCTCGGCAGCGATAACACCTACACCCGGCATGTTGCGCGCGGCAAAATACAGATTTTGATCTGGCTGTTCAGTTACAATCAGGACATTTGACAGTCCGAACACTTCGAGGCGCTGTTTGAGCTGCTTAGTTTTGGGGCTATCGACCTCAAAAGTTTCTACGGCCGTCAGCCTATCTTGACGCACCAGCTCGGATACAATGGATCGCATAGCGGTTCTGTACATTTTGCGGTTGAGCTTTTGCGCGTGATTCCTAGGCTTGCCCGCAAAAGTTACTCCTCCACCACGCCAAATAGGGCTGCGCGATGTTCCAGCCCGGGCATTACCGGTGCCTTTCTGCCGCCAGGGCTTTTTCCCGCCTCCACTGACCTCTGAGCGGGTCTTTTGGCTCTTCGTCCCAGCTCTCCCGCCAGCCATATAGGCAGTAACAGCCTGATGTATCAAAGTCTCACGAAACGGCTCACCGTAGGCCTTGGCTGATACTTCTACTACACCAGCCGCTTCACCGTTTTGTTTTTTGAGATTGAGCTCCATGGCTCCCCCTGTAACCTATTTCGCCTTACGTGCGGGACGAACTAGCAAGTCACCGCCGACTGCACCTGGGACCGCGCCGCGTATCAAGAGCAGGTTCCGCTGACTATCTACACGGACAATCTCGAGATTTTGTACGGTTGCTCGCTTATTGCCCATTTGCCCAGACATTTTCTTACCCTTAAAGACACGCCCTGGGCTTTGGCATTGACCAATGGAACCAGGAACTCGGTGTGACTTTGAATTGCCGTGGCTATTGCGCTGCGCACGGAAGTTATGGCGTCGCACTGTACCCGCAAAACCGCGCCCCTTGCTGGTTCCTACAACATCCACTGACTGCCCGACCTCAAAGCTCTCGACAGTTACCTGAGTCCCAGCTTCATAAGCGCCATCACCCTCATCTGGGGATCTTTGGTCGAGCTTAAATTCCCACAATCCACGGCCCGCCTCAACACCGGCGCTCGCAAAATTGCCCGCCTCGGGCTTGTTAACGCGCTGCGGCTTACGCTTTCCAGCAGTTACCTGCACGGCTCGATAACCGTCTACCTCATCGGTCTTAACCCGAGTAACTCTGTTCGGCTCTGCTTCAATTACGGTTACCGGGATTGACTGTCCGTCTTCGGTAAACACCCTTGTCATGCCGCGCTTGCGACCGACGATTCCGATAGCCATCGTCCGCGTCTCCTCACAAATAAAAAACCCCGGCAGAAGCGCCGGCAGCTTCTAATACCAGTTCTACTCTGTTGAATGTCGCAAGGCGTCCATCCCCGCAACACTCTGAGCAACACCGTTCGTTAATGCCACGACCGGTTTTTGAATAGCCGGCCGTGGCGATCTGTTAGTAGAGCCTGATCTGGACATCTACACCAGCCGCAAGATCCAACTTCATCAAGGCATCTACGGTCTTATCGGTCGGGTCAACTATATCCATCAGGCGCTTGTGTGTGCGGATCTCGTATTGATCTCGAGCATCCTTGTTTACGTGAGGTGAAGTCAGAACAGTGAATTTTTCCTTCTTCACCGGCAGAGGGATGGGACCGCGCACATGCGCACCAGTACGCTTGGCCGTGTCGACAATTTCCCTAGCCGACTGATCTATCAGGCGGTGATCGAAGGCCTTTAACCTGATCCTGATACGCTGATTACTTGTTGATGTAGCTGCTGAGGTCACCATGATCAATCACTCGATGATCTTAGAGACGACGCCTGCACCTACGGTGCGGCCGCCCTCACGGATAGCAAAACGAAGACCATCTTCCATCGCGATCGGCGCAATCAACTGCACGGTGATCTTTACGTTGTCACCGGGCATTACCATCTCCGTACCTTCCGGCAACTCCACCGTGCCGGTTACATCCGTCGTACGGAAATAAAACTGCGGCCGATATCCCTGGAAGAACGGCGTATGGCGACCACCCTCGTCTTTGGACAGAACATAAACCTCCGCCTCAAAGTGAGTATGCGGGGTGATCGACTTCGGCTGACACAACACCTGACCACGCTCGACATCATCGCGCTTGATACCACGCAGCAGAGCACCGATGTTGTCCCCCGCCTCGCCCTGATCTAGCAGCTTGCGGAACATCTCGACGCCGGTGCAGGTCGTCTTGCGGGTCTCAGTCAACCCGACAATCTCTACCTCTTCACCTACCTTGATTACCCCGCGCTCGACGCGCCCAGTCACCACCGTACCACGACCCGAAATCGAGAATACGTCCTCTATCGGCATCAAAAACGGCTGATCAACCGGCCGATCAGGCTGCGGAATCGCCTCATCCATCGCCTCTACCAAGCGCACAATCGACGGCATACCCATCTCCGAGTCATCACCCTCCAGCGCCTTAAGCGCCGAACCGGTGATTACCGGTATACCATCACCATCAAAATCGTAGTCGCTGAGCAGCTCGCGAACCTCCATCTCTACTAGCTCTAGCAGCTCCGCATCATCGACCATGTCAGCCTTATTCAGGTAGACAACAATCGCAGGCACTCCTACCTGACGAGCCAGAAGAATGTGCTCGCGCGTCTGCGGCATCGGCCCATCTGCCGCCGAAACCACCAGCACCGCACCATCCATCTGCGCAGCTCCAGTGATCATGTTCTTGACATAGTCCGCGTGACCCGGACAGTCAACATGCGCGTAGTGCCGACTGTTCGACTCATACTCAACGTGCGCTGTCGCTATCGTTATACCGCGGGCACGCTCCTCCGGCGCATTGTCTATCTGATCAAATGCACGCGCCTCGCCTCCGTAAGAATCCGAGAGCACCTTCGTCATCGCAGCCGTCAACGTGGTCTTACCATGGTCCACGTGACCTATCGTGCCCACGTTTACGTGGGGTTTCTTACGTTCAAATTTTTCTTTGGACACGCCACACCTCGTTAAACTCTATTTCGTTAATCCAGTCGGTTCAAAAGCCGCCGTCACGACGCTTTCTTAATTACTTCATCGGCAATGCTTGCAGGCGCCTCAGCATACTCGGCAAACTCCATCACGTAAGCTGCACGCCCCTGTGTATTGGAGCGCAAATCTGTTGCATACCCGAACATTTCCTTCAGGGGCACCATTGCGCTTATCTGCTTGCCAGTCGGTATGTCGTCCATCTTCTGGACATTCCCGCGCCTGCGGTTTAAGTCACCCACTACGTCCCCCATGTACTCCTCAGGAGTGGTGACCTCAACCTTCATTATCGGTTCCAGCAGAACCGGGTTGGCTTTGTTAAAGCCTTCCCGGAAAGCCATCGACCCGGCTATCTTGAAAGCCATCTCGGATGAGTCGACGTCGTGATAAGAGCCGTCAAACAACTCAACCCGCACATCAACAACTGGATAGCCTGCCAGTATGCCTTCTTCCATGGCCTCTCTGCAACCCTGATCTACCGAAGGTATATACTCCTTAGGCACTACGCCGCCTACAATCTGGCTTTGGAACTCATACCCCTCACCGCGATCCTGTGGGATAATACGAATATACACATGTCCGTACTGTCCTCTTCCGCCGGACTGGCGTATGAATTTACCCTCCTGCTCGACCGTCTTGCGTATAGTCTCACGGTAGGCAACTTGAGGCTCGCCAACATTGGCCTCAACTTTAAACTCGCGCTTGAGGCGATCTACTATAATGTCCAGGTGCAACTCACCCATCCCGGAGATAATTGTCTGCCCTGATTCCTCATCAGTCCGCACCCGGAATGAAGGATCCTCTTGAGCTAACCGGCCCAGTGCCTGGCCCATTTTCTCTTGATCGGCTCTGCTCTTGGGCTCTACCGCAACCGCTATTACCGGCTCAGGGAACTCCATGCGCTCCAGGGTAATTTTGTTGCTTGGATCACAGAGCGTATCCCCAGTAATTACCTCTTTTAAGCCGACCGCTGCCGCGATATCCCCAGCACGGACCTCCTTGATCTCCTCACGCTGATTAGAGTGCATCTGCAGAATCCGACCGATCCGCTCTTTCTTCCCTTTGACAGGGTTATATACCTGATCACCCGAGCTGAGAACGCCCGAATATACCCTGAAGAACGTTAGGTTTCCAACGTAAGGGTCGTTAGCAATCTTAAAGGCCAAGGCGGCAAAGGGCTGCTCATCGCTCGACTCGCGCGTAGCAACCGTCTCTTCATCATCCAAGATGCCTTCAATAGCTGGCACTTCGTTGGGTGCGGGAAGGAACTCAACCACCGCATCCAGCAGAGTTTGTACACCCTTATTCTTGAAGGCCGAACCGCAAAGAGCCAGAGTTATCTCAGTGTTGAGGGTTCGCTTACGCAGCCCACCCTTGATTTCGTCGTTGCTCAAATCGCCATCGGTCAAATACCGATCCATTAGCTCTTCGTCAGCTTCGGCGGCGGCTTCTACCATCGCTTCCCGAGCATTTTCAGCTTCCTGCTTAAGCTCTTCAGGGATCTCTGCTTCGGTATAAGTTATTCCTTCCTTATCACGATCCCAATAGATCGCACTCATCCTGATTAGATCTATAATGCCGCGAAAGTCATCTTCTGCGCCTATCGGCAGCTGAATGGGCACCGGATGAGCTCCTAACCTATCGCGCATTTGCCCTACTACGCGAGAGAAATCAGCGCCCGCGCGATCCATTTTGTTAACAAACGCTATCCTCGGCACGCCGTATTTGTTCGCCTGCCGCCAGACTGTCTCCGACTGTGGCTCCACGCCGCCAACCGCACAGAAAACCGCCACTGCACCATCAAGAACTCGCAAAGAACGCTCCACCTCGATGGTGAAGTCAACGTGACCAGGTGTGTCGATGATATTAATACGGGTTTCAGGATACTGCTGATCCATCCCACTCCAAAAGCAGGTTGTAGCTGCGGAGGTTATAGTAATCCCTCGCTCCTGCTCTTGGGACATCCAGTCCATGGTTGCCGCACCGTCATGGGTCTCACCCATCTTGTGTGAGACTCCGGTATAGAAAAGGATGCGCTCGGTAGTAGTTGTCTTACCAGCATCTATATGTGCAGCTATACCTATGTTCCGATAGCGCTCTATTGGCGTCTTGCGTGCCACGGTGGATACCCCGTCAAATTGTTTATTTCTATGTATTGCTAGCAGCTATTACCAACGGTAGTGGGAAAACGCCTTGTTGGCCTCTGCCATCCGGTGGGTGTCTTCTCGCTTCTTAACCGCTGCGCCGCGGCTATCAGCTGCTTCCTGCATCTCGTTAGCTAGACGAGCAGCCATGGTTTTCTCGCCGCGCTTTCTCGCTGCCTCGAGCAACCAGCGCATGGCCAGGGTTTGACGCCGCTCTGGGCGAACTTCTACAGGAACCTGATAAGTTGCGCCACCCACACGACGCGACTTCACCTCCACCCGAGGCTTGACGTTTTCCAGTGCAGTCTCCATTACCTCGACAGGATCAGAGCTTTTGGAACCTATCTTCTCCAAAGCCCCGTACATTATCCTCTCTGCGACCGCACGCTTGCCGTCGAACATAACCATGTTGACGAACTTAGTCAGCACCTCGCTCCCATACTTGGGATCAGGCAGGACTTTGCGCTTAGGTACTTCTCTTCTCCTGGGCATGATCGATTCCCGTTACTTGCTCTTCGGGCGCTTAGCGCCATACTTAGAACGACCCTGCCGCCGCTTGTCTACGCCCGCTGTATCCGCGGCCCCGCGGACAACGTGATAGCGCACACCAGGCAAGTCCTTAACACGACCACCGCGTATCAGAACCACAGAGTGTTCCTGGAGGTTGTGACCTTCGCCACCAATATAGGCAGCAACTTCGTAACTATTAGTTAGACGAACACGCGCAACCTTGCGCAGCGCTGAGTTCGGCTTTTTCGGTGTAGTAGTGTAAACCCGCGTGCAGACTCCGCGCCTCTGCGGGCACCCCTCGAGAGCGGGCACACTACTTTTAGCGGTGCGCTTTGTGCGCCCTCTTCGCACTAATTGATTAACTGTCGCCATAGGGTTTCGCGCTCCGTACAGACCCAAAAACGACAGGCCGGCAGTCCGGCCTGTCGAAGAGGCGGAATTTTAGGGCGATTAGCCCCGCTTGTCAAATACTACTGAGTTACACACTCAGTTTTCTTCCTGGCTGCCACCTTCTGCTATAGCTGCATCATCCCCGCCGCCTGGAGCAAAAGCCTGTGCAACTTGCTCTGCAGCAGAACCTTCGCCTTCAGCAGACTGCGAGGTAAACTGCCGCCGCGCAGCATGGTAGGCAAAGCCGGTTCCGGCTGGGATCAGGCGGCCAACAATCACATTCTCCTTAAGTCCTCGCAGATCGTCCCTTACTCCACGTGTCGCTGCCTCAGTCAGCACCCGAGTAGTTTCCTGGAACGAGGCCGCTGAGATAAACGACTCGGTTGACAGCGAAGCCTTGGTGATGCCCAACAGGACCGGCTCGTATGTCGCCGGTTCTTTTCCGGCTGCCACAAGACGGTCATTCTCCTCCAGCATTTTAGAACGATCTAGCTGTTCCCCTTTTAGGAACATCGAATCGCCAGGGTCTTTGACCTGAACCTTGCGCATCATCTGTCGAATGATGACTTCGATATGCTTGTCATTTATGCCCACGCCCTGGAGGCGGAAGACGTCCTGTATCTCCTGAACGATATATTCTGAGAGTTTCGTTACCCCCAGCAAGCGCAGTATGTCATGCGGGTTTGGTTCACCATCGGCGACCACCTCACCCTTCTCAACATGCTCGCCCTCAAAGACAGTCACATTACGCCATTTAGGTATCAACTCTTCGTAAGTTTCACCATCTTGCTGCGTAATTATTAGCCTTTGTTTACCTTTAGTCTCGCGGCCAAACCCTACTGTACCGGAAGCCTCCGCAAGAACCGCTGGATCCTTGGGCTTGCGTGCCTCGAAGAGATCGGCAACACGCGGCAAACCGCCTGTAATATCGCGGGTCTTAGATGCCTCTTGCGGTATCCTAGCCAGAGCATCACCGACCCGAACCTCAGAGTTATCATCAAGCGAGACGATAGCACCAACCGGCAGGTAATAGTGCGCCGGGATTTGGGTTCCGGCGATATTCAGATCCTCGCCATTTTCATCAACCAATTTGATCATTGGCCGCAGATCTTTATAGGCGACACGCTCTTCCGTCGCTTTACCGGAGGCGTCTTCAGTAGAGCGTTTATGCTCGCCACTGCCCCTGCTCTTCGGGTCGGTTACAACGTGGCTTGTTAAGCCGGTAACCTCGTCTAGCTCGCGCTGGACTGTCACACCCTCTACAAAATCATGGAAGCGAACATATCCGTTCACCTCGGTCACAATCGGGTGCGTATGTGGGTCCCAGTTGGCTACTGACTGGCCGGCCTCAACCGAGTCACCATCGCCGACACTCAATACAGCCCCGTAAGGAATTTTATAGCGCTCTCTCTCGCGGCCATACTCATCCATTACGGTTATTTCACCAGAACGTGAGACAGCCACATAGTTACCTGAGTGGTGCTCAACAGTCTTTATGTTGTGCAAGCGTACATTGCCGGAGTTGCGCACCTCCACCTGAGAAGTTGCAGCAGCTCTTGATGCCGCACCGCCGATGTGGAAGGTCCGCATGGTTAGCTGGGTACCAGGCTCGCCGATTGACTGAGCTGCGATTACCCCAACCGCCTCACCAATATTTACTCCATGGCCGCGAGCAAGATCACGTCCATAACACTTAGCACAAACCCCATGGCGGCTTTCGCACGTTACCGGCGAGCGGGCCTTGATTTCATCAATACCCATCCTCTCTAGGGTCTCAACCCAGTCCTCATCAAGCAGCGTGCCGGCCTCAACCGCTATCTCAGCACTGCCAGGAACAGGTACGTCCTCGGCGACAACTCGGCCCAAAGCCCTTTCGGCAAGGGTTTCAACTACGTCACCGCCTTCGATGATTGGGGTTAGTACTAACCCATGTGTCGTGCCGCAATCTTCTACAGTAACAACCAGATCCTGCGAAACATCGACTAACCGGCGGGTAAGATAGCCGGAGTTGGCCGTCTTCAACGCCGTATCGGCAAGCCCCTTACGGGCGCCGTGGGTCGAAATGAAGTACTGCAGAACATTCAGGCCTTCACGGAAATTCGCCGTAATCGGGGTCTCAATGATAGAACCATCCGGCTTGGCCATAAGGCCACGCATTCCGGCTAGCTGACGTATCTGGGCGGCTGAGCCACGGGCCCCAGAATCGGCCATGATGTATATCGAGTTAAGCGATTTCTGCTCAACTTGATTACCATCGGCGTCGACAACTACCTCCTTACCCATCTGCTCCATCATGGAGGAGGCAACCTGGTCATTGGTATGGGCCCAGATGTCTACTACCTTGTTATAACGCTCGCCACTCGTTACCAGGCCCGATGAGTACTGTTCTTCAATCTCCCTGACTTCCTCTTCAGCCTCCCGCAGGCTCTGTTCCTTATCGGGCGGCACCTCCATATCATCGACACCGATCGAAACTCCCGCCTTCGTGGAGTAGTAAAACCCGGTATACATCAGTTGGTCGGCGAAGATTACGGTGCCCTTCAGGCCAACCTGCCGATAGCAGGTGTTAACCAGATTAGAGATGGCCTTTTTATCAAGCTCTTTGTCTACTTCATCGAAGGGTATCCCATCGGGAACTATGTTGAACAGTAGCGCCCTGCCGACGGTGGTCTCACGCCTCTGTGGGCGTTCAACTAATTCGCCATCATCACCTACTATCCGCTCTTTAATCCGCACTTCTACGCGGGCGCCTAGCTCAGCAGCGCCAGTTTCATATGCACGATGAACCTCTTCGACATTGGCGAAGCGCATCCCCTCACCGCGGGCATTAACAAGCTCCCTTGTCATGTAGTAGATGCCCAGAACCACATCCTGTGAAGGCACTATAATCGGCTCACCGGAGGCAGGCGAAAGGATATTGTTGGTTGACATCATCATGGCGCGGGCTTCGAGCTGCGCCTCCAGAGATAGCGGGACGTGCACCGCCATCTGGTCACCATCGAAGTCCGCGTTGTACGCAGTACACACCAACGGATGTAGCTGGATTGCCTTACCCTCAATAAGCACGGGTTCAAAAGCCTGAATACCCAAGCGGTGGAGGGTGGGGGCACGATTAAGGAGAACCGGGTGCTCGCGGATGACCTCCTCTAAAATATCCCATACATCCCCCGTCTCTCTTTCGACCATCTTCTTCGCGGCCTTAATGGTCGATGCATGGCCACGCCTTTGCAATTTAGAGAATATGAAGGGCTTGAATAGCTCCAGGGCCATCCTCTTTGGCAGTCCACACTGGTGCAGGCGCAAAGTTGGTCCGACAACAATCACCGAGCGCCCTGAGTAGTCGACGCGCTTGCCAAGCAGGTTTTGCCGAAACCGGCCCTGCTTTCCTTTGATCATATCCGCCAGCGATTTTAGCGGCCGCTTGTTGGTCCCGGTTATCGCCCTGCCCCGTCTGCCGTTATCTAGAAGGGCATCGACTGACTCCTGAAGCATGCGTTTTTCATTGCGCACGATTATATCCGGAGCTGCTAGCTCCAGAAGACGCTTCAGGCGGTTATTCCGGTTTATTACCCTTCTATAAAGGTCATTCAGATCTGACGTAGCAAAACGCCCGCCATCCAAGGGGACCAAGGGGCGCAAATCGGGCGGCAATACCGGGAGAACTGTCATTATCAGCCACTCCGGCTTATTGCCCGACTCAAGGAAGGCCTCTATAAGCTTAAGCCGCTTGGTATGTCGCTTGATTTTTGACTCTGATCCAGTCGACTCAATCTCGTCACGCAGCCGCCGTGCCTCAGCCTCGAGATCCATACCTTTGAGAATTTCCAGGACGGCCTCTGCCCCCATACGGGCATCGAACTCATCACCGTACTCTTCCACTGCTTCAAGGTATTGCTCATCAGTAAGCAACTGTCCCCGCTCTAAGGGCGTCATGCCGGGTTCAATTACTATAAATGCCTCGAAATAAAGAACCCGCTCGACATCCCGCAGCGTCATATCCAAGAGCAAGCCGATACGCGATGGCAAGCTCTTAAGGAACCAAATATGCGCTACCGGGCTAGCTAAATCTATGTGGCCCATCCGCTCTCGGCGGACCTTAGCAACGGTGACCTCTACACCACACTTCTCGCACACAACACCGCGATGCTTCAGGCGCTTATACTTACCACAAAGACATTCATAATCCTTGATAGGACCAAAGATTTTGGCACAAAAGAGTCCATCTCTCTCCGGTTTGAAGGTGCGATAATTGATGGTTTCAGGCTTTTTAACCTCACCAAAGGACCAAGAACGGATCATATCAGGCGACGCTAACCCGATACGTATCCCATCAAAGTCCTCTAACTGAGCACCCGGTTGCTTGAAAAGGTTGAGGAGATCTTTCATATCTGCTGCCCGCTCGCGCTGGTTTTCATGGCTGGGCGCCGAAGATCAAAGCAACTGCAATATAGCCAGACCAAGAAGGCGGCACCCAACGGAAAAACGTTTATGTGATATTGATAAGCTTTAACTAAGGCGCACTCCGGCAATACGCCGGAGGCGCTCATAACTACCAGGATTTAAACAACCAAATCACATTCCTTATCAATCATCTCTTTCAAGCTCAATATTGATGCCGAGCGACCTGATCTCCTTGACCAGGACATTAAATGATTCCGGCATGCCAGCCTCCATTCGGTGATCACCATCAACGATGTTCTTATACATCTTGGTACGGCCAGTCACATCGTCTGACTTAACGGTCAACATCTCTTGCAAGGTGTAGGCGGCACCATAAGCCTCAAGTGCCCAAACCTCCATCTCTCCGAAACGTTGCCCACCAAATTGTGCTTTACCGCCCAGTGGTTGCTGGGTAACCAGTGAGTAAGGCCCTGTGGCACGAGCATGCACCTTATCGTCAACCAAGTGGTTGAGTTTGAGCATGTACATGTACCCCACTGTAATTGGTCGGTCAAAGGCATCACCAGTTCTACCGTCATACAGTCTAGTCTTGCCCGATTCTGGTAGACCGGCAAGGCGCAGCCAGCGCATTATTTCATCTTCATTTGCGCCGTCGAACACGGGGGTAGCAACAGGAACGCCGCTCTTAAGGTTGTTGCAGAGAGTCTTTATATCCTCTTCACTAAGCTGATCAAGCTCCTCCTTCCTACCCGATATGTTGTAGATCTCACTTAGGAATGCGCGCAGTTGCTCTACATTAGAGTGTTCCCGTAACATCCCCGCGATTTTTTCGCCGAGGCCTTTAGATGCCCATCCCAGATGAGTCTCCAAAACCTGTCCCACATTCATTCTTGAAGGCACGCCTAAGGGCGACAGCACGATATCCACCGGAGTGCCGTCATCCATAAACGGCATGTCCTCCTCGGGCACTATCATCGAGATAACGCCTTTATTACCATGGCGGCCTGCAAACTTATCGCCGGGCTGGAGACGACGCTTCACAGCCAAGTGGACCTTAACCGTCTTGAGAACCCCAGGGGAAAGATCATCGCCGGCAGTTATCTTGGCCTTTTTCTCCTCGAAGCGTTTTTCCAGCCTCTGATTCTGCGCCTCGAGTTGATGGCGCACGGCCTCAAGCTGCTGATTTACTTCCTCATCACGCACGCGGATTTCGAACCAGCGCTCCCGCGAGAGATTATCCAAGTAATCCTGTTGTATCTCGGCGCCGCTGCCAAGCCCCTGTGGCCCGCCTTCAGCTATCTTGCCGACCAGCAGTCGCTCCAGGCGAGCATAAGCATCATCCTCGAAGATACGTGCCTCGTCATTGAGGTCTTGGCGAATGCGTGCAATCTCTTCTCGCTCTATCGATCGCGCCCGCTCATCTTTCTCAACGCCATCACGGGTAAAGACCTGCACGTCGATAACTGTGCCATCCATGCCCGTAGGTACGCGCAGTGAGGTATCCTTTACGTCAGAGGCCTTTTCACCAAATATTGCTCGCAGCAATTTCTCCTCAGGCGTAAGCTGAGTCTCACCCTTAGGCGTGACCTTACCTACTAGGATATCTCCACTCTTGACCTCGGCGCCTATATAAACTATCCCGGACTCATCCAACCTTGAAAGGGCCGACTCAGATACGTTTGGTATATCTGAAGTAATCTCTTCAGTGCCTAGCTTTGTATCACGAGCGACACAGGTGAGTTCTTCAATATGCACCGAGGTATAACGGTCTTCCTTAACCAGCTTCTCGGATACGAGGATTGAGTCCTCAAAGTTGTAGCCGTTCCAGGGCATAAAGGCCACTAGCATGTTCTGCCCTAGTGCCAATTCACCCAGGTCTGTTGAGGGCCCATCAGCCAAAGCATCGCCGCGTTCGACGTGATCACCAGCATAAACTAATGGTTTCTGGCTAAAGCACGTATTCTGATTGGAGCGGGTGTACTTGGTAAGGTTGTAAATATCAACCCCCGGTTCACCTGCGGCTGTCTCGTCATCTTTTACTCGGACTACGATGCGATTTGAATCCGCTTGTTCAACTACCCCACCACGCTCGGCAGTAACAATAACTCCTGAGTCCTGTGCAACAGTCCGTTCGATTCCCGTACCCACTAAGGGCTTCTCGGCACGTAACGTCGGCACCGCCTGACGCTGCATGTTAGAACCCATCAAGGCGCGGTTAGCGTCATCGTGCTCGAGGAAGGGGACCAACGAGGCAGCAACAGAGACTATCTGGCGAGGTGAAACGTCCATATACTGGACCCGCTCGGCCGTCGCCATGGTGAACTCGTTCTGATGCCGGCATGAGATCAAGTCATCGGCAAGGAGACCGTTCTCGTCTACCCGAGCGTTTGCCTGCGCAATAACATAACGCGACTCCTCTATTGCCGATAGATAATCGACCTGGTCAGTGACCTTACCATCCTCAACCCGGCGATAAGGGGTTTCCAAGAAACCATAGCGGTTAGGTCTAGCGTAAACGGCCAAGGAGTTAATCAAGCCGATATTCGGTCCTTCAGGAGTCTCGATCGGGCAAACCCTACCATAGTGCGTTGAATGGACATCACGCACTTCGAATCCTGCACGCTCCCGAGTCAAACCACCTGGGCCCAAAGCGGATATGCGCCGCTTGTGAGTCACCTCAGAGAGCGGGTTGTTTTGGTCCATAAACTGAGAGAGCTGCGATGAACCGAAAAACTCTTTGATTGCTGCTGCCACAGGTTTGGCATTAATCAATTCCTGGGGCATCAAGCCCTCGCTCTCGGCAAGCGACAGGCGCTCTCTCACTGCCCTCTCGACCCTGACCAAACCTACTCGAAAATGGTTCTCGGCCATCTCGCCAACCGAACGGACCCTCCTGTTGCCTAGGTGGTCAATGTCATCGACCTGACCATTGCCATTTCTGATGTTTATCAGTTCGCGCAAAACAGCCAGGATATCAGAGTCATCACCTAGTCGATCGACAAGCTCTGCAGCAGATTGATCATCTTCAGCCAGTAACTTGAAATATCTGCTGTCATAGAGAATCCCTGGGCCCGTTTCGTTGTCGTACCCGACCCTTAGGTTGAACTTCATTCGCCCTACTGGAGAAAGGTCGTAACGATCACTGGTAAAGAAAAGACTATAAAAGAGATTTTCTGCCGCATCCTTAGTCGGCGGCTCACCCGGGCGCATCATTCGATAGATCTCTACCAAGGCCTCCATCTGTGTGCGGGTAGGATCGATCGCCAGGGTATTGGACATATAGGGCCCGCGGTCGAGATCATTTATGTATAAGGTATTAACCTCACGTATACCGGCGTCGATCAGCTCCTGAATAAGTTCAGGAGTTAGCCCCGTGTTAGCCTCAGCTAATACTTCGCCGCTTTCCGGGTCTACGACATCGTGAGCGAGGATCTTGCCGACCAGATAATCTTCAGGTACCTCCAGCTGATCTACACCAGACTTCTGCAGCTGTTTGATATGCCGAGCGGTAATCCGGCGCCCAGATTGGACAATGGTCTCCTCGCCAACATTAATATCAAAGTTTGCCGTTTCACCACGCAGCCGTTCAGGGATGAGGTCCAAGACGACCAAGCCATCCCCACGCAGCTCATAGCGATCTGTCTCAAAGAATTCTGCTAGTATGTCTTCATTAGTATACCCCAGCGCCCGCAACAATATCGTTGCCGGCAATTTGCGCCTACGATCAATGCGGACATAGATGGAATCTTTGGGGTCAAATTCAAAATCTAGCCAAGAGCCACGGTAAGGAATAACTCGGGCTGAGAACAGATGTTTTCCTGATGAGTGACTCTTGCCTTTATCATGGTCGAAAAACACACCAGGCGAGCGGTGCAACTGGTTAACTATTACTCTTTCGGTACCATTAACGACAAAGGTGCCCGTTGAGGTCATCAGGGGCAACTCCCCCATATAAACCTCTTGCTCTTTGACGTCTTTGACAGCGCCACTATCTTTATCGTAGATGGCAAGACGTACAAGCATGCGCAATGGAGCAGCATACGTTAGTCCACGGTTTTGACACTCCTTAACGTCGAAAGGTGCCTCGCCGATGCTGTATGAAACATACTGAAGCTCGGCATTCCCGGAGTGGCTGCGAATCGGGAATACCGATCTGAATGCCCCCTCTAAACCTGCCTCATGATCCCTCTTCTCTTCAGCTATATCTTCCTGAAGGAATTGTCTATAGGAATCTATTTGGGTAGCAAGCAAATACGGCACATCGAGGATGTTTGGGAGCTTACCGAAATCTTTACGGATGCGCTTCTTCTCGGTGAACGAATACGGCATCGGGCTTCCTCAGCGCTTGAGCAGCTTTGTCTTTAACGGATCATGGACCATATATTATGGCCACCTACACACAACCGATTACGGTTGTTAAGAGACGTTCATTGAAAATGGTACGGCTAATCTACATTTTGTGCGACTTTCCCCACCTGCACGCTTGTTTACGATTATCGTCGCTCCAACAGGCACGGGCCGACGACCACCTGGTCGCCAGCCCAGTGTCTATCATCTAATAGTATAGATGAGGCTCGGCTCATTTAAGCTCGACGCTTGCTCCAGCCTCTTCTAGCTTGCCTTTGATCTCCTCTGCTTCCTCTTTTGAGGCACCTTCTTTCAGAGGTGACGGGCAGCCTTCTACCACCTCTTTTGCTTCTTTGAGGCCAAGTCCGGTCACGCCACGAACCGCCTTGATAACACCAACTTTGTTATCACCATGCGAGGTCAGCATAACGTCAAACTCAGTCTTCTCTTCGGCGGCTTCTGCTTCTCCACCGCCACCGGCGGCCGGCGCAGCGGCAACCGCTGCAGCAGCAGTAACTCCAAACTTCTCTTCCATTGCCTCGATCAGCTCAACCACTTCCATGACGCTCATGTTGGAAATGGTTTCGAGGATTTCATCTTTTGATACGGCCATCAGTAAATATCTCCTTAAATCAAGACTCAAGCGAGCAAGATCTCACGATCTTGGTTCTAATGTTGGCGATGTCTCAGGCTTATGCACCTTGCTTAGCATCACGAACAGCAGCCAGTGTGCGCACCAACTTACCGGGCACCTCGTTCATAGTCGTTGCAAGTTTTTGCACCGGCGCCCGCATCGTCGCCATTAACTTCGACAACGCCTCTTCACGGGTCGGCAGGGAAGCTAGCCTTTCCACTTGATCAGCCGCATAGAGAGTTCCGCCAAAGACCACATTACGAGCTGCTAAAGCATTGTGGTCTTTAGAGAAATCCCTGATTAATCTGGCGGCTGCACCCGGATCCTCCTGCGAAAACGCAAGTAGGAGCGGGCCATCCAAAGCTTCCGTCAAGCATTCAAACTCGGTGCCGGCTACTGCCCGCTTAGCCAAAGTGTTTTTAACCACTCGCAGATAGACACCTCGCTCGCGAGCCTCAGCTCGCAAACGGTCCATCTGCTGCGCGGTCAAACCACGGTACTCTGCGGAGACTGCGGTCAACGCGTTCTGCGCTACCGTCGACACCTCCTGCACCATCGCCTTTTTCTGTTCCAGACTTTGTCCCATCGTCCATCTCCTGGGAAGGTTAATCTCCTCGGAAGCGCCTTCCGGGAGCCGATGGCACACGCTTTTGGCGTGCTTCTCGACTCTCTCGAGTCGGCTTCACGGTGGCGAAGTGCAGGCCCCTCGCTCGCGCCACCGTCTACGCTGGCGGGTTTCAACCCTTTAAGTCGAAGTTGACACCGGCGGTCTCTGACGGCTGCCTTGTCAAAATTGACAGCCTTGACCAGCCTCCTTTCTGGCCGTTAATGCAGCGCTACCAATTGCTGCTAATTACCTTAAACGTCAAGATGTTACGCTTGACTGGTCAACCCTAACACCCGCTCCCATCGTGGAGGATACGGAAATGTTTTTCAGGTAAACACCTTTTGATGTGCTCGGTTTGAGCTTTTGCAGATCAGCTAGTAGTGCCTGAAGGTTCTCTCTCAAAGACTCAACCTCAAAGCTAGCTCGGCCTATTGGGCTGTGTATAACACCAGAGCGATCGGTGCGGTAACGGACTTGTCCGGCCTTTGCGTTGCTCACTGCTCCTGCCACATCAGCGGAAACGGTTCCGGTTTTGGGATTAGGCATTAGCCCCCGCGGGCCAAGGACGGGACCCAGCTTACCGACTACCCCCATGGCGTCAGGCGATGCAATAACGACATCATAGTCAAGCTCACCGTTTTGCATCCGCTCCGCCAGGTCGTCCATACCCACAGCATCAGCCCCTTTGGCCTTTGCAGCTTCGGCATTATCGCCCTGAGCAAAGACCGCTACCCGCATACTCTTGCCTGTGCCGTGGGGCAGCACGGTCGAGCCACGAACAATTTGATCTGATTTGCGTGGATCTACTCCGAGCCCAACCGCAACATCAATGCTCTCATCAAAGCGGGCGGTGGCTAGCTCTTTGACTAACCCAAGCGCCTCATCCACCGAGTATTGGCGAGTATGATCGACGCGCTCACGGATCATTTTTTGCCGTTTGGTCAACTTAGCCATCGCTCATACCCCTTCCACGTCTATGCCCATGCTGCGTGCGGTACCTGCAATCGACCGCACGGCGCCATCCATATCGGCTGCGTTTAGATCAGGCCACTTAGTCCGCGCGATGTCTTCTAACTGCTCGCGGCTAACCGTCCCTACCTTCTTAGTGTTAGGCGTACCTGATCCTCCACTGATGCCCAGGGATTTAAGCAGCAGCACAGGTGCGGGAGGGGTTTTGGTAACAAAGGTAAAGCTGCGGTCCGAGTAAACGGTTATCACCACAGGCACCGGCAACCCTTGTTCCATATCCTGCGTTTGAGCGTTAAACGCCTTACAGAACTCCATAATATTAACGCCGCGCTGACCTAGCGCTGGCCCGACCGGCGGGCTTGGATTAGCTTGACCAGCAGCAACTTGCAGCTTTATGTAAGCTTCAACTTTTTTTGCCATTATCTCCTAGCTCCTCTCGCGGGTACTCACGCCTAATCCGGCTCCCCGCTTAAATCATGGCGCCATTCTCAGGGCAGAAAACGTCACTAGGTCTTTTCAACCTGACTGAACTCAAGCTCAACTGGCGTGGAGCGGCCGAATATCATCACCGCCACACGCAAACGACTTTTCTCGTAGTTAACCTCTTCTACCGCACCATTAAAATCGGTGAACGGCCCATCGGTAACACGCACTACCTCACCGACCTCAAACAGCACCTTAGGCTTGGGCTTTTCAGCCCCTTCGCGAACCCTATTGAGGATCGATTCGGCTTCCCTATCTGTTATCGGTGAGGGTCGGTCGGGTCGGCCGCCTATAAAACCCATTACACGCGGCACCTCCTTGACTAGGTGCCACGTATCATCATCGAGCTCCATCTGAACAAGCACATAGCCGGGAAAAAACTTTCTTTCGCTTTTACGCTTTTGTCCCTCGCGCATCTCAACGACTTCCTCTGTCGGCACGAGGATCTCACCAAACTTTTCCTCCATGCCCGCGCGCTTAACACGCTCTTTAAGCGAACGTTGCACCTGCTTCTCAAACCCAGAGTAGGCGTGTATCACGTACCAGCGCAGCGCCATCGGCTTATCCTCCGTGGCCAGTAATCATGCCGACCAACCAGAGTAGCAATATGTCCATCAGCCACAAGAAAATAGCCACAATTATTACTACGGCCACAACCAGCAGTGTAGTCTGCAGTGTCTCTTGACGCGTTGGCCATATTACCTTCCGGACCTCTTGCTTAGAACCTTGGGCAAACGACCATAGCGACCTACCCTGCGCTGTTGTAGAAAGCATTGCAAACGCCACAGCAACAGCTGCCAGTAAACCGCCAACTCTGTGCAGTAGCGGCTCGTCACCAAAGAAGTAGAATCCGGCCACTCCGGCAACTGCTAGGGAGATAGCAATGATCCATTTGATGACGTCAAATGGTGAGGTACTCTTTTCAGCGCTCGATTTCATGGAACCCGCTACCGAAGCGGTCCGGCGGGAACCCCCCTACCGGACCGCACCGAGAATTTGGCAGGCCAGGAGGGACTCGAACCCCCAACCTGCGGTTTTGGAGACCGCTGCTCTGCCAATTGAGCTACTGGCCTATATTAGTTTGTCCTCCAGCCCGACTTGAGCGTTGGCTCAGCCACACTGATGGCACCTACGTATATCACTCGATGATCTTAGAGACGACGCCTGCACCTACGGTGCGGCCGCCCTCACGGATAGCAAAACGAAGACCATCTTCCATCGCGATCGGCGCAATCAACTGCACGGTGATCTTTACGTTGTCACCGGGCATTACCATCTCCGTACCTTCCGGCAACTCCACCGTGCCGGTTACATCCGTCGTACGGAAATAAAACTGCGGCCGATATCCCTGGAAGAACGGCGTATGGCGACCACCCTCGTCTTTGGACAGAACATAAACCTCCGCCTCAAAGTGAGTATGCGGGGTGATCGACTTCGGCTGACACAACACCTGACCACGCTCGACATCATCGCGCTTGATACCACGCAGCAGAGCACCGATGTTGTCCCCCGCCTCGCCCTGATCTAGCAGCTTGCGGAACATCTCGACGCCGGTGCAGGTCGTCTTGCGGGTCTCAGTCAACCCGACAATCTCTACCTCTTCACCTACCTTGATTACCCCGCGCTCGACGCGCCCAGTCACCACCGTACCACGACCCGAAATCGAGAATACGTCCTCTATCGGCATCAAAAACGGCTGATCAACCGGCCGATCAGGCTGCGGAATCGCCTCATCCATCGCCTCTACCAAGCGCACAATCGACGGCATACCCATCTCCGAGTCATCACCCTCCAACGCCTTAAGCGCCGAACCGGTGATTACCGGTATACCATCTCCATCAAAATCGTAGTCGCTGAGCAGCTCGCGAACCTCCATCTCTACTAGCTCTAGCAGCTCTGCATCATCGACCATGTCAGCCTTATTCAGGTAGACCACAATCGCTGGTACACCTACCTGACGAGCCAGGAGAATGTGCTCGCGCGTCTGCGGCATCGGCCCATCTGCCGCCGAAACCACCAGCACCGCACCATCCATCTGCGCAGCACCAGTGATCATGTTCTTGACATAGTCCGCGTGACCCGGACAGTCAACATGCGCGTAGTGCCGATTGTTCGACTCATACTCAACGTGCGCTGTCGCTATCGTTATACCGCGGGCACGCTCCTCCGGCGCATTGTCTATCTGATCAAATGCACGCGCCTCGCCTCCGTAAGAATCCGAGAGCACCTTCGTCATCGCAGCCGTCAACGTGGTCTTACCATGGTCCACGTGACCTATCGTGCCCACGTTTACGTGGGGTTTCTTGCGCTCGAACTTTTCCTTTGACATCTAAAGGATCTCCCCGTCGGTCAGGAGACTGCCTCGCTCGACAGCTCTGCTTTTATCAACCTGTATCTAGCCAACCTTTTGGAGCCCATAACCGGACTCGAACCGGTGACCTCTTCCTTACCAAGGAAGTGCTCTACCTGCTGAGCTATATGGGCTTATCAAGTACCGCAAAGTGCTCAGTGCGCCAGCTTGGAGCGGGTGATGGGAATCGAACCCACGTCATCAGCTTGGAAGGCTGAGGTTCTACCACTGAACTACACCCGCTTAGCTTTGGCTTATAACATAGCGAGCATCTCTACACTCACTAGTCCTGCTTGGTGGAGGGGGTAGGATTCGAACCTACGAAGGCTAAGCCAGCAGATTTACAGTCTGCCCCCGTTGGCCGCTTGGGTACCCCTCCTATAAATGAACCAGAAAGTATGAAGGCGACGCTTCTGGTTGTCAATACATATATGGAGCTGGCGACAGGATTCGAACCTGCGACCCGCTGCTTACAAGGCAGCCGCTCTACCTTCTGAGCTACGCCAGCAATGGATCCCATGATAATTCAACAAACCAAATACCGCAATGCGATGAAGCTCTTACCCCAAAAACGGGGAGAGGGTGAGGTCGCATATCTTATTCAGCCACTCCGACTATGTGATTCCATCATGCGACCAACCCCTTCCAGGACCAAAGATTCACGGTACTCCCATCTATAACCACTCGGTAGATTATTAATCAATTTCTTCCCCCCTCCGCCTGTAACCAACCCCCGAAAATCTCTCGGACACTCCGCGGCTATCCGCTGAGATAACCCCCTGACAGCATCTTTAACACCACAGCTAATGCCAGCCAATAGCGCATCTTCCGTACACAAAGCAGGTAGTGTTGGCTGTACTTGGCGATGCCGCACATCAATCCCGGCGGCGGCCCCACTCATAGCAAGCGCGAGCGCCCTTTCCCCCGGGAAAATCGCCCCGCCCAGATGTCTGCCTTTATTGTCCAGCCCATCTATGGTTATCGCAGTACCAACATCAATTACACAGGCACCTTCTGGCGCTATTCCGCGTGCAGCTATCAAGGCTGCCCAACGATCTGCACCTAACTGAGACGGGTTTTTATAACCATTGCTCACCCCGCATGACTGTTCACTAGCTGTTAGCCATTCAACATTTAGGTCAAATAGCTCATGAACGACATCCTCTACATATCTCTCTCTTGCTGAGTCGGCTACACTTACTCCAGCGACACGCGTGATATTGGTTGGCACCTGTCCGCCAATCTCAGCTAACCGTGGTTGCAGTGGCTCGGCATAGCTTTGAGCGCCTAAAAGCGATACCTTTCCCTCTTCCCAGCATCCCCACTTGACCCTGCTGTTGCCCAAGTCGAAGAGAATTAGCACCTCTGCATCCTCAATCGAGATTCACCGCTGGCGAACTTTATTTGGTTATTGTCCGTGCGCAGGATCAGCCGCCCTTCTCCATCAACCCCGCGGCATTCCCCTTCGAACCTACCTTCACTTGTACAGACTTCGACACTCTTGCCAAAAAAATAATCATACCTGATCCACTCAGCCGCCTGGTTTGCTAAGTTGCCCAGAGCAAAGTCATACATGGTTTTATGAACTTCGCCCGCTATTTTTCCAACCAGCCTATTCCGATCCAAGCCTCGAATTGACCCAACCGGCAGAGGGCTTACACCTGTGTTGCTTAGTTCGTCTTTAGGTACGATTAAATTTTGGTTAGCAGTATTTAACCCAATGCCCACCACTATTCGGCAGGGCCCGCGGGGATTGCCCTTTAGCTCGGCGAGCAGGCCACCAGCTTTCCTGGCATTTATCAATATGTCATTAGGCCATTTCAATTGCGCTTTAACGCCAAACTTGTTTAAGCTAGATACTATGCTGAGCGCACACCAGATCGTAAGTGCTGTAGGCATAGCAGCTATTGTCGAAAAATCCCTAACCAATGAGATATATACTCCCCCCAGCGGGGAAGTCCAACTTCTCCCCATACGACCTTTACCGGCACTTTGGCACTCTGCCGCTACCACCCCATATTCCCCCTCATCCAGATCCATTGACAGCGCGGATATGTTGGTGGATTCGACCTGAAACTGAACTGAGATCTTTAAGTTGTTAAGTTCGGCCCGTTTACTTATT
The DNA here is from genome assembly GCF_002356555.2 of Halorhodospira halochloris. Taxonomy (NCBI): domain Bacteria; kingdom Pseudomonadati; phylum Pseudomonadota; class Gammaproteobacteria; order Chromatiales; family Ectothiorhodospiraceae; genus Halorhodospira; species Halorhodospira halochloris. The sequence goes on from NZ_AP017372.2 coordinate 2,454,586, forward strand.
TCACTCGGATCTAGCGGTCGCAAATCATCCCGAGATTGGTAGCACTCCCCACCGATCTCCTCGATATCCATTCCCAGCTCTCGTAACCCTTCGATCAGCAGTGGGATGTTGTCGTACGCTATACCAGTTGTTTTGCTTATGTCATAAGTTGAGAATGCACCACCTCTGCCCAGCAGGGCGAAGATAGCCTCAAGTCCTTTATCTTTACTATGCAACCAGTCACCCATAAACGCATTATCCAACCAAAGCCAAAGGGTAAGCAAAAAAAACCCCCTATGGGGTTTATCCACAGGGGGTTTATTAGGGAGCCTGGCGATGACCTACTTTCGCACAGCGGTTTAGCTGCACTATCATCGGCGCTGAGTGGTTTCACTTCCGAGTTCGGCATGGTGTCGGGTGGTTCCCACTCGCTGTACTCGCCAGGCAAAACTTTGGCCGGAGGGATTATTTTTCCCTCCTTGGCGTCTATTCGGGAAGTTGCCGCCATGCAAATAGGTGCACTGCGCTGTATTGCGTTATTTAGAACGTGCTTGGGTGTTATATGGCCAAGCCTCACGGGCAATTAGTACTGGTTAGCTTCATGCATTACTGCACTTCCACATCCAGCCTATCAACGTCCTAGTCTTGGACGGCCCTTCAGGGACCTCGAGGGTCCAGGGAGACCTTATCTTGAGGGAGGCTTCCCGCTTAGATGCTTTCAGCGGTTATCCTGTCCGTACGTAGCTACCCGGCTGTGCCACTGGCGTGACAACCGGAACACCAGAGGTACGTCCACTCCGGTCCTCTCGTACTAGGAGTAGATCCTCTCAAGTCTCCGACGCCCACGGCAGATAGGGACCGAACTGTCTCACGACGTTCTAAACCCAGCTCGCGTACCACTTTAAATGGCGAACAGCCATACCCTTGGGACCTGCTACAGCCCCAGGATGTGATGAGCCGACATCGAGGTGCCAAACTCCTCCGTCGATGTGGACTCTTGGGAGGAATCAGCCTGTTATCCCCGGAGTACCTTTTATCCGTTGAGCGATGGCCCTTCCATACAGGACCACCGGATCACTAAGGCCGGCTTTCGCCCCTGCTCGACTTGTAGGTCTCGCAGTCAAGCACCCTTATGCCTTTACACGCAATGCGCGATTTCCGACCGCGCTGAGGGTACCTTCGCGCTCCTCCGTTACTCTTTGGGAGGAGACCGCCCCAGTCAAACTACCCACCACGCACGGTCCCCGACCCGGATAACGGGCCAAGGTTAGAACCCCAAGCATGCAAGGGTGGTATCTCAAGGATGGCTCCGGCAAAGCTAGCGCTTCGCCTTCAAAGCCTCCCACCTATCCTGCACAAGCATGCTCGAAGTCCAGTGCGAAGCTGTAGTAAAGGTTCACGGGGTCTTTCCGTCTTGCCGCGGGTACACAGCATCTTCACTGCGATTTCAATTTCACTGAGTCCCGGATGGAGACAGTGGGGCCATCGTTACGCCATTCGTGCAGGTCGGAACTTACCCGACAAGGAATTTCGCTACCTTAGGACCGTTATAGTTACGGCCGCCGTTTACCGGGGCTTCGATCAAGAGCTTCGCCCAAAGGGCTAACCCCATCACTTAACCTTCCGGCACCGGGCAGGCGTCACACCCTATACATCCTCTTACGAGTTAGCAGAGTGCTGTGTTTTTAGTAAACAGTCGCAGCCCCCTGGTCACTGCGGCCCCCTTCTGCTTCGCCCGCAAGGGGCTACACATAATGGAGGCGCACCTTCTCCCGAAGTTACGGTGCCATTTTGCCGAGTTCCTTCACCCGGGTTCTCTCAGGCGCCTTAGGATTCTCACCCTGCCCACCTGTGTCGGTTTGCGGTACGGTCTCTTACTGCCTGATGCTTAGAGGCTTTTCCAGGAAGCCGGGCATCGGTCACTTCCGCTCCGTAGAGCGTCGTGTTCGCGTCTCAGCGTCAGGACCCCCGGATTTGCCTAAGGGTCCCGCCTACTCGCTTAAACCGGGACGTCCGTCACCCGGATGACCTAGCCTTCTTCGTCACCCCGTCGCAGCAGCAAGAGGTACAGGAATATTAACCTGTTTCCCATCGGCTACGCCTTTCGGCCTCACCTTAGGGGCCGACTAACCCTGCGTCGACTAGCGTTGCGCAGGAAACCTTGGGCTTTCGGCGAGCGGGTTTTTCACCCGCTTTATCGTTACTCATGTCAGCATTCGCACTTCCGATACCTCCAGGGGTCCTCACAGATCCCCCTTCAGCGGCATACGGAACGCTCCCCTACCATGCACTTGCGTGCATCCGCAGCTTCGGCGTGTGGCTTGAGCCCCGGTAAATCTTCCGCGCAGGCCGACTAGACCAGTGAGCTATTACGCTTTCTTTAAAGGATGGCTGCTTCTAAGCCAACCTCCTGGCTGTCTCTGCCTTCCCACATCGTTTCCCACTTAGCCACAACTTCGGGGCCTTAGCTGGCGGTCTGGGCTGTTTCCCTCTCGACAACGGACCTTATCACCCGCTGTCTGTCTCCCGTGATTGCACTTCCCGGTATTCGGAGTTTGCCTCGGTTTGGTAAGGCACGGATGCCCCCCTAGCCGAAACAGTGCTCTACCCCCGGGAGTGAGACACGAGGCACTACCTAAATAGCTTTCGGGGAGAACCAGCTATCTCCGAGCTTGTTTAGCCTTTCACTCCTACCCACAGCTCATCCCCTAACTTTTCAACGTTAGTGGGTTCGGGCCTCCAGCAGGTGTTACCCCGCCTTCACCCTGGCCATGGGTAGCTCGCTCGGTTTCGGGTCTACTCCCAGCGACTGCACGCCCTATTAAGACTCGGTTTCCCTACGGCTCCCCTAAACGGTTAACCTCGCCACTGAAAGTAAGTCGCTGACCCATTATACAAAAGGTACGCGGTCACCCTTACGGGCTCCCACTGCTTGT